>CAZETZ010000089.1:0-13215 GCA_964514735.1 uncultured Acidobacteriaceae bacterium | reverse complement strand
TTCATCAAAACCAGCTGCATTTACCTTGGGTTTGTTGCGATACAGCCAACTCCCACCACGTACAGGCAACCCAGAATGACTCGCGGAACCTTATGAATATAACAACTTGGATCGCACATCGTCAACACCATCTTGACGCATCTCACTGGCAAAATGGGTCCTGGGGTGGGGCGGACACTCCTGTCCGCCTGCCGGGAGCGTCAAGACGCATGAATTATGGGAGATTTTTCTTTAATGAATGTTTATGGCGCTGGCGGCAGGGTGGGTTGGAGCGCCCGCCCCATGCCCGCCCTACAGGTCGCTTGCTGAATCTGGAACTAGCCTCTAAACTGAACGTTTTGAAAATCGTCGATCACTCGCTCTACACCTAAGCGGAGCGGGGAGGATGCATGCGTCGTTTGGGTTCTTGTGGCATCGCGGTCATAGCTTTGTCATTTCTATTGGTCTGTCTTGGTTGTGGGAGCGGCGTAACGACACCCCCCGCTCAAGTCGTGATTCCCGCGATTGTGGCCTTGACTCCGGTGCCGGACCTCGCGCTTGAAATTGGGGGTGTGGCCACCTTCACCGCAACCGCCGAAGATCAAGGGGGTACACCGCTGTCCCCTTCACCGCTTATCTCCTTTGTTTCCACCAATCCAAATGTGGTTCAGGTTGCAGCCAGCGGATTGGCTTGCGCGGGGAAATGGGATTCGCTAACCAACCCTCAAATCTGCACTCCTGGCCCGGTGGGGACGGCACAGGTCACCGCCACTTCGGCAGGAGTAAGCAGCCCGCCTGCCACGGTGCATGTGCATCAACATATTGATAGCATTGCCATTTCCGAAGTACCCGGACAAACGGTTTCGGCGGACATTTGCAAGCTGGGACCGACTTTTCCCGGCGCAGTGGGCCTTTCACGCACGCAAAGTCTCAATTTCCAGGCCACCGCGTACAACCAAGCCGGGGGCCCCGCACCTGGTCTCGACATCACGAGTACCGTGGGACCTTTCAGTTGGACGGCCCTTAATAGCTCGGCGTCTGTCGTTATCCTGACCACTGTGGGCAGCGGCCTGCAATCCGGACAAGTCAAGGCAGTCGCAAACAACCCTGGAATGACTGGGATTTTTGCCTCCATTTCCGGGGTCAACAGCCCGCCAATTCAGATCGTCACTTGCCCGGTAAAGTCCATTTCACTGACGGTCCAGAACACGGACCAAACCTCGATTATCGAACAGAACGGCTCCACCACCATTACTGCCACGGTAACCGACTCCTCCGATACCCAGCTCACAGGAATTTCACTGTTGTGGAGCACTTCGAATGCGTCCGCCTTTACTGCGGCTGGGGGAACGGTCGCATCGGTCCGGCCCGGGAGCGCAACCGTAATCGGCTCCTGCACCCCGCCAACTTGTAATTTTGGGTTCCCCTCTCCACGTGCGATCTACCCGCAAAACGTGATCACAGCGACCGGGACCGGATCGGCAAATGGCGCGGCTGCAACCACAAGCGTCTGGCTGGCGAGCACCGAATGTGGGGTGCCGGATCCCGTGACCCAAGCGGTCGTCAACGATGACAACTGCATCAGCGCCATCTTGCCGATCGATACCGCCACCGGCATTACCGGAGTCGGGGTGGACTTGCCGGTGGTACCGAACTCGCTCCAGTTCGACCGGCAAGGCGCAAGGGCTCTGTTGGGAACGGATTCGAGCCGGCTGGGAACGGTTGGCTTGTCGCTTGTAACGCCTGCCTCAGATACGACGACTGCGCCCACCGTCACTCCCGTTGCCGGCGCGGCGGGAAAGATCCTGGCCGTTTCCCCGGACTCCCAGAAAGTAATTGTCTCCGATACTATGGATACGCCGAACCAAGTTTTTGTGGTTACGAGTTCGGCGACGGCGCTGCCCATCGTTGGAGCAACCGCCGCAGAGTTCGCTCCGGATAGTTCGAAAGCGTATATCCTTGCGGGCAATCGCTTATACATTTACTCGCCGACCGAAGCTCTCAAAAACGTCTCTTTTCCGGCGCTGGGTAATGCCGTGACATTTTTAGCCGATGGGGCGTTTGCCTATCTGGGTGGTGGTTCATCGGCCAATAAACTTACCGTCCTTAAGACCTGCGATAACGGACCGGGCCTCGACGATGGTGGGTCTTCAGAAGATGTCCCGCTGACTTTCGCGCCTATTTTTATGAAGGCTTCGCCCGATAACACAAAAATTTTCGCGGTCAATACCACGGGTGTCGAGTCCATCGACGTTACGACGATGGGCAAACCAAGTGCTGGCTTCCCGGTGACCGCCACGGCCATGGGATGCGCGCCGCCGGCCCCGTCGGCGACCCCGCCCCTTCCCGGGGGACTACCCACGGTGATCAACCAGCCCGGGTCGTCTTCCAATTTTGGCCTGGGAAATTTGACGCCAACTCAATTCATCGTAGCTTCAAGTGGAAAACGCGCTTATCTTCTCGCCAGTAATTTAAACGATATCGTGGTCTTCAACATCGACAGCGGGACCACCTCAACCATCCAGCTTTCCGGAAACTCTGTTCCCCTTCAAGCTTCCCTCTCAACCGACGGCAAGACGCTTTATGTCCTCGCCCAAGACACGATGACCAACGTAAGTTCGGTCCACGCTTTGGACACCGCGATCAATGCCGACACCAATCAGTTCACCTTGTCGCAGAGTCTGTGCCACGCCAAGACTGGGATCTCCACCACATTTACCTGCCGCGCGAATCTGATGGCCGCCAAACCGTGAAACCCTCTCTCCCCATTGTGAAGAGGTTGGGTAAACTATTTAGAGATCTGCTTCCCTACGCTGTCCAGCACACCATTGATGAACTGAACGGACTCCGGGCTAGAAAATCTGCGGGCGATTTCGAGGGCTTCGTTGATCACAACAGCCCGTGGGGTTGCGGGAAACCCAAGCAGCTCGGCCACTGCGGCGCGCAGAATATTGCGGTCTACCGCGGCCATGCGTTCCATTCGCCAGTGCTCTGCATGACCTTCGATTAAGGAATCAATTTCGCCGGTGCGGTCGAGGGCCAGGCGGAACAGGTCTTCGGCAAATCCACGCACATCGGCGTCAACACTATCGCGCTCTTTCCAGAACGTGCGGCGGACATCGTCGCCACTTTGTTTGCCCATGTCGGCCTGAAAGAGCATTTGCAGCGCGAGCTCTCGAGATTTGCGGCGGGTTCCCATGGGGCCTTCAGCTATCAGCTTTTAGCTGTCATCTGAAGTATTGAGTTTACAGTAGGAACAGGTCGCGAAGTTTGATCACGATTTTCTGGTTTTTCGGAGAGACTTCTTATTGAATGAAGTCTTTTTGCTCGGGCTGAAAGCTGAAAGCTGAGAGCTGACAGCTTTCCTAAGATTGGCCATCTCCACTGCCGCCAAGGCTGCTTCAAATCCTTTGTTCCCCATTTTCAGGCCGGCGCGATCAATGGCTTGCTCAAGCGTGTCACAGGTTAAAACTCCAAACGCATGAGGAACGCCAGTCTCCTGAGCGGATTGACCGATTCCGCGCGTAACTTCATTCACGATTACATCGTAATGCGCGGTATCGCCGCGCAGCAGACAGCCGAGGCAGAGGATGGCATCGTATTTTTTGGTCTCGGCCAGGGCGCGCGCGGCGGAAGGAATCTCAAACGCACCCGGAACGCGAACGATCGAGACGTCCGGCTTAAGCTTGGCCCTGCTTCTCATCAGGCCATCCAGCGCCCCGGCCAACAATCGCTCGGTGATGAAGGAGTTGAACCGGCTCACCACCACCGCAAAGCGTTTCCCGGTCGCAATCAGATTGCCTTCAAGAGCCTCCAAGTCGTTGTCGAGGGTCGCGCCGGCCACGCGAGGTCCTAACACGGCGATGTGAGTTCCACCCGGCAATTTAAAGCTGAATGATCTGGCTAGGTGGGACTGTTCGGGGCCGGAATGGTCGTCCAGGATTTCCCATTTGCGGCCACGGACCAGCTCAAAGGCGGTGTCGGGATCGGACACCGTTAAGTAAAGATCGGCGGCGGTCCATTCCTTCTTCTTGCGGATGACCCCAAGTTTGAGTCGCGAGGGAAAAAACTCGGCTGCTTGACCGTCCGCGTTTTCGTCCGCGTGCCCTCGCCGCAAGCCAAGAGAGAACAACAGACCCTCTAACAATTTGAAATCGGCGGGAGATTTAGCCACTACGGTGAGTTCGACCCATTTGATCATTCAGCTTCCTCGAGGCGGTCTCTGTGGTTAGAGAAGTCAAAACCTTAAACCACAGGGAACACAGAGTTACACAGGGGTGAAGCGTCAGCCTACTACCTGGCGACAAATTCTCTCACAGCAGTCAGAAACTTATCGGGCTGGTCTACAAACGTCATGTGGCCGCTTTGGGGCAGGAGGACCAGCTTGGACCCGGCAATTTTGGCGTGCATCTCCTCCGACATTTTCGGATCGCTCTCATCGTGGTCGCCGACAATAATTAAGGTGGGCACTTTGATTTGCGAAAGCTTGTCTACGTATTCCACTTCTGTCAGGTTGCCATCGACTACGAACTCTCCGTGCGAACCCCACATCTCGCGGTAAACGTCCCAGGCTGTGCTCTTGTTTCCATCCGTCGGATCATAGGTTGGGTCGGGATGTTTTTGGTAAAGATATGGGAAATAACCGATGCCCCATGCCAGCTTTGCGTACTCTTCGGGATAACGCCCGTGCTCAAAAATCGCGCCTTGGCCGAACAAGCCGGCCGCTTCCAGCGAATCCACTCGCTCGCGATCTTTCGCCGACATTGCAGATTTCATTTTGCTCAAGGCAGCGTTCAGCTCTTTGGTACTGGCGAAGGTGCTGGCCAGGATCAAATGCGAAAGATGGCGCTGATACTTGAAGGCGTAGGCTTCGACCAATGGCCCTCCGAAGGAGTGGCCCAGCAAACTGATCTTGCCCAGTCCTAACGCCTGGCGGACGGTTTCGATGTCCTCGACCATGTTGGTCACGTTGTACTGGCCCGCGTCTTCAAGTTTCGACGATTTTCCCGAACCCCGCTCATCAATGAATACCAGCCGGTTAGTGCGCATCAGCGGGAGCAAGTAGGGCAAAAAGTAGCTGTGGGACGCCCCCGGGCCACCATGAATGATCATCAGTGGAGTTCCCTGCCCGACCGACATGTAATAGATGAGCGCGCCGTGACTATCGACAAAGCCTTCCTGGATGGCATAGGTATAGATCTTTTTGGGAGTTTGGGCGAAAGCCACAGGCAAGGGAAGGACAACCAGCAGAAGCGCGACCATCACTTTTCGCATGTCGGAGATGCTAGCATCCGCGCGCCGATGTTTTCCATTCCGTTCCGTCAACGCTTGCTTGTGCTCTAATACTCCCATGAAGCGGTTCCTGCTTTGGTCCACCGTCTGGCTGCACTTCTCCCTGCTCGCCCAGCCTGGGCCTCAGACTCCACCCGCCCCGGCCGCGGACTACTCAGGCACTTACGCGTTCTTGCAGGAGGGCGAGTTTGTGCAAATCAACATTGAGGACGAGGGCAAGGTCACGGGATTTGTTTCGCGTTATGGCGACACGGAAACGGACCGCGGCCTGTTTCTCGATCATTTCTTCAAAGATGGCAAGCTGGATGGAAACAAGCTGAGTTTTAGCACCAAGACGGTCCACGGCATCTGGTTCGACTTCAAGGGAACGGTAGAGCGGGGCGACGGCAAGAAAATCGGAGACGAAGCCTACTATGTGCTGAAAGGCACGTTAGTCCAGTCCAAGGTTGCCGGGGAGCAGAAAACCACCAGCCAATCACACGAGGTTGTTTTCAAGTCATTTCCTCAAGATCCGGGAGATACATCCGGGAAGAAGTAACTATGCGATCCGCCTGCGCTGGATCGGACTCACCGGCGTCGAACCGGTCCCCAATTGCGCATGAGAGGGCCGGACCTTGACGCCATCCCGCTCGTACACCACCTTCAGATAGCCTGCGCACGAAGAGCACAACCAAAAATATTCAAAATGACGGGCATGACTGTCGGAGTCATCGCCGAGATCGCGTTCCAGGCGGAATACTTTCCCCTCGTGAAGGTAGCGAAAGACAGCGCTGCACGTAGGGTTTACGCATTTGGAGAGCATGAAAACCTCCAGCTCCAGTTTGCGAATCCCCCAAGCGAGGGGAGTCTGTTGGCGGATGTTTAACATTTACACCCTTTCCCCGGCCCATTCAAGCGCATAAGTTTGCTTAAGCAAATCGCAAATCCTGGAACCAAATGTGGCGTCGTTGTATCCTCGGATGGTGCTGCGCAGGCTTGCTCCTCAACGTTCACCGACCCTCGGGTTGTTTCTTGGGCTGGTCATTACCTTGGGGGCCGTGGTGGCCTACTCCTGGTACATCACGGGGCAAATTTCCGGGCTGCGCGAGATGCAGAACAATCTGGTGGCGCGCAATCGCAAGGATTCGCTGCAACTGCTGCGCATCCAGAATGATTTGAACCTTCTCGCCCTGGCCATGCGCGACATGCTGGACAGTGGAGAACCCTACCCGCTGACCGCATGGACCGCCCAGTTCCAACGCATCCGCGAGGACCTGAATGACGCTCTGCGCCTGGAGGAGCAGGTCGCGCCCGCCGGACGGACCCCCGAGCAACGTCAATTTCTGGGAAATTCGATGGTCCAATTCTGGGACGCGGTGGACCGGAACTTCGCCCTGGCGCAGAGCGGTAAGGAGCAGGAAGCCCGAGAGCAGATTCGGCTTTCCCTCCAGGCAAGGCAGGCCAGTCTGAGCACCGCAGTCGCCCGCTTGCTGGTACAGAACAATGCCAGTGAAGAACAGGCGGCGCAGAGCATCGGTCAGATTTACGATCGCGTGCAGCGCCAGGTTTATCTATTTCTTACCGCAACCTTGATTGCAATCGCCGTCACCAGCCTCTACCTCATCGTCTCCAACCGCCAGTTGTTTGCGCGATTGGCGATGCTTTCCGAGCAGCGCAGCGATCTCGCGCAAAAATTGATTTCCACCCAGGAGTCCACGTTGCGCTATATCTCCCGCGAACTACACGATGAATTCGGCCAGATTCTGACCGCGATGGGGTCCATGCTCCAACGCGCGGAAAAACACCTTCCCCAAGCCTCTCCGCTCATGACGGAGTTGCACGAAGTTCGCGAGGTGACCCAGAACACTTTGGATAAGGTCCGCAGCCTTTCCCAGGCCTTGCATCCGGTGATGCTGGACGAATTGGGCCTGGAAAGCACGCTAGACTGGTACCTTCCAACGGTAGAAAAGCAGGCGGGAATTCGCATATCCTACGAGAAGTCCGGCTCGCCGTTTGCCGTTGATGGGACCATTGCGGTGCATGTTTATCGCGTTGCCCAGGAAGCCTTGAATAATGTGACGCGCCATTCCGGGGCAAAACAAGCCTGGGTGCGATTATGTTTTCAACCCCAGACCCTGGAACTGGAGATTGAGGACCACGGAAAGGGATTTGTTCCCGGGCAAAGCCGTCAGGGGATCGGACTGGTGGCCATGCGCGAGCGCGCAGAGATTTTAGGTGGGACAATCGTCTTTTCCCGCCCCACAGAAGGCGGCACTCTGGTGCGCCTCTGTGTCCCGAACGGAACAAAGGAACCTCATGCCGGATAAAATTTCGGTCTTACTGGTGGATGACCACGCTCTGGTGCGGCGAGGTTTTCGCCGCATACTAGAGGATGAAGGGGACATTGAAGTGGCGGGCGAAGCCAGCAATGGCGAGGAGGCCCTGAGCCTCGCACAGACGCTGCGTCCCAAAGTGGTGTTGATGGATTGCGCCCTCCCCGGGATGAATGGCCTCGATGCGACCCGCAAAATTCTGAAGAGCCAGCCGCAGACACTGGTTCTGATGCTCAGCATGCACGAAGAAGAGACCCTGGTGAAGCAGGCCATCGAGGCCGGGGCCCGCGGCTATATTCTGAAAAACGCGATGGATTTGGATTTGGGCGCGGCAATCCGGCGAGTGGCCGCTGGAGATATCGTGCTGGACCATAAATTGGACCTGCAGTCCGGACTCAAGGGTGAACGCGACTATGGGCTTACCGCGCGGGAGTTGGAAGTCCTGCGCTTCATCGTAGATGGAAAGTCCAATAAGGAAATCGCGACGGAATTAGGTTTGAGCGTGAATACCGTTGCCGCGCATCGTGCCAACATTATGGACGCGCTCGGCATCCACAAGACTGCCGAGCTGGTGGTTTATGCCCTCCGCAATGGGTTGGTATCGCTTCCGTGAACCGTCGTTCTTTCCTGCTCGGCGCCGGGGGTCTTGTTTCGGCCGCTCCCTTCGGACTGCTCGACGCGCTGCCGGCCCCGGCCAACCCCGGTTTCCGCCTCGTCGATGTCACCGCCCAATCGGGACTCCTGTTCCAGCACAACAGCGGCGCCTTTGGGGGCAAATATCTACCTGAGACTTTGGGCTCGGGTTGCGCATTTCTTGATTATGACAGCGATGGCTGGCAGGACATCCTGCTGATCAATGGCGCCGACTGGCCTGGGCACAAACGCGCACGAAGCACTCTGCGGCTTTACCGCAACAACCGCAACGGGACTTTCACCGATGTCACCCGCAAAGCGGGCCTCGACGTCGAGATGTACGGCATGGGGGTGACCGTCGGCGATTACAACAACGACGGCTTCCCTGACATCTTCATCACTTGTGTCGGCCAGAGCCACCTGTTCAGAAACACCGGGAAAGGGACCTTTGTCGACGTGACCAAAGCCAGCGGGCTTGCGGTCCATGAGGGATTCAGTACATCTGCGATTTGGTTTGATTACGACCGCGATGGGCTGCTCGATCTGTTTGTCTGCAACTACGTAAAGTGGTCGGCGGAGCACGACGTGTTTTGCAGCCTCGATGGGAAGCACAAGTCATACTGCACCCCTGAAGCCTACCGCGGAGATACTTGTTGGCTGTTCCACAACCGCGGCAACGGCGCCTTTGAAGATGTCACCGCCAGCAGCGGGATTTTCGATAGCAGCTCCAAGTCCCTGGGCGTGGCCATGTTCGATTCCGATCACGACGGCTGGCCCGATTTGCTGGTCGCGAATGACACTCAACCCAACAAGCTTTACCGTAATCAGCACAACGGCAAGTTCAAGGATGTCGCGGTCGAGGCCGGTTTGGCTTACAGCACCGAAGGCAGGCCCCGCGCGGGCATGGGTGTGGACATCGGCGATTTTGAAAATAGCGGGACGCCCGGGATTGCCATCACGAACTTTGACAACGAAATGATCGGGTTTTATCGCTCTTCGGGCAAGGAGGGCTATTCCGATGTGGCCCCGCAGAATGGCGTCGGTCTTGCCTCCAAAGACAAACTCGGCTTCGGTTGCGCATTCTTCGATGCGGATCTGGATGGCTTCCTCGACCTGGCGGTGGCCAACGGGCACATCGACGAAACCGTGCGCAACATTCGCGGAAATGTCGGTTATGCGCAGCCGCCGCAGTTGTTCTTGAATGATGGCCAGGGAAAGTTTGCCGAGGTTGCGTCTGCCGCCGGGGGTGGATTTGAAAGCCCCAAAGTCGGACGCGGCCTGGCCTACGGTGATTTCGATCGCGACGGTGACCAGGACCTGCTGATCACCACCAACAACGGTCCCGCATTCCTCTACCGCAATGACCAACTCTCCGGCAATCGCAGTTTGCGTGTCCGGCTGCAAGGCACAAAATCAAATCGGGATGCGATTGGGGCAATCGTGCGTATTTTCTCTGGGGGCATGGCCCAGTCCCGCATGGTGAAAGCCGGCTCCAGCTACTTGTCCCAATCCGAGCTTCCGTTAACCTTCGGATTAGGAAAAAGCGATACCGTGGACCGCATGGTTGTGGAATGGCCCAGCGGCAGGACCGAGGAATTCAAGAATGTCAAAGCGGGACGCGCCTATGAGTGCCTGGAAGCAAAAGGTTTAACCCCACTTCCCGGCTTCTAGTAGTTTTCTACGCTTCGCGGATTTTCCATTCGTCCTAGTCTGGCGCCATATTTTATTGGTCCTCATAGCCCCGCAGGGGCGAAAGAATGGTTGCGACACAGTCTCTTTAGCCCTGCCATTTTTCCTGCTTCGACCGACTCGCCGATCAGACGCAACTACCCATGGCCTTGACTCTCTTGATAGTTGCGCTCTATCGGCGCGGAACAAAGTTTCCCTCGTCAAGCGGCACGGCCGAAGGCCATGCCCTGATACGACCCGATTCTTAGATTCTTAATCAATTGCACCACTACCCAATATTTTGCAGCCCGCAACACTCTTACCGCTTTATGCGTCTAACAAAACAGTACTTATGGATGTGGAGCGTACCGCCCGTCTTTAGCCTATAATTTAAGATTCATAATCGGACATGGAGGAAGTCATCTTATGGATTCGCGCGTGAGCGCTATGTGGATGCGGTTTCGGGCCAACCGTCTGACATCTACTCTTACAATTCTCGCCACCTTGGCCGTAGGAATTCTGATTGGAACAGTCGTTTCATCGGTGGTGAAAGGCCAGGAGTCAAAGAAAGTTGACGCCACACCGCTCACCATCCCATCTCCTCAGCAACTCTCCAGTCAGTTCTCCCAGATTGCCAGCAAGCTGGAACCAAGCGTGGTAAACATCAATACCGAGTCCACGATCAAGTCCCCGCACCGCCGGCGGGGACAGCAGCAGGCGGATCCGGACCAGAGCCCCTTCGATGACTTCTTTGATCGCTTTTTCGGGGGACAGGGCGGCGGGGACACCGGCGATATTCACCAGCGGTCGCTCGGGTCGGGCGTGATCGTCGATCCGAAAGGTTACATCGTCACCAATCGGCATGTGGTCGAGAAGGCGGACCGTATTCGGGTCCGATTGCAAGATGATCCCCCGAGCGTGCTGCATGACGCCAAGGTGATTGGCATGGACCAGGAAACGGACCTGGCGGTGATTAAGATTGAATCCGGCAGCCCATTGCCCGTAGCCAAGCTCGGCAATTCGGACAGCATGCAAGTGGGGGATTGGGTACTGGCAATCGGCAGCCCATTCGGGTTGCAGGCCACTGTAACCGCAGGCATCGTTTCCGCCAAGGGCCGAAACATTGTGCCCGGGCGCCAGTTCCAAACCTTCATTCAGACCGATGCCGCCATCAACCCCGGAAATTCCGGCGGGCCGCTGGTGAATATGGCGGGAGAAGTAATCGGAATCAATACTGCCATTCTGACCGATACCAATGCCTACGCCGGGGTCGGGTTTGCCTTGCCGTCAACCACCATACGGGACGTTTACAACGCCATCGTGTTTAACCCGGACCACCGGGTGGCGCGTGGCTCGATCGGCATCATGTTTGCCGCGCAGGAAAACCCCGCGATCGCGCGGGTTTACGGCGTCAACGGCGGAGGGGTGACGGTTTCTAACGTGGTGGCGGGCAGCCCAGCTGACCAAGCCGGGCTCAGGGTAGGCGACACCATCACCGCCGTCGACGGCAGGCCGGTGAAAAATGGGGATGAACTGGTCGCCGATATTGCCAGCCGCAAACCTGGGGCCAAAGTCACGCTCGCCTTTGTCCGCAACAACAACAAGCAGGAAACGTCGGTCACCGTGGCGGACCGCGCCAAACTTTTTGCCGCCAGCCTGGGCAACGAGGATGACAGCGAAGAAGATTCGGCCCCCAAGGAAACCAAGCTTGGCATTACCGTGCAAAACGTAACTTCCGATATTGCCGACCGGCTGGAGATCCCCGCCAACAAAGGCGTGATTGTTCAGGATGTGAAATCCAGTTCCTTTGCCGACGATATAGGCGTGGCCAAGGGCGATGTAATTCTCGAAGTCAACCGCCAGGCTGTGAACTCGGTGGAAGAGTTCAACCACGTTCAGGCGGTACTCAAGAGCGGCCAGGATGTCGTTTTCCTGGTCCGCCAGCGGGGCGGTGCCCGCCAGGGTAGTGGCACCATCTTTTTGGCCGGAACCCTTCCGTAACCTGTTTAAGCAAAATTAGGCTGGCACTGAAAACCTCGATCGGAGATCATTTTCAGTGCCAGCTTTTTGTTGGCCTTCACCATGCGCGTGAATCGCTTCCGGATCGAGGTGCTCGGGCTCGCAGGGGCCGCTCTGCTGGCTGCGGCGAGTCTGTGCGCGGCTCAGTCGCCCGCACCAATCACTGGCTCCGCCACCAAAAAGAGTGTTTCCCGCAGAGCGCACCACAGGCGCCGCCCGCGTGGCCAGCAGAAAATGGACGCGCAGCGCGTCAAGACCATTCAAGATGCCCTGGTGCGCGAGCACTATCTGGTAAAACCCACCGGGAAATGGGATGCCACCACACAGATGGCTTTGCAGAAATATCAGTCGGACAACGGCTGGCAGAGTAAAGTAGTTCCGGACTCGCGCGCCCTCATCAAGCTTGGACTGGGCCCGGACAACGACCATTTGCTAAATCCGGAAAGCGCCATGACATCCACCCCGCCCGCCCCGCATGCACCCGATCCCGCCGACCCCAAGAAATAACCGGGGACCGGGAACCGGGAATTTATTTTCTGATCACTGGATCGGGGAAATAAGGCAGGGACTTACCGGAAATCACAGCGCGAGGATTGTCATCCACCAAGGCTTTTGCAACTTCGGCGCCGCAGATTTCAGCAACTTCTTTGCGCGCGGCCGAAAGCACGGGCACGCGGTGCTTGGTGTCATGCGCGTCGGTGGCCAGAAAGTGTACTGCATCCCGCTCCAGCAGCCAACTGGCAATGCGCCATGCCCGTTCTCCCCAAAAGCCGGTGATGGCAGAGGCCGTAACCTGGACCGCGCATCCCAGTTCGACCCACTTCAGCACCCGTTGCGGATTTTGCTGCAAAATCGGATTGCGCTCGGGATGGGTAATGATGGGGCGAATTTCCCGGTCCCCTAACTTGGTAAAGTATTCTTCGATCTGCGCCGGAATGCTGTAGTTACTCAACTCGACCAGCAAATAGCGGCCGCCTTCGATGCAGTACCACTCGGGGCGGACCAGGACATCCTGCACGTTTTCGAAAGAAAGGTGGAAGTCGCACCCCAAGCTGAGGCGCGGCTTGCCTCCGGCGAGAGCGCGCAGTTCATTAAGCTGCTTTTGCAGAAAATCGCGGTCGTACTTATAACGATCATTGGCATGAGGCGTTGCCACCATATGCTCAATGCCGTCCGCCGCCGCCATGCGGCACATCTCCTGGGAAATCTCCCAGGACTTGGCGCCGTCGTCTACTTCGGCAAGGATGTGGCTGTGAATATCGATCACGAGCGAGAGGCTCCGGCGGCTATCACTAATTTAAGCAGATTCCCG
>CAZETZ010000088.1:0-13243 GCA_964514735.1 uncultured Acidobacteriaceae bacterium | reverse complement strand
CAACCTACTGATTAAGAGTCAGTTGCTCTGCCAATTGAGCTACGCGCCCTTCGAGGACTTCGGCTGAGGTGGGCCAGGATGGCGGCACGGCCGGGAACCAAATCCGCATAGCGAACTTGCGGCTCTGGTGACGAGTGTAACACAAAGTTTTTAGCGAATTTTTGGGCGGAGCTTTGGCGACGGAATCCGAATTCCTTCTACCCATTTCTTAGTAACGCGGTTGCACGCTGTTGGTCACGTGCGCCACTGCGGTGACTCGCGCATTGGGCCGGCGCGGCGGCAACGATTCTATCTCCACTACAGGACGGCGCTCGACTGTACCGATCACGGGAAGAGATTCAATCTCACTCACGGGATGCACGGCCACGAATTGTGGTTGAATGCAGAGCGTGTCGATGAGGGATTGTTGCCAATGACTGAGCACTTGCAGCGGCAGCATCTCGAAGTGGCGAAAAATCCAAATCAACAAAAGACGCTGGGAAAAAGTTGGCCTTATATACCGCGGACCGAGTGGAGTAAGGACCCTCAGTACACCTGCGGACAGTTTGTCAATTAGCATGTCGCAGTTCCATTCTTTCTAATGGTTTTGCAAGCTGGGACAACTCAATGGGCCGCCATTATTGCACCAAGGGAGAAGTTCTGTATAGGGAAAAGTACATTTTTTTCACAGGAGGCAGCGGGTCAGTTGTCACAGCCAGCGCATGGTTCCGGTGATATGCACCGGGAGCGGTGCACTGCCTAGAGGCGGGTCGGAACCGGAGGCCTGGCGTCGCGCAAAGGTCGAAGGCCGGTCGCCAAAGCGCTGGGTCTCAAAATGACAATGTAGGAATCCTGTTTGACCTAGAAGGTGAAGGCCAGACCGCCGCGGACCACCCGGGCCGACTGAACCAGATACACGGTTTGTCCGTCCTGGCCTACGACTGGAACATATCCTTGGGCCAACAGGTTGCGGAGGTCGAGGACCGCATCCATTCGCACAGGTAGAAAGCTGGTCCGCGGGATAGGTTGGCGGACGAAAATGCTCAGGAAGGGATCGGTTTGACCGGGGGACGAATTGAACATATCCACTGGAGTAAGGGCTGGACCGTCTGTCCAGCGATAAGAGGCGATCCACTTGGTCTTACTCACCGGGACCGTGCCGCTGGCCTTGGCTGCCAAGCTGTGGCGGTTGCGCACCACCATGCGCGAGGCCGCGTCTTGGAGAGTACCGTTTTCCCCATTCAGGGCGAGGACCCCGCCAAATTCATAGTCCATGGTCGCGGTAAAGCTGGAGTTCACCTTCCGCTGCATGACGATGCGCATGCCGTTGCTGTCGAGGTCTCTTCCTTGGTAAGTAAAACTCTCAGAATAGAAGTCCGGCAGGACGTACCCACCATCCGTGGAGACAGAACCAACCCCGGCCAGCGCAGGGTCCGTGATGCGGTCGGTATAGGCTGCCAACTGGATACTGTTCTTTCCAATGCGCCGGGAGACGGAAACTTCCTGGTGGCGGTCGCGCTCCAGAGAGGATGCATATCCCGCCAGACTGACCCGCGGACCTGACTCGCTTAAATCGGCAGGAGCGGTGTCAAACCCCTTCTCCATCCGGGTATTGGGTAAAGAGGTTGTGTAGCTATATTCGACAATGGTATTGGGAGAGAGGTGTAGACCTACCGAACCGAACGGCAGGAATACATTCAAGCGGCCCATGAACTGGATGGTTTGCAGTTCGCTGCCGAATTTAAGCTCCAGAACATCCCCGAGGACGATCTTGTCGGATGTGGTCAGAGAAAGGGCTTGCAGGGCAGTATTGCCGGCGAAATCCGGCGCCGGCAGCCGGCGGGCGGTGAAAGACATCTCGGGCCCGGAACCATCCGGCATTTGGTGCGCGTAGGACGCACGCAGAGCGCTGGAAGCACCGTTGTATCCCACGTTCCCCTGGAGACCGACTATGCCGGTTGAGAAAACGGAACGCTCAACCTTGAAATCGGTGCTCATATCCGAGGCGCTACCGTAGCCGGCGGAGGGTGCGCCCGCCATGAATGCGACCGTACCTTTGAGCTCATGGTTCTTGGTCTCGTTCGAAGCTACCACTGGCGTACCATCGTCGCGCAGACGCAGGATGGGACGGTTGGCGGCCGAGCGGAGGACCCACTTCCAGTCGTCTTCGTCGCCGCCAGCCGAGGTGGGAGCGGCTAACTGGAGAGCGTCGAACAAGGTGGTCAGGGTCAGGTTTACAGTTACGTTTCCGCCGGCTTTCAGGCCGACCCGTTCCTTCCACTGGCTCAAAAAAGTAGGCGCAGAGACGCGGATACTATAAACGCCGGGCAGAAGCCCGGCGGCGGAGTAAAAACCCCTCTCATCGGTAAATACACGGAGGGAGTGAAGCGCCGAACCGACTACCTCCACCATGGCGCCCATCTGTGGAGCGCCAGCCGGGGTTCGCACGTATCCTGAGATGGTCGCGGCCTTGTTGGCCGCGACGGCGGGAAGCACAAGCCCGACCGCAAATAGCAGGCATCCGAGCTTTCGGAGCATGACCACGACCTCATGGGAGACCAAGCGTTCGGACTACTCTACAGCAAATTCCGCCGGAGTGACCACCGTCTGCTTGGAGATGTTGTCATTCACCTTGATCTGGATACGATACACCCCTGGGTCAAGCGCGGCCGACGCAAGGGTCTTTTGCAGGGTCATTTGGTCGCCGAGGTTGCCCATTTTATCGGTGGATTCCACCGTGTGAACGATCTCTTTCTTGGTTGCGGTGTTGGTAATGTCGTACTCGACCGTAGCCGAGGGTTTGTGGGTTTTATCATCCACGCCCAGGTTATACACCTGCATCCAGAAATTGACCTTTTGCCCGCGCTTGAATACCGCCGGCTTGCCGTCCGAGGGGGCCACCCGCGGACGGACTTTCATGGCCCCGATGACGAAGTTTCCGGTGCCAATGGTCTTGGCGGGAACCGGTTCCATCTGGTCGGCAAGGATCAGCGTAGATGCAGCCAAGTGGTCATCGTCAAAGCTGGGCACCGTGATGCCTTTGTCCCACGTCCCCACCCGATCGCCGTTGACATCTTTGACAACGATATCCAGCCGATAGAGACCGGGCCGCAAAGGCAACGCCTTCCAATAAATCGAGGCATTCTCGGCCACTTTAGGTAAAAGTTCGGCGGGAACGTCATTTTGGACCGTGTCCTCGAAAGTCTGGATGATTCTCCCGGTCAAATTCGTGACTCGTCCGAAAATGTTAAGCACTCCGCGTTCTACGCCGTCTTTGTTTACAAAGGTGATATCGCGGTTCTTCACCTGGACTGTGACCGGCACCAGGATGGTATCGCTGGTGACCCGGACAAAATCAGCGCGCACGTCGAATGGCATCATGTTCGCGATGATTTTGCTGCGGACGACCTCTTCCAGGTCCTTAAACTTGACCTGAGGAGGGCGGTTCAACTTGGCGAACTGTTCCAGCCGGTCAAACTGTTTGGTTTGAAGGTCGCTGGTGCCGGGGTTGACACCCAGGGTCTCCACCCCGGCGTTATTGAAGCGCGCCGCCTTGTTGGTGAGGCCCATTTGCTCGTAATGAGTCAGACCGGCGCCTGGCACATGTAGAAGGGCGTCTTTCTCGCCGCGATCAATGGTCATGTGATAGTCGCCGCACATGCAGGTGTCTACAAATTCTATGATGACTTCCTGGCCGATTCCTTCGATGTAGCGGTAACGCCAATCTTCAAACGGAAAGGTGGAAGTGCTGCCGCCGCCCTCCTCAATCGGACGCTCGTAGGTCCCGCCGGAAGGGTGCGATTCAATCTCGTCAGCCGGGCCGTACATGATATACATGCGCCCACGATCGGTTTTCCACCCTGGGATCCCCGCGGCAAAGTGGTCATTGGCATACGCCATTCTGCGGTAGTGCTCTTCCTTGAACTCGTTCTCTTCGGTGTCCGGAGTAGGATCGCGACGCTGCCAGAATGCCTCAATGAACTTATGTTGGCTTCCGTCGTGGGGGAGTGGCTGGAAGACGCCTCTTTCCCGGTAGCTGAGCAGGTAGGCCACGTCCTGATTGGGCCAGGTGTTCTGGTCGTTGCTGAGTTCCTTGTGTAGTGCCTTGGCATGCTCGAGGCGTTGCTTGTCATTGGGCGGGCGCTTCAGCGGGTCCACATCCTTATCTGCCTGAGTAGACGCGGTCGTACCTGGATCGGGACTCTGCTGTTTGCCGGCCTGCGCGGCGAGGCCAGCTACCAGGCCTAATGAAGTCAACAGGATAAGGAAGGGACGGGAACCTGAAAGCACCATAGGAAAGGTACTCCTTAAGACACGCAATCGCTGACTTATTCTACCGTCGTACGAATGCCAAAGCAAGGCAGAAGGTTGGCTGGCATTTGATAAATAAATTCGCAGGAGGAGCAGTTCTTTCAACGGTTTACATAAGAGTACATACAAAAGCCCTCAGCGGAACCGTGCCCGCACAGGCTATAATCGTTCCGGCAATCACGTCGGTTTGCTCCCTGGCCGAGTGATGTTTGTCCGAATGCTCGAGGGAACTTTTCCCGCTCCAGAACGTACCACTTAACATAATGCCGGCTGGCGGGTTCGACATCTGGTTCGTGCCATATCCAAAATTTGAATTCTTACCTTGCTGAGTTCGAGGAACTATGAGCACCTGGAAGAAAATCGCGATCGGCGCCGGAGCGATGGTTGTAGTCGTAACCATTATCGGCGCTACGGTCTATCAAAGCAAAAAGAACCTGGTCACAGTCCAAACCGCTAAGGCCCAGATGAAGGATTTAGCCTCCATGGTAAGCGCTTCTGGCGAGGTGAAACCGAAAACTTATGTCAACATCGGGGCCAATGCATTCGGCAAGATCATCAAGCTGTATGTGAAAGAGGGAGACCAGGTCAGGAAAGGGCAGATGCTGGCCCAGTTGGAGAATGTGCAGTCCTCGGCCGACGTCCACGCCACCCGGGCTTCACTGGATGCGGCGTCCACCGACGCAGTGGCCGCGGACGCCGGGCTGAGGACCTCGCTCGCGGACTTGAATCGCGCCAAGTCTGACTATGAACGCGCGAAACTTGACTGGGAGCGCGCGCAGGGTCTCTATAAAGCCGCATTGATTGCGAAATCGGAATACGACGCGAGCAACGCATCCTGGCAAACCGCCGATGCTGGCCTGGCGCAGGCGCAAGCCCGAGTCGCGCAAGCCCGGGCCCAGAAAGATTCCGCGGACATGCACATCTCGCAGATTCGCGCCAACTTGACCCGTGCTGCGGACGTCCTGCAAAAGACCACTTATCAGGCCCCGTTTGACGGGACCATCACAAACTTGCCGGTGCGCGAGGGTGAAACGGTAGTGATCGGAATTCAAAATTCGCCGGGGAGCACGCTGATGACGCTGGCGGATATGGCGGTGATAACCGCGGAAGTGCGGGTGGATGAAACCGACATTGTCAACGTAAAGCTAGGCCAGCCGGCGGAAGTGACGATCGATGCGATTCCCAAGAAAGTTTTTAAGGCAGTGGTCACGGAAATAGGGGACAACGCGATTGTGCGTTCGACCGGGGTTTCGACGTCACAGCAGACCAGCGCCAGCCAGGAAGCCAAGGATTTCAAGGTGGTGGTGACGCTGGCGGACCCCCCCACCAACCTGCGTCCGGGTCTTTCGGCCACCGCGAAAATCACGACCGCTTCCAGGGCCAACGTCCTATCGGTCCCGATTCAGGCACTGGTTGTGCGCCGCGAAGACGAACTAAAACCGGCGGGAAAGAGCGCCGAATCGGTGCAGGCCGCGCCTCCGGCAGATGACGCATCGAAGAATACAAACAGCAAGGATGAGATCCAGGGTGTGTTCGTGCTTCGGAACAAGAAAGTGGAGTTCGAGCCGGTGGCAACTGGAGTAGCGGGTACCACAGACATCGAGGTACTCAAAGGATTAAAGGAAGGCGACGAAATCGTCACGGGGAGTTATAAGGTCTTGCGGACGATCAAGCCTGGAACCAGCGTGAAGGTGGACAACGCCGCGCCGAAGGTGGAGACCTCGTAACCTTTGCCGGGATTGACCGTCCAAACAACGTGATAAGCCCAGAGAGCGTGGCGCGTGGCCCCAGACCAGGAGAATAAAATGGCGACAGCAGAAGTGATCAATATTGCGCAACCCGTGGTGTCGGCCCCTCCAGACTCGTACATGATTGCCACTAAAGACCTCTGGAAGACCTATGATATGGGGTCGGAGCAGCAGGTGCACGCGCTGCAAGGAATCAATTTGCAGATCAGCCGAAACGAATACGTGGCCATCATGGGGCCATCTGGGTCCGGCAAGTCGACGCTCATGAACTTGATCGGATGCCTGGATTCTCCCAGCCAGGGACAATATTGGCTGAACCATCAATTGGTCAGTGAACTGGATGACGATGAACTGGCGCGGATTCGCAATAAAGAAATTGGGTTTGTCTTCCAGACGTTTAATTTGCTGGCTCGGGCGACCGCGCTCCACAACGTGGAGTTGCCGCTGATTTATGCCGGCGTCCCGAGCCATGAAAGGGCCGAGCGGGCGAAAGAAGCTCTGTCTTCTGTGGGCATGGAAGCGCGGATGATGCACAAGCCGAATGAACTCTCCGGCGGACAGCGGCAACGGGTTGCGATTGCCCGCGCCCTGGTCAATCGTCCATCCATCATTCTGGCCGACGAACCGACCGGGAACCTGGATTCGCAGACGGGAAATGAAATTATGGCTTTGTTCGACCGCCTTCGGGCACAGGGCAATACGATTGTGCTGGTCACACACGAGCACGATATCGCGGAGTATGCGCACCGCGTGATTTACATCAAGGACGGCGTGATCGCGAAGGACGAGCGCACCGGCAAGAAAGCCGACTAGTTTTCCTCAAGCCTCAATGCCTACGTGGCAAACCCTGCCAATGATGTGTTCGCTGGCCCTTTTTCCGTTGTGAAGGGGCATCACTTCCACCGGGTACAGGTGGTTGTGGGGCCGGAGTATCAGGTTCGATCCCGCCAGCTCAACGTATTTCAAGGTGCAGGCCCCGTTTTTATATACGGCATACATATTGGAATCATGCTTGCGGTAGGGCCGGAGCGAGTTGTAGTGACGATCGAGCAGCACGGACGCGCCGGGTAGCAGGCGGGGAAACATACCCATCCCCTCGCGACCGTCCGCCTTGATGACCAGGAAGCGTCCCCACCCCGCGCGGTCCCCTTCCGGATCCGGCCGCAGTTTGTTCAGAAAGGCCTTCTTAAACTTGTGAATACCGATCACGTACATGCTGGTGATGATCGGACGGGCCGCGTTCGCGACGTCAACCAGACATACATCTTCAAACTGGGCATCGTCCGCGAGCACGATGCCGGAGCGGCGGTTCACTTCCTGCGGGTCCAATAAGTCGAACACCGAAAGACGTCCCACCTTGAGGACTTTGTCCATGCCTTCGACGCTCAATCCCCTTTTGCGGTTGAGAAAATTTGAGATGTGGGCTTGCCTGAACCCGGTCTGCTCCGCCAGTTGCAGGCCGGTGAGTTCCCCCTTGGCAATGCGCGCCCAGAGAATCCGGCGCAGGTTGTCCTGGAGCGCGCTAAACCGCATGGGCCCACTATAGTGCCAGATATATCCCAAAGCTATACATATTTAGATGCGATTAACTTACAGCAATTGTTCCCTTGACCTGAAAATCTGCGCGTCATAGGATTGGCCCGCAATTCACTCTCCTCCGCCAGGGCAATTCATTTTGCGAGTCGATTCCTATGTTGGATTTACCGAAGGCAAGCGAGGAAGTCAGTTTCGTGGAGTTCCGCCGCAAGGTGCGCTCCGCGGAAGTGCTCTCCCCAGCCATGGAAAAATTGTTGCGTTTGCTACATTTCACTGGCCGGGTAAGCGTAGTGGTCCAGAATGGACGGGTGCTGAAGTCCGGATACGAGGAGGGCTACTTTCGCCAGCGTGAACCAGCCAACCTCTAGACCCATGCGCTCCGCCGATTTTGGATCTTCACCGCCAAAGTCATAGCGCCTAACTTCATACTCATCCCCAGGTCATCGTAAGAGAAACGAGCCCTGAGCCGAGATTATTCGGCACAGGGCTTTTTTACTTTGTCGCGCCGGAGAGTGATTGCAATGGTTTTGAAAGTGGGCCTTGGAAACAAATTTATTGCCGTGGAGGAAATCATGGAACTGGAGGAAGCAGGAGTATTGCAATTGGAGCTCAAATATTGTGAACGCTGTGGTGGACTCTGGCTGCGGGTGCGGGGAATACAAAACGCTTATTGTTCATCCTGTACCGCGGCCTTGTCTCTGTCCGAAACGATGGTTGTACACAAATCGAAACGTCCTCCCCGTCTGCCGGTTCGTGACATCAATAGCCATACAACCGGGTCTCCCTTGTTTCTGAGAGGAGGCCTGGCGTGAGCGCCGCTAACGGGCTTTTCGTGGAGCTTCAGCCGGCAGGTCGGTGGTCTCCGGAGTCTCTGGACGCGGTCCTGGATTCCGGCCCATACGATCCGGACCTTTGGCTCTATCGCCAAAAGACGGTCAGCTTGTTGAAGAAGTACACGCGCATGTCGGTTGAGGTAGGGAGGTTACCATCCCTGCTGGGCCGGGAAATCTTCCGCACGAGAGTGGCCCGCCATCGGGTCGGGACATTCGAGGATGCTGTAATTTTTGTGCATGATGTCGAGCGCAGCCTGGAACGGCTGGATGAATTCGAACAGAAGCTGATTGCTACGATCATCATGCAAAACCATACTCACGACGAAGCCTCAGTGATCCTGCAATGCTGGCGCAGGACCGTAGGGCGCCGCTTTGCGGAAGCACTCGATAAGCTCAGCAATTTTTTTCTGGAAGGAGGCCATCTGCAACGACTTCCCAAAACAGAACCAAGAGCAGAAAAATCTTGTCAAGAGGGAGAAAAGGGCAGAATCTTCGCAAGTGATTCAGGAGAAGCAAAATAAAAAGTTTGGAGTCATGTCCCAATTTCCTGGTGAGATGTGCTATAATGAATATAGAAAGTTAAATTAATAACTTTTCCGCGAGGGCGCACCGTACAGGTTGCGCCCTTTAGCTTTTTGCAGGCAAATTTCCCATGAAAAAACCCCGGCCAGCAAGAAATGCGCTTGCCTTTCGCACGGAGCGGAGCGCCCCCCATGCGGACATCGACCTTGCGGCCTTGCGGCAACAGATCCGGAACCGCGTGGGGCAGGAAGCTCTCCACATGGTGGAATCCACTATTGACGCGGTCAACAATGGGCAATACGCAGCCTTGAAATATTTGTTCGAAGCCGTGGGGCTGTTTCCGGCCGATGTTCCGGGCCAGGACCATCCGCGGGATGAGCTGGTGCCGAATTTGTTGCAGGCGCTCGGACTGCCCGAGGTTCCGAATACGGAGCGCGCAGTTACGAAAGATTCCGCCGAGAGCTAAGCCATTCGCAGACGATACCGTAGAATAAAAATACGGTCGCGCTTCGCGGCTAGGAACGTGGCTGGACTCCGAATGGATATGACCTGGGTGACCGACCGCATTGCGGTTGGTGGCGGGATCTGGAACGCCGACAACATGGCGGAAGTGGTCCGCGCCGGGGTCACCCATGTCGTCGACATGCAGTCTGAATTTGACGACACTCCTTTGGCCGAGCCACACGATGTAAGGGTCTTTTGGAACCCGGTGGACGACGACTTCCAGCCTAAGCCAGCGGAAGTTTTTCAGCGTGGGGTTGAATTTGTTCAGGAAGCGCTCGAGCTGGAAAGCAGCAAGGTATTCATTCATTGCGCGGCCGGAGTACACCGGGCGCCCATGATGACGCTGGCGGTGCTGTGTTCCCTCGGATGGAAACTGAAAGCGGCGGTGCAGCTGATTGAAAGCAAGCGCCCGGTCGCCGACTTTGCTGAAGTTTACGTGGAGAGCGTGGAAAGATTTTTGCAACAGGTCGAAGTATAGCGAGTCTTGCGTTGCGAGTTTAATCGCCAACTGCCCAGTTGGTACGAGCATCTTTAACACTCAAGAGCGACAATCCATTAGGTCCCATCGTTCCCGGCCTCATCCGGGGCCGAGAGGGACTTTTGCACAAAAATGCCAAGGACGATCGACATGAAACTTGTGGGAGAGAAACCTGCGATGCAAAACCGAGCACTCACAGTACAAGCACATAACTCGCGCTGGAAAAAAATCTCCGGGCTGCTGTCGCTGGCTGCTATGTGCGTGGCCCTGCACGCCCAAACTCCTCCCACCACCACGGTGAGCGACACCGTCTTCCGCGCGGACGGTACTCCCGCAGCCGGGACCCTGTTGATTTCCTGGCCAGCGTTTACCACCGCGGCGGGGAGCGGTATCGCCGGTGGAACCAAGAGTGTGATCTTGGGAGGTGGTGGGGCGTTGTCGGTGGCGCTGGTTCCGAACGCTGGCGCGACACCGTCCAACACTGTCTACACCGTGGTTTATCAACTGAGCGACGGAACTGTAAAGACTGAATTTTGGGTCGTACCCACCAGCTCTCCCGCAACGCTGGCCGGGGTCCGGACGACATTGGGCTCCGGCGGCGCGGCCACATCGCTGGCGTCGAAGCAATATGTCGACAGCTCCGTATCCAGCAAAGCCAGCGACGCGGCGGTCGTACATAAATCCGGGAGTGAAACGATCACCGGAGTAAAACAATTCTCCGCCGCGCCAGGCGTTCCTGCTCCCGTACAAGCCGGCGATGCGGTAAACAAGGCGTATGTGGACACGGCGCTGGCTGGAGTGGGCAGCGGGGCTTTCGTCAGCAAGTCAGGCGACGTGATGACCGGCCCGCTACAACTCAGCGGGGACCCCACCGCGACCAACCAGGCAGCAAATCGCCACTATGTGGATACGGGGCTGACCGGGAAAGCCGATTTGACGGGTGGAGTCGTACCTCCGGCAGAACTGGGCAGCGGAACGACCAATAGCACGACCTGCCTGAAGGGGAACTCCAGTTGGGGAGCTTGCGGTTCAAGTAGCGATGCGATCTCGATCCAGAGCGTTCCCGTAGACACTGTGGCCCCAAGCGACAATCAGGTCATCACCTATGACGCCACCAGCGGAAAGTACAAGCCGAAAGCGGGCGGAGGCGTCACTGCGGGTATGCAAGCGGTCAAGTATGCCGTTGATTTTTCCTGGTCGCAGTCTCCTACGGCGGATTTGAGTAGCCCGGGCGCCAAAACCGTGACGCTTTCTGCCTGCCCTGCAGGCGTAAAAGCGGCGGAACCGCAATACTACGTCTACATCTCGGGAACCGGGACATTCGAATCGGTCCAGGTGACCGGGGGGACCTGTAGCGGAAATGGAGCATCAGGAACGCTTCAGTTCACGACTTCCAATGCTCATCCCGCTGGCTATACCGTTTCCAGCGCTTCCGGCGGCCTGCAAGAGGCGTTAATCACTGCTCGCTTCACTCCGACCAATCCTACGGGCACATCGCAGGCAGGCATGGTGATCGTGCCTCCGGGCGAATTCAAAGTATATGGGCGGGTATCGGTCCGGTCTTCAAATATCACCGTGGATTTTTCCGGATCGATCGTGGAATGCCAGGTCAGCGATACCTGCATCTTTGTAGGCGATCCGTCGAACTCCTCTTTATTCGGGGACATCACCTTGATCAGCCCGCGCGGGCGTCCGACGATCGCCAATGGACAGAGCCCCTTCATTGAAGTGAACGCGCAGAAAACCCGACTCCTCAATGTTTCAACCAGGATCCCATTATCAGGAGGGACCTTCGGAACATTGGTCCAAGTGGACGACGATCAGGCTTTTCTTTTAGATGGTTTGAGCACGAGTTCGGGTAACTCCGGCGTGCGTTGTGACGCAACCGTGTGTAACCCTGTGATCTATGCTCCGGGCCCGTTCAATGTCTTCTCCGCCGTAGGGTGGCTGAAGAATCTCAATCTCAGCTTGAATTGCGTGGGCAACGGTATCGATTGGCAGAGTGGGAATACGGTTCGCGTTACAGATAGCGTCATACAGGGATACTCGCAATATGGGGTCCGGGCAGGAACACGGCGAGGCGGCTTTGGTGGATTTGCTCTGGAGAACGTGTACGAAGAAGTTGGCATTTGCACGAACCCTCTAGGAAACATCGGAGTAGCTGGGGTCATCGCCCAAGGGTCGGGCACTACCGGCGTCCGCATCCAGGGCGGGGCGGGGCCAAGCGGGACAGTTCCCCGTTTCGCGAACACGGGAACCACAGACTATCGCTATTATATCGTTGCTCACCACGCAACTTTGGGGGCCTCGAACCCTTTGTATGCGGGGAATGCGTTGACCAACGGATCGGGTAACATCACGGTCACAACCCCGGACATCGCTGGAGCCAATAATTTCGACTTGCTCCGTGTAGGCGTGATATCCGGGGGCCGCAATCAGGCGCCGTGGGGGAGCGGAAACTACGCCGTGGCCACAGCCGTCAGCCGCAGTTCGGCTTGCGTCAATGGGGTGTGTACATTTACGGACACGCAGGCATCTCTACAGTCTTACACGGTGGCTACACCTACCTATTTTCCGCTGCTCAACTTCTGGCCGGCAGCGTTGGTCCTGGGGGCAAACGACGATACCAGCAGCGCCTCGTCCCCCGCGATCGCATACCTGGATAATGTGTTTGACAGCATCGTTTCGGAATTAGGAACGATCGCGCCCGCCGTCATCGCAAACCGTTGTCCCGGGTCCGACAAATGGACCCCGGCCTGGCTCAGTTGTTTTACCTCCGACGTACCTTCATTTCTTCATGAGCAAGGCTCGTTCCTCCTCATGGTCAAGCCGAATGCGGACGGAGGCGGACAACTCAATCTAAAAGGCCGTTTGAATTTTGCCAGCCTGGGAACCGGGCCAGGTCACATTATGACGTTGTCAGATGCGAATTTTCAGAAGACCATTGCCACTGCCAATAATCGCCCACCGAATGACGCCAATGATGCCTATATCGGGTACGACCAGGCCACTGGAGATCCGACGCAGGTGGGCATCAGCTTTGGGGCGCCGAAGTCTTTGTCCAACTATATCGGCAACGCGGGCAATGGGAGTAGTTGGCTAGAACGGCTTACTACCACCCTGAAAGAGTTCAAAACCAATGTGCAGATGGATTCCGGTTTAACTTTGGCGGGGTCGGTCCAAACGACAGGTCCGTGGACCCTGGAAGGCGCGTTCGGGACCATGACTGCGGCGGGAACAAGCAAATCCAAGCTGGGATTTGGCGCCAGCGGGAAGTTGCAGGTTTCGGAGAATGGCGGCACGGTGTTTGAGGTTGCCAAGCTCGACAGCAG
>CAZETZ010000087.1:0-13288 GCA_964514735.1 uncultured Acidobacteriaceae bacterium | reverse complement strand
CAGTCCGCGCTGACCGGACACCTTGTATTCACCACGGTCCATGCCAACAACGTGGTGGACGTGATTGGCCGCTTCCTGAACATGGGGGTCGAGCCTTACAACTTCGTTTCCGCGTTGAACTGCATCCTGGCGCAACGATTGGTCCGGCTGATCTGCAATGCGTGCCGCACGGCGGTGCATTATCCGCCGGAGGTGCTCGAAGCCAGCGGCCTGGACTCCGCGCAATGGGGACAGGTCCCCTTTTACGAAGGCCAGGGTTGCATCGAGTGCGCAGGGACTGGCTTCCGCGGACGTACCGCGATCCACGAGCTGCTTGATCTCAGCGACCGTATCCGGGAAATGATTCTGGAGAAGAAGCCAACGTCGGAAATCCGCCGCGCCGCGCGCGAAGAAGGCATGCGCTTTCTGCGGGAGTCGGCCCTCGATAAAGTACGCCTGGGCCTGACCACGCTGAAAGAGATCAACAAAGTAACGTTTATCGAGAGCAGCCGCTAGGATTACGCTGTTCTCTGCGACCTTTGCGGGTTTTCGCTCGGCGTTTTCTGCGTTTTTAGGATTTTGATTTGTCCACCCCCAAAAGGCAAAATCTTAAACCGCAGAGTACGCAAAGAAAGGCCGCCGAGAACGCAGGGAAGAAACCGAACTGAGGCAGGCATTCGGCCAGTAATCGGCCTGTCCTATCAGCGCTTGCGCTCCGGGCGCCTGTCGGGTTCTTATAGCTATACATGATGGGTAAGTCTCAATCCGCCGCAAGGCCCAAGCTGGCTTGCGAGATCTCCTCAGAACGCATACTGGCCGGACGGTTGTCCGACAGCGCGGTGGTGGATTGTGCCGCGCACGACCTGACGCCAGGGGTGATTACTCCCGATCTGACCGAAACCAACCTGCACGATCGCAACGCCGTTTATCGCGCGCTGCACGACGTGCTCGACAGCGTGAGCGGACGTTCCACGGATGTAATCGCGGTCCTTCCCGATTCCTCGGTCCGCGTGGTGTTGCTGGACTTCGAGTCTTTGCCCGCCAAGCGCGACGAGGCCGAAGCGGTGGCGCGGTTCCGGCTGAAGAAATCGCTTCCCTTCGACGTGGACAAGGCCAAAGTTTCCTATCATGCCGAACGCTCGAGCAGCGGGGTGCGGGTCATCGCCGCCGTGGCCTTGAATAGCGTGGTGGAAGAATACGAATCCTTGTTCCGCGAGGCGGGCTACAACCCCGGCGTGGTGCTGCCTTCCACCTTGTCGGCATTGGGGGCAACCAGTGGAGAGCGCCCAACCCTGGTCTTGAAGGTGGACGCGCGCACCACTTCCATTGCGATCCTGGCGCAGAAACAATTGCTCTTGTTCCGGGCCCTGGAAAACCCCAGCGGCACGGCCATCACCGGAGAAAAACTGGCGGAGGATGTGTATCCCTCGGTGGTTTTTTTCCAGGACACCTACCACTTGAACATTGACCAGATTCTGGTCTCCGGATTGCCGCAGGCGCGGGAAGCGGCCCCCGCGTTGCAGGCACAGACCGGGGCCGAAGTACAGGATTTGGTCAGCTCCCTGCCGGTGACAAAGATCAGCGGCTCCGCGCCCCACTGGCAAATGGCGGGAGTGGTGGGGGCACTGATTTCTTAAATGCGTTTAGACATCAATCTCGCAAGCCATCCCTACGAGGACGCCAAGGAATTTTGGCGCCGCTGGGGCATGGGTCTGGCGTTCATGGGCATTTTGACGGTGGGCTTGCTGGGTGTCACTTTGTGGAAGTGGCACAACGCCGCCCGGGAACGCAATCAACTTAGTTCGTTAGAACACAATATTGCCGCGCTGGACGCGAAACTGGCCCATTCCCAGGAAGTCTTGCGACGGCCGGAAAACCGCACGCTGCGGGAGCAATCCGATTACCTGAACGGTCTGTTCCAGCAAAAAGCGTTTTCCTGGACCAAAGTTTTTGAGGACCTGGAGCGGGTCATGCCCCCGCGGCTGCACGTGGTTTCCATCAAGCCGGAAACCAACCCCGACAATCAGTTGGAAATCAAACTGACGGTGGCCGGGGAGTCGCGTGACCGGGCGCTCGACCTGGTGCGCAAGATGGAGGACTCGCAGCACTTCCACCAGACGCGCATTTCGCAGGAGTCCTCCGAAGCCGGTTCGCAAACTCCGGGAGACGCGGTGAAATTTGAAATCAGCACGCTGTATCACAATGACAATGCCAGCTTTGTCAGGCCGGTGACCCACTGATGCCCAACCTGACGGAAACCCGCAAGCGCCTGGGCATCGCCTTCGCCGCGATGGCTTTGCTTTGCCTGTTCGCCGTGGCCGTCTTGTTTTCCGCCTTGGTCCAGGAACGTCCGGATGAAATCAACGAGCTCAAGCTGCAAGAAAAAATGAAGCAGCAGCAAGTAAACCGGGTGGGAGACATCGACCAAAAAATCTCCTCCGCCAGCCAACAGATTTCCGCTTTCTTCAAGGAGCGGCTGCCCTTCCGGGATTCGGCCATTTCGGACAGTCTGGGCAAAATAGCGGTGGAAAGCGGGGTCAAGCTGGAGCAGGTGAAATACACTCCCAAAGATGCGGTGCCGGCGGCCTTGCGCCCCGTGGAAATCGAAGCCAGCCTTTCCGGCCAATACCCGCAGATGGCGCGCTTTTTGAACTTAGTGGAACGCAATCAGCCGGTATTTTTCATTGTGGACAGCATCGATCTCGGCGGCGAGCAGAACAACATTGTCAAGTTGCAGGTAAAGCTTAGGACTTTTGAACGGGCAGGATCGTAAGTGACCCTCGAATTCGAAAACCGGAACCGGGCCATTGGCGCCATCGCGCTGGTGGTGGTCGCGCTGGCGGTAGTGGTCTGGGAGTTGTGGCCTGCGTCCGCCACCTCGGCATCGGCCAAGTTGCCGGCGGCAGTCCCGGTCCAGGCGGGCGCTGGGAAAAAGGGGGCGGAGGCAGCCACGCTTGATCCGACTTTGCGTTATGACTTGCTGAAGGAGAGTGAAGGCACCAAGTACGAGGGGAACGGCAAGAATATTTTTGTGGCGCAGGTGGAAATAACTCCACCGGTCAATTCTGGCGTTCTTGACCATCCGGCGCAGCCACCGCTACCTCCGCCTCCGCCGCCAGGGCCACCACCGCCGCCGCCCATCAATCTCAAGTTCTACGGCTTTGCCTCTGAGCACGGCGGAATGAAGCAGGTTTTCCTGTCGGAGGGAGATGACATCTTCATCGCCAAAGAAGGTGACATTGTGGACCGCCGCTACAAGGTCGTACACATTTATCCGATGTCGGTCGAGATCGAAGATGTATTGAACAATAACGTGCAGCAGATCCCGCTGACGCAAAGCTAGATGCCGCACGGAGAACTTACGGCATGAAGGCAAAGGCCCAATCCGCCCATGTCCGCCGCGGGGAGCAGGGTTACATCCTGCTCACACTGCTGCTGTTCGTGACCCTGTTGATCATCTCCATGGCGGTAGTTGTGCCGGAAATTACTTTCCAGGTAAAACGCGAGCGGGAAGAAGAAATGATCCATCGTGGGGTTCAGTACTCGCGCGCCATCCGCCGCTACGTGAAAAAGTTCGGGCGGTACCCCACCCGCATCGAAGACCTGGAAAACACCAACAATATGCGCTTCCTGCGCAAGCGATACAAGGACCCCATCACTGGGAAGGATTTCAGGCTGTTGCACGTCGGAGAAGTTCAACTGCTGCCTGGCGCAGGACTCGCGGGAGCAACGCCAGCCGGCGCGACGGCAGGGGCCCTCGGGCAACAACCGGCCAATCCGCCGGGCCTACCGCAAGCCACGCCCAACGCCGACCCGCAAAACAATCCGTCGCCACCAGACCAGCAGTCTGGGTCCGACTCGAATGACAAACTGGCCGGCCAGGTATTCGGTGGAGGCCCCATTGTCGGTGTGGCCAGCACCAGCAAGGCGGAGACCATCCGCGTGTTCAACAACAAGAACCATTACAACCAGTGGCAGTTTATCTATGATCCAGCGAGCGACCGCGGCGGCCTGCTGAATACTCCGGCCCAACCGCCGTTGCAAGGCGCAGTTCCGGGAGCCGGAGCGCCTGCGACAGGCTTGCAACCGCAACCACCGGCAGCGCCGCAGCAGCCGCCACCTGCAAATATGCCGCCACCAGATTCCCACACAGACAATTAGGATCCCTGGCTACGGTACGGATTTTTACTCACGGACGAGAAGTAATTTCCCCATCCAACAACGAAAAGCCCCGTGCTTGTTTCTCCAAAAACCGGAGAGACAAGGACGGGGCATCCAAATCACTGAACTTTATTTATACGCTGAACGAAGATCCGCAACCGCAAGTGCTCTTCACGTTGGGATTTTCGAACTTGAACCCGGCGCCTTCCAGCGTCTCCACGTAATCGACGCGGCAGCCGTTCAGGTACATGATCGAAGTAGCGTCTACATAGACCTTCAGTCCATCCATATCGAAAGTCTTGTCCATCATGCCCGCGCCGTTTTCAAAAGCCATGGAGTAAGAAAACCCGGAGCATCCGCCGCCCACCACGCCAACCCGCAGGCCGGTTGGGGCCGGGTCCTGCTGCGCCATGATTTCTTTCACCTTGGCGATGGCATTCGGCGTCAGCCAGATTGGAGCAGTTTTCGGGGCCTCTGGGGTAACCGTTGGCGTAACTGTAGTGGCCATTTGTATCTCCTTGAAAGTACGTGCTCATTATAACAAACGCACAAATAACAACCAGCCAAACTTAGCATGCTTTCGGTTTTATTGGATGAAGTAACCGTCATGCGGGACTCAGCCCCAGCAAACGAAAGTGCTTGCAAGTCCGTTTTTCAGTACTACAATTTAGCCAGGAGCCTTGCCTGGAGCGGTATGGCGGCCCTATTGCCATACGGCGGCAGGCCCGGCTCAACATCATCCGTTGAGGTGGCCTATGACTTCCCTGGTCTGGCTTCTCGTTATCTGGAGTGTTCTAACCACCATTCTGGTGATTCTGTTCATCTATCGCAGCACACTCACCATGCATGAGGATGATCAGCTGTTCCTGGGTGAGGCCGAAGCCCACCTGCAAAGGGAACAAGCCGAACTCATGACCAAGGTCAACCGTCTGACGCCGCTGGTACGCTGGCTGGGAGCAACTTCCGCAGTGTTGATCCTCATCATCGCCGGCTTGGCTGTGTATGACGGGTTGACTCACGTGCAGCCGTAGGTCCGTACCATGGCTGTTGGGGCTGTGTGCCCGATCTGTGGGAGGAGTGTGCGTTTTTCTCAAGCGCTCCCCCCAACGCTTAGAACTTCCGTTCAAGGTTGGCTTACGATCTTGGCGTGTGGAGAGCCGATGCCTTTACAATACATACCTAGCTGCCGCGTGCGAAAGTGGCGGAATTGGCAGACGCACCAGACTTAGGATCTGGCGGGTAAAACCGTGGGGGTTCGAGTCCCCCCTTTCGCACCAACCTTTCTCTTCCGCTGCACCTCGTCCACTTTCCCTGCCAGGCACCAGCCTAGTAACTTTCTGCCCGCCGCGCACACGCCTAGGCTGGTAAGAAAAAGGGGGTATTTTCATGGGGAGTAGACTTGTGTCTGCTTTCGCGATTGCAGTGTGCAGTCTGTGCGCAGTGCTGGCTGCCGGCCAGGAAACCTCGCACCTCGGGCTTGTCGATGACTGGGCCCAAAGACATTTGATCTTCACCAATGGCGGGTCCCCGGAAGCTGTGGCGCGCGCGCAACGCGATCCCCGGAACTTGCAGCAGTGGCTCCATCGAAGCTCGTATTTGTGGCGCGGCCGTCCAAACCAGGGTGCCCCGCAGCCTGAAACCGAGGATTGGTTCGGACAAGGATTCGGCCGGCCCCGCTCCGCCCGCCTTCATACGGACTGGGCCATGCCTCTGGGTGGCACGGGCGGCATGCCCATCGGCGAAGCACCGGCTAAGTTCACTTTCAACGCGACGGGGGCGCTTACTTACCCGGCGAGCTGCAACAACGATTTTGTCGTTTATGTACTCAATGCCACCCCCACCGCAGGAACGCAGGCCAACGTAGTCGCGTTCAATAATCTCTATACCGGAACCACTTCATCGTCCTGCCCCAATGGTCCGCAAAATCCGGTGACCACGAATCGCACTACGCCCACGTTCATGTGGGCCTACGCGGTTGGCACCGGGCCGATGGTCCTGTCGCCGGTGCTGTCCCTGGACGGCAAGAAGGTGGCCTTTATCGAGGCAGCTCCCGCGGGCGGACCGGTGTTTCATGTCTTAACTTGGGTGGCGGGGCAAGGCACCAACGCCACCGCGGGCTCAGTGGCACCGGGCGCCGGTGGTTCCTCGGTCACCAGCCTGGCCTTCACCAATACTGCCGTGGCGGGATGCGCAGCCAGTGTGAGCACGGACAGCGATTCCTCGCCTTACGTGGACTATGCCAACGACGTGGCCTACATCGGGGACGACAATGGACGGCTTTATCGCATTAAGGGTGTCTTCAAATCCACTCCGACCCTGGACTACTGCATCACCACGACTGCCGGAAGGTTGATGACTTCGCCGGTTTACGATCCGGTTTCCGGCAAGGTATTCGTATCGGACGGCCAGACAGTATACGGTTACACTCCAGGCGCTGCCTCCTTCACCGCCGCAGGCTCGATCAATGTAGCCGGCACGGCCAGCTCGGTTATTCTGTCGCCGATCGTCGATTCCACCAACGGTTTCGTGTACGTATTTTCCAGCCACAATGTGGCGAATGCTAACTCCATCGTCTCGCAGATGCCGGTTTCTCTGGCGACCAAGGTCGATGCAGCCATCGGGCCCGTCGCGGCGAATTTCATCCTGGATGGCGCGTTTGACAACAAGTACTTTTCCACCGGACCCTCCACTGGCTCACTCTACGCTTGCGGCATCCAGGCGGGACGCACCAACCGGCCCTCGCTCTACACTTTGACCTTTACCGCCGCCGGAGTGTTGAACACGACCCCGGCCATGTCGGACAACCGAAACATCACCTCTGCCGCCAATCCTGTGTGTTATTGTTCGCCCCTGATGGAATATTTCGATGGCACCAATGATCGTTTGTTTGTTGGGGTAGGGGCCCCTGGGGCGACGACGGGCGCGAATATGGTGACGGCCTGGAACATCAACGCGCGCATCACCTTGGCAACGGCGACCCCGACCGCCACAGCGACCAACCAATTCGGCGGAACCAGCGCTTTCTCCATCGACAACAACAGCGCCGCCTTTCAGGCGGCAAGCATTTACTTCGGCACGCTGGCATCTTCCGCCGCCGCGTCATGCGGCGCGAATCAGTTTTGCGCGGTCAAGCTGACCCAGTCAGCCCTGCAGTAGGAGAAGAACAACGGCGCCGGCCAGGAAGAGCATTGCCAGGGAGTTTCTTAACGCTGCCAGAATGTGGCGTACGTGGTAGGCAAGCCGCGGTCCCGGCACAATCGAGGTCACCCGCCCGACGATCTCATCCGCCAACACCGGAGGGTCCTCGCATTCCATGGCGTCGCCGCGGGTCACCAGGGCCGAAACCGGTCCATCCATGACCCGGACCACGCGGTGAACAAACAGGCGTCCGGCGCGGAGGTACACAGCCACATCGCCGGCCACAAAGCCCGACGTCTCCGCGCGCTCCACCTTCAGAGTGTCGCCCGGCAAGATGCTCGGGACCATGCTCGTGCCCCAGGCTTTGAGCTTCGCGCTACCGCAGCGGGAAATGACCTGGGCGAACAACGCGCACCGAACCCGCTGCTCTTCCGCCCCCGGCCCGATCATGAATTCTTGGAGTTGAATCGGCATTGTGCCTGGGTTGGGCTAATTTTCCCGCAAGACAAGGCCAGGGTCTCAAATACGACCTCGTAACGGAACTCCGGTTTCACGTAAGGCCGTTTCGGTTTCTTTGGCTTGTCTGCGCGTGTTTGGTTTTCTCGGTCCGACATTTTTACCTTTCAAGCATTGGCCCGGACTCCGCGGTCGATTTGAACCAGGATTGCGGACTTCCGGCGTTCCCAGTCGTTCGGCAGCACGCCGGTCCGCGCGAACGATTTTTCGCAGTCGGCGGAAGATGGCCCGTACATATCGCCTTCCATGTAAGCAAGTCCCGGACAGCGGCTGCAACCGCCTGCGTTGGCGCAACTCGAGCAGGTGTGCAGGTCGCCAATGCGGATCGAGCGAACGCGCTCCATTTCCGGCGAGCTGGACCAAATCGAGCGCAGACTTTGCCGCCGGATGTTGCCACAAGGCAGGGGAAACTGCACACAGGGGTACACGTCTCCGTACGGCGAAATGTAACAGAATGTGTGTCCCGCGCTGCAAGGGTACGACTTCAGGTCGTCCGGATCGACGGGAGCGCACTCGGAAAACTTCTGCACATCCCCGACCAGCGCGGAATCGCGAAAAACCGATTGCACCTGCTCCGCGGAAATACGGTGCCGCAAAACCGCAGTGTCGCCGTCAATCTTGGGGGTGATGGTGGGATCGATGGTGACGGGAACACCAAGTTCGGCGGCCAGTGAACGCACGCCGGGATAATCCGCGAAATTCCCGGACAGGAGGGGGGTGGCAATGGTCACACTAAGGCCATAGCTGCGCAGCCGGCGAATCGCGGACAGCGAACGCGCCAGCGATCCCCGGACCTTGGTAATGCCATCATGGACCTCGGCCTTATGCGAATAAATGCTGATCTGGATTTGCTGGACGCCGTACTCGTGCAGTAGCGCCGCCTGGCTGGGTCCGATCAATAGTCCGTTGGTTTTGATCTTGACGCTGAAAGTGAGGGTGCGCGCGTAGCGCAAAATAGCGAAGAAATCGGGCCGCAGCAGCGGTTCGCCTCCACTCAGGGTCAGGATCAGCGCGCCCGCATCGGCCACCTCCCGCAGGAGCTTGAACACTTCCTCCCGGGAGAGCTCGCCATGACCGTCATGGTCGAGATAACAGTGCACGCAACGCTCGTTGCAGCGGTAAGTAAGATCGAGATGCACGCTCAGCGGGACCTGAAGCGCTTCCGCTCTGGCGCAAACTTCCTGGAGGAGCGCCCCCATCAGACCACCTTCCCCAAACCAGGCTGAGTTTCGGAGAGGAGCGGGGCCTCTGCCGTCACGACGATGGTATGCTCGGCGAGTTGCCGCACGAATTCGTTGACGTGCGCCAGCGCGGTCTCAAGGTCTACGTCGAATTCGGCGCAAATCTGGTCCTTCACGATCTGCTCCAGCGGCGTGCTGCCATCCAAGGCATTCCAGATCGCGGTCCCGACCGGATTAAGAACGAAAAGCTTGGAGGTCCGCGGGCACATGATGACCATCTCCTCCTCCAAGAGACGCGCGGCTACCGCCGATGAGCGAGCTACGAACATGCGGGTTGCTCCAGCGCGGTCCAAACCTGCGGCGTGGGTGCAAAACGCAGTCGGCGGACGGGGACTCGCGAAATTAGATCGAATGCCGTGGCAAAAACCCGGTTCACGCTCTCCGACTCATGGGCAAACAGCAGAACGTTCTTGAGCAACTGGGTCAAGGCCTGACGCGGGGAAACACCATCTACCTGGTCCTCGGTTGCATGCTCGAGCAGATAGAGGGCAGCCACCGGCGCGAATGTATTCTTCCCCGGTACGGCAAGTTCACCATAGAACGGGGTTCCAAACGCGCAGTAAGTACGGTCGACCGGCCGCACAAAAGAGATTTCGTCGGTCAGCAGAATGGAATCTGCCGGCGCGAGGCGGCACAGAGTGGTTTTTCCCGCGCCCGACTGGCCGGCAAACAGCAAAGCCTGTCCGTTGCGGATAATGCTGGAAGCATGCAGCAGAAAACCCCCTTGTTCCGACAGGATCAGCGTGTGCAGGATGCGCATGACCGAGTCGATCGCGTACGGACTGCGACGTTGCCAAACCACACCGCGGCGGGACTGCAAGTTCCATTCGGCCCGGAAATCACCACGCCGGATGTGCCAGGTTCCGGAACGATAAAAAACCTCCAGGTCGGCGTCCGGGTCCTGTTCTCCCCCGGAGAGCAAGTGGACGGTCAGCTCAGCTGCCTGCTCTTCACACGATCCCAAAAAATTTGCGTATCGTTTGCGCACCAGGCGGGCGAAGGAACGGTCGTGGCACCAGAGGCGTACAGGAATGCCGCCGATCATGACGGTTGTGCCGACCAAATTGGGACGTTGCCTCGCAGTACTTAGTCTCTCCAGCGATGCCGGTCTCCGGGCATTCGCCGGAAGCTTGCCATCCGGCTGACTCCAACTTGCGCTTCAGTAGATAATGCCACAAGAACCCACCTTTATGCAGATTTATGTTGTGTCCTGTGCAAAATGACCGCGGACTGGGGATCCTGATTGAAAGCGGCGCGCGAACGCGCCGACCGTGCCAACGGATTTTATCTTGTTAGTAAACTGCCAGAGTACCATCGTGGCGTGCCCGCCGGAGCACCCGGCTTAGCACCAACAGGCTGAGGGGGAGCAGAAGCAGCGCATAAGCTGTAAGCAGAGCCAGGTGACTCCGAAAGCCCTCCATGGAGGCCCCGGAAACCAGCGCAATGCGCATTGCATCGAGAGAGTGCGTGACTGGGAACAGCCAGGAGAGTTGCCGGACCGCTCCCGGCAGCGCAGAGACGGGAAAGAATGCGCCTGAGATGAGGGCCCCAAGAGAAGCAAAGAGCCAGACCACAGAACCGCCGCGCCCGGTCCAGATCTGGAGGGCGGCGGCCAGAAGCCCGATCCCCACCACCACGGCAAAAGAGACCGCTAAAGTAAGCGCAAACGCGAGAGCGTGGGCGGTATTGAGCCTCAGCCCGAACACCAGGCAGGCGGCTGCCAGCACGAGCAGCAACTGGAAGGCCCGGCCAAAGAAAGAGGACGCCGCCATTAGAAGAATGGTCACGATGTCGTGGGTGGAGGTGCTCAACAGCGTTTCCAGAGTTCCGCTCAATTGCGCGGTGCGAACCGTCTCCACGAATACCTGTACCCCGCCTACCAGGCACACATAGAAGCTGGAGCCGATCAGCAGAAAAGGAAAGAAGTCCATGCCATCGGGACGAAAGCCGGGGCCAACCGCTCGGGTCAGGAAAAACAAGCCTGCAACTTCGCCCAGTACACTGACGAATTGAAACGCCAGCGCCGAACGATGACGCCCAGCCGTCAACAGATCGCGGCGCGCGAGCGCGAGAAGCTTGTCGATCACGAGAGACAGGCCTCCCACGCCTCTTCTTCAATCAAACCCGATGGCGGCGCGATTCGCGCGTAAGCCGAACGCAGCCGCGCAACCTCCGGACTTTGCAGCCTATGGATGATCCTTCCGTGGTGCAACAAAATGTTGCTGTCGGCGAGGCTGGCCGCTTCCTCGAAGCTATGCGTGGCCAGCAGCACTACAGTCCCACTCCGGGCGAGCGTCCGAACCAGTTGACGGAGAGATATCGCCGTCTCTGGGTCCGCGCTTCGCGTGGGCTCGTCCAGCAACAAAACTGACGGCTGCTTGAGCAGGGCACGGGCGATTCCCAGCCGTTGGTACATCCCGCTGGAGAGTTGATGGACAAAACGATGACGCTGGCCAGTCAGTCCGCATTGTTCCAGCGCGCATCCGATCCGCGCCCGGCGGAGGCTTCGAGGCACGTTATCCAACGGGGCAAAAAATGAGAGATTCTCCTCGGCGGTCAGCCTGGGAAAGAAAGACCGCTCCTGCGCCACCGCCATGCTAACCATGCGGCGCACTTCTAAGTTTCGACTGACCGTGTCAAACCCGAGCACTGTAACCTTGCCGGCATCCGGCAATAGCGTTCCCGCAATAAGCTTGAGCAAAGTAGATTTCCCGCTCCCGTTGGGCCCCATCAGGGTTACCACTTCGCCTTTGGAGGCGCGCAAGCTGATGTCATCCAGGATTGTTATTGATTTGGACTTGCTGAACCACTTCATCACGCCGACCTGGGCGGGAAATACTTTGCCCACCGATTGCAGGCAAACCGCTGCGCTGAGCGGGATTGGACCATGGCTGCGGCTCATGCCCATTCCGTCCTTACTCCCAGCTTTGCGGGAGCGGTCTGCGCGCCTGCCAGAAGCCATCTACCGAAGCGCGCCCCAACTTCCGCGAACTGCAACACCGGGGCCGGCCAGGCGCCGAAGCGAACGCCATTGGTCAGTGTGGCAATGATCGGGTTGGGAGGCCAGCGGTCGGCCATCGCTTCTGTAATCTTGGCCGGCCGCCTCAGATAGCTGCGAAGGTCTGCGCGATAGGCATTCGCGGTCCTTCCCCACTGTTCAAGCACAGTCTTGGAAACCCAGCGGGGAAGCTCGCCTGATGTGAAATCGAGCGGAACACCTTGCAGGTCCATGCCGAGGAGATCGTGGGCCAGCAGGAGGGCACAAGTGATCCAGGAACGCCGCTTGCGGCCCTCCCCCAAACACACCGCCCAGTCAAAACGCGGAGACCTTGTCTCGACGAGCAAAGCGATATCGCACAACGAGAGCGGTCCACATCCACCGTGTTTGAGAAAGTGTATGCACTGCGCCCGCAGTTCATCTTCCATGGAGAGCACGCGCACCCTGGCGCCACCCAGATTCACTAGGCGGGACCGCGCATAGAGATCGGCCCAAATCCTGGTATCGAAACGCGATATCTGCTCGTGCTCCAGATCCACTCGGGGAAAATCGCCGTCCGCAAGCAAGGAGAGGGCGGGCTCGGCTTGCTCAGCCGGAATGATGAAATCAATGTCACTGTAAGGGCGCAATCCGGCTTCAGGGTACAGGCGGGCCAGGGACCATCCCTTCGTCAGAATCGGGTCGATTCCACAGCCGCGAAATTTTTCGAGGAGCGGTCCGATCCGAAGTTCGCGCTCCGCGGCCTTCAGGGATTCCAGCCGATACGCGGTGTGCAACCGTTTGGCCGCCGGCTTGTCGCTCAGTCGCGATCCACGCATGCGCCACCATGCCAAAGAGGCCGCTCCAGATTCGAGCAGCAACTCCAGGACCTCATCGAGCTCCTCGGCGCTGAGATCCGGAGGAGACAGACGTGGGTAGCGCCAGGCACGGGCCAACAGGCTGGCCACCAGAGCACCGCGCGAACATCTGACTGAGCAAAGATCCTTCGCTATGCTGGTTTTCAAGTGTCTGGGCCAATGCTAGCCCCGACCCCGTGCCCTCACCAGTGAGGCTCTTGGTGCCGCTTACCATCTGGATACGTGGGATTGACTTCGCGCGGTTAGGAAAGGCGTCCCCCGCCACTTGCCGGAATGACAAAAGGATTCAGACTGCACGATTCACCCAGACTTCGGTAGTGTGTCAGTTTGTTTTAGGAATTCAGAGAAAAGCAAGAGCGGAAACCACAGAGAACACAGAGTTCCACAGAGGGGAATTC
>CAZETZ010000086.1:0-13362 GCA_964514735.1 uncultured Acidobacteriaceae bacterium | reverse complement strand
GCTGCGGGATCTGGGTGGGATCATCGTCATCGACTTCATTGACATGGATGAGCGCCGCAACCGTCAGAAAGTCATGCAGGCCCTGGAAGAAGCGTTGCGCAGCGATCGCGCCCCCTCCAAGGTGCTTCAGTTTAACGACTTTGGCCTGGTGGCGATCACCCGCAAACGGGTCAAGCAGTCGCTCGAACGGACCATCGGTTCGCCTTGCCCCTACTGTACCTCCACCGGTTTCGTGAAGTCGGTGACCACGGTCTGCAACGAAATTTACGTCGAGATGCGCAAGATCGCCAAACACCTCGACCACGCGGACGTTATGTTGCGTGCGAACCCTGAGGTCGCGAAAGTGTTGAAGGCGAACAACGCCCGGTTGCTGACGGAAATGGAAGAAATGACCAAGAAGACCATCATCGTAAAAAGCGATCCGGCGCTGCACCAGGAGCAGTTCGACATCAACTGAGGTTTTAGCTCTTAAGCCTTTAGCTTGGCAGGTATGGGGCGGGCGCTATCGTCCGCCTCTAAAATCTTGATGCGCTCGTCCCAGCGGAAACATTTTATCTTCCTCATCTATCAACGCTACTTCTTCACGATAACGAATAGTTTCTCCGGATGGTGGCGAAAAAATTTGGGGCTGTTGGGAGAATCCTCTCATTCCAGTTTTGTGGGTGATGTGCCGGAGAGGTTGTTCTTCGCGTCCTTTGCGTGTTTTTCTTCACGCCCTTTGCGGTCAAAGTTTTTGATCTGTGGAGAGAAGTCAAAAGCAATAAACCGCAAAGAAGTTCCCGCCAAGGCCGCAAAGAAAACCTAATCCAGTTTTGAAATTCTCTTTTCCGCAGTGGAAAAGATCTTCCCTTCTTGGGCAGAATGCTGAGAGTAATCTCATCTGCCAGTTACTAAAGTGCTGCCTTGGCCGCAAAGTCCCACTAAACCATTGATTATTAGATAGTTACTCGATACAACCGCGACTTCTTGTGGCCCGAATTAGCTATTGCGGTTTCCTGCTTAAGTCCCGTATTATCTGGAAATTGCGGATTCTGGAGGCGGTGGCGACCGCTGGCAGGGTTCGTGCCTTCTAGTTAAGGGTAATTTCAAGCACAATTTCGGGGAGCAGGATCCGTGACTTTTTGTAAGCGTTCTTTTTTTATTCGGCCCGTCATCCTATTTGTCTTCGCGCTGCTTCTCCAGGTTCGCGGCACCGCTGCCACCATAAATTCCGGACAGTTGAACGGCAAGAAACCCAAGACCCAGGTGAGCGAAAGTCCGCGCGCCCGCAAGCACTTGCGCACTCTTGCGCATTCTCGCGGGCACGGGTCTTATGCCCGCCGCCGGCGCTACTATGAGCGTTTCCACACCAGCTCGTTCGCCGAAGACATCACCAATGGCGATGTGACCGATGGTGAAGATCCGGTGGTGCGCCAGGCCGCGGTCGAAGCCCTGGGCAATATGAATGGCACGGTGGTCGCCATCGAGCCGACCAGTGGACGAATTTTGGCGATGGTGAACCAGAAATTGGCACTTTCCAGTGGCGCGCAGCCATGTTCGACCATCAAATTGTCGGTTGCGTTAGCGGCGCTTAATGAAGGGCTCATCACCAAACAAACCGAGCTCAAACTTGGCCGCCGCAGCCACATGAATCTAACTGCGGCCCTGGCGCATTCGAACAACGCCTACTTCGAAGCGTTAGGCCGACAGCTTGGGTTTGAGAAGGTCAGTTACTACGCCCATCGTTATGGACTGGGGGAGCTTGCCGGTTACAACATTTCGGGCGAACAACCGGGAATTTATCCGGAAGACGAAATTTCTTCCCGGCTGGGCGGCGTTGGCAAGATGTGCTCGTTCGGCGAAGGCATTTCCATGACCCCGCTGCAACTGGGGGCGCTGGTTTCCGCGATCGCCAACGGCGGGACACTTTACTACTTGCAGCATCCGGGAACTCCGGAGGCAGTGGCTGACTTTGAGCCGCGGGTCAAGCGGCACCTCGACCTTGCTCCTCTGATTCCGGAGATTTCCGACGGCATGGCGGGAGCGGTCACCTACGGGACCGCCCGCAGTCTGCGCGTGAATTTTGGGGAAGAGGAAATCTTGGGCAAGACCGGCACCTGCTCCCGCGCGGGGACCCGGTTTGGGTGGTTTGCTTCTTACGCCAACACGGAAGTGGGCCGCATTGTTTTGGTGGTCTTCCTTCAGGGTGGACGTCCGACCTACGGACCCAAAGCCGCGGAGATAACTGGACGCATCTATCGCAGTCTCTACGACCACAATTTCTTCCTCCGCCAGCCGCCTGCCGATACCGCAGGAATGAAGACCGTCGGCGAAGTTCAATAGATTCGAATGCCGGCGCTTCGCATGCCTCCAGTCAGCATGGTGATGCTCGGGGTGCGGGACCTCGACCGCTCGGTCGCCTTCTACCGCGACCAACTGGGAATCCAGCTGAACATGCGGATTCCTGGCTTTGCTTTCCTCGATACCGGCGCCGTCAGCCTCATCCTCAGCGAAGCTCTGGCGCAGAATGCTGCCCAGGTTGCGGGTGCGACCGAGGTCATTTTTACGGTTGAAGATGTTCGCGCCGCAAGCGATGCGCTCAAGCAACAGGGCGTGCAGTTTTCTCACGGACCGCATCCTGTGAATGGGCCGATGTGGGCGGCCAACTTTCCTGACCCGGACGGGCATCTGCTGACGTTGTTTGGGCCGGAGCGCAAGGCCGCTTAGGGCGCTACGGCCTCCTCAAGAAAACCAGTCACTGCGATAGGCAACCCACCAACTGACAAAAACGATCGGTAGGGTCGCGAGCAAGCCCCACCAGAGCGGCAGGACCACGTCCGCCATTACTCCCAGCACAATAATCAGTGTCCACATCACTTTGCGCTGCATGACTATTATTCTAGCCCTGCGCTTTTCTTTCCTTCGATAAACGTATAAAAAGGTGCCATGCAAAGCACGCTCAAAGAAATCGCGGAGTTTGTGCAGGCGCGCCTGGTTGGAGACGGATCGGTCCAGGTTAGCGGGATTGCCAGCATCCAAGCGGCTTCGGCGATGGATTTAGTGTTTGTGGAGAGCGGGGAGAACTTGGATTCCGCGCTGAAGTCGCCCGCGGCCGGCGTAATTACCGGGGAATTCAGCCAGGGGACTGTCCACAAGAAACCATTGCTCATTTGCCCGCAGCCGCGCTTGGCCTTCGCCCGCGCGGCGAAGCTGCTTTGCCCCGCCCCGGTGGGAACGGCAGGGACCCATGCCGGCGCGGTGGTCAGCCCATCGGCGCGGCTCGGAAACAATGTGCGGGTGGAAGCGTTCGCAGTGATCAGGGATGGAGTCGAGATTGGTGACAACACCCGAGTGGGCGCGGGAACTTCGATCGGCGTGAATGTCAAAATTGGCAACGATTGCGACCTCTATCCCAATGTGACCATCTACTCCGGTACCCGGCTGGGAAACCGCGTCATTGTGCATGGCGGAGCTGTGTTGGGAAGCGACGGTTTCGGCTACGTGCGCGATAAAACCACTGGCCGATACGAGAAATTCCCTCAGATGGGAAAGCTCGAGATCGAGGACGACGTCGAAATTGGCGCGAACACCGCCATCGATCGCGGAGCGCTGGCCGTGACCCGGATTTCGCGGGGAGTGAAGATTGACAATCTAGTGCACGTGGGTCACAACGTGCGCATTGGCGAGGACGTGGTCATTGCTGCCCAGACCGGCTTTTCCGGCAGTATTACCGTCGAGAAAAACGCCGTGATTGGGGGGCAGGTCGGAATCGGGGAACAGGCCACGATTGGAGAAGGCGTGATGCTTGGCGGGCAGAGCGGCGTCCTGCCGAAAAAAATTCTGCGCGGCCAAGGAGTGGCGTTCTGGGGCACGCCCGCCAAGCCGGTGCGCGAATATCTCAAGGAATTAGCCGCTCTGGGGCGATTGCGCAAGAAATCCAGAGACTGAATCGGGTTCGTTATGTCTCTGGTAGTCATCGGCGGACACTCCCGTAATGTAGGCAAGACCAGCGTGGTTGCGGGTCTCATCGCGGCCTTGCCGGAATTCCGCTGGATCGCCATGAAGATCACTCCACACGGCCATGATCTTTGCCCCCAGGATGGGGGACCTGGCCCGGGCCCGGCTGACCAGCCCGGCTGGGCCGTTTCCGAGGAAACCGAACGCTCGGGCCTTACCGACACTTCCCGTTTCCTGGTGGCGGGCGCAAAACAGGCCTGGTGGGTGAGGTCTCGGGAAGAACGGTTGGCCGAAGCTTTACCTGCCATTCGAAAACTGCTTGCTACTTCTGAAAACGCCATCCTTGAGTCGAACAGCATTCTGAAATTCCTGCAGCCCGATGTGTACCTGACCGTGCTCGATCCCGCCACAACTGATTTCAAACAGTCCGCGAGCGAATTTCTCGACCGGGCGGACGCGCTCATCCTGCATAACACCGAGGGAAATTCTACCTGGCAGGAAATATCGCTCAAACCCGCCCCCGGGCGGCCAGTCTTTTTTATCCGCCCGCCTGAATATGTCACGCCGGAGATGGTGCGGTTTGTGCGCGGGAAACTCAAAGGGTAATGGGCCCTAGCCGCAACCGGGGGGGACTTCTTTGTCGGTCTCCGTTTCCGTATGCTCATCCACAACCATTTCTCTTGGCTGCGGCCCGCCGTCAGTCGATTCGTGGCCGGGAATTTGCCGGGCGGTTGAGCGGCGCAGCCCTTTCAGGATCTCCTCGCGATCGTGCCCGGCGTAATCACGGGCGAAGCGCGTCAACGCCTCGGTCAGGATGTCATGGTGGTGGACTGCATCCAACCCATGCTCCCGCGTGATGTTCAGCCAAAGACGGTGCACCAGGTGAACATCCTCGGTTTTCATGGTGGGCGTGTGCGGACCGATCCGGAACGTATCCACTGACATGTCCGGACGCACGACCTGGAAAACGAATTGCTTTTTTGGCTCCGGCATTGCTTCCCAGGTCCTTCCCAACTCGAAGGCCTGTTCTGGCCCCGCCATCTTGCTGGAAAGGCCGGAAACCACCGCCGCGGATTCGAGGTTGATCGCGGTCTGGACAATGGCGGACCACACATCCCGGGCCGGGACCACCAGCAGCGAAACGTGCTTGCCGAAACTCTCCGCCACCGACACTGCCCGGGTAAAAAGCTGCTGCTCGTATTCCGTAAAAATCTGTTCGGTGTCGAGATCGTAGGCGGCAGAGCCGAACTGGCTGACCCGGGCGGACATCACCACGATGTCCTGCTCGGTGGTGTCGGTCCTTTCCAGCACCCATTTCAGCTGGTTCAGCGTGTTATAGTCGCGGACCGTCACCAGCACGTTTCCCGGATGGACCCCCAGCCCCGAGCGCTCAACCGTTTCGCTCTGGGTGAGCTGGAAGTGTTCCTTCATCTGCTTTTGCGACAGCGCGTGCTTCTTGCGATTCACGCGCTCGGAGACCGTGAAAACCACAAAGAAGCCACCGGCAAAAGCGAGGCCAGCCAGGGTCGCCACCGACTTGGTAAAGAGGTTGATGATCGCCGTGGCAAACAAAACCATAAATACCGAGGCCAGTCCGAGCGGGATCTCACGCCCGGCAATGACGATGTTTGGCGGGACCTTCCAGCCGCGTTCTCCTTTGTATTTGAAGCGCAACACCAGCATGGACAAGCTGTTAAACGTGAAGCTCCATATGACCCCAAATGCGTAGGCTTCCCCCAGCTTATAGACGTCGCCGCCGCTCAGCAGGATGGTCAGGACCTGCAAGAAAACCACCATGTTGATAATTCGATAGCTGGTGCCGAAACGCTTGTGAGGATGGCGGAACCAGTCCGCCAAAACACCGTCTTCGGAAACCCGGTTCAGCACGCCATTCGAACCGATGATGGCGGTGTTGACCGCTCCGGATAAGATGAGGAAGCCCACCACGACCACGAATCCGCGAAACAGCAACCGCAAGATTTGTGGTCCCCACAGATACATGGCGAGGCCCGAAATCAGATTGTCTTTATAAACAGGGACCCGGACTGAATCGGGGATGAGCATTACAAAGAGCAGCGCCGTAATGCCGGTAAAAATAAAACTGTAGATGGCAATGATGATGGCGGCGCGCTTCAGGTTTTTTAGTTTGGGGTGGGCGAGCTCGCGGTTGACCTGGGCCAGCGATTCCTCGCCGCTCATGGCCAGCACCGAGTGGCCGAAGGCCACCAGGATCCCCAGAATGCCAAACTTCTTGGCCAGATCGATGGCGAAATTCGTGCCGTGCAGAAAACCCAGCGACTCGGGGCTGAACTTTAGGTTCTCGGGAGTGGGCAGGGGGACATGCTGATACCCCTGTTTTACCAGCGTGATGGCCGACCATCCGAGCAGCAGGACCGCCATCACCGTGGTGATCTGCATGACGCGCAGGGCTTTTTCGCTGGATTCTTCAATGCCCTTGGTGTTTTGCCACCAGAAATAAATGGTCACCGCTAGGGCAAATACGACCGATGCGCCGTTGACCGGGACCTGTGGAGTGCCGTGAAAAATCGCATGCGCCGCCCGCGGAATCCAGCCATGCGTTTCCATGGTGACAAACACATCATTGATCAGCCCGGCGATGTATTGGCCCGCCGACACCCCCGAAATCGGGCCGGTGAGAATGTAGTCGAACATCAGGCAGGAAACGCTGATCTTGGCCAGAGTTCCACCCAACGCTTCTTTCACCACGCGATACACGCCACCGCGCACAAACATGGAGCAGCTTTCCACGTAGACGGCGCGCACGGTGAAAGAAAACAACATCACCCCGAGGATGAACCAAGGCGCAGACTTGCCGATTGCCTGTTCGGCGATGCCGGCCGCATAGAAAGCGGAGGAGCCCAGATCATTCAGGACGATGGCGGCGGCGCGCCAGTAAGAAATGAAGGTCAACATGACCGAGGTCGCAACTACGATGCGCACCCGGTCCGAAGTCGAACCCGCGGGTTGGATTGGAGAAGACATCAGTCAGTCAAAAGCGTCCGCCGAAACTCGTAATTACACCATATCCGCAACGTCATGGGCTTAGTCAATTTTTGTATCGGACTGATAAGCGACCGGCGGGGAGGCATTTCCGGCGGGACCACGTTCTACCAAGTACGCCAACAATCCCTCGCTTAACGATATGGAACAAGGGCCTTTCCCGGCTGCTCTTCGGAATCGTTCTCGAACAGGACGCGGAACAGTTTGTAGGCCACCAGCGGAATTACCAACAGGCATCCGGCCATTCCGATTACGAACAACAGAGTGAGCACGGGCGATAGGAGCGAGAACACTTTTTCCACCCGCGCATTATATAGGAAAAGGTGGGGTTTGTTATTCTCTTCGGGTGCTCGGGACTAGCAAAAAATCCTGGCGGCTGATGCTGCTTTCGGCGGGCTTGCAGATTGTAATCTTTCCTCTGCCGAATCTGTACTTTCTAAGTTGGGTCGCGCTGGCCCCTTTGCTGGTTGCGCTTTTACAGGCGCGTGAACCGGAGACCCTCCAGCTTTCTGAAGGGGCCAAACTTTTGCCTGCCCGCGCGGGACAAGCATTCCTTTTGGCCTATGTCTGCGGGATGATCTGGTACTCCGGAACTTGCTACTGGATTTACAGCACCATGCACCAATATGGTGGCGCCAGCGTCCCGGTTGCGGCTGGCATCATGTTCTTGTTCTGTTTATACCTCGCGCTCTACCATGGAGCTTTCGGGCTAGCCATCAGTTTCGCCGCGAGAAATGATCCGCAGGACCGGCTCACGTTGGCGCTGGCCCCCTTTTTATGGGTGGCGATTGAGCTGGCGCGCACCCGGATCACCGGCTTCCCCTGGGACCTGCTGGGCATCACGCAAGTCGACAATATTCCACTGGCGCGGGTGGCGGCCGTCACCGGGGTATACGGAGTTTCGCTGGAGCTGATGGTGGTAAACGTGGCTTTCGCGGCGGCGTTTTTAGTGCGCCGCGGCAAACGCAAATCACTATTGCTGGCGGCCGCGGCGGCGGCTGTCTTGCTGCAAGTTGGACAGTGGTTTCCCGCCCCAGTCGCTTCCGCGGACCATACCGCGCTGCTGGTGCAGCAGAATATCCCCATCCTTGAAGGCGCGGACTGGACCAAGGATTACCTGCAAGGAACTCTGCGCGATTTGACTTTGATCAGCCTGAAACGGACTGACGGGAGTCAACCGCCCAGCTTGATCGTGTGGCCGGAGTCGCCGTCGCCGTTTTATAGCAATGATCCCTTGTTTCGCGATGCGGTTGGCAACATTGCCCGGCAGGCCAATACCTGGGTATTGGCCGGCAGCTTGGGGCAGCGGAATGCCATGCGCTCGCGTGAGATGGAATCGGCGATCTTCAACTCCGGTTCTTTGTTCAGTCCCCAGGGCGAGCTGGTTGCGCGCTATGACAAAGTCCATCTGGTCCCTTTCGGAGAATACGTTCCCTTCCGCCGGTGGTTCTCTTTCGCCTCCGGACTCACCGAGCAGGTAGGGGACTTCACCCCGGGCGCGTCCCGCGCGCCATTGCAAGCCGGGGACCCCAGGCTGGGAGTTTTCATCTGTTATGAATCCATCTTCCCGGATGAAGTCCGCCAATCGGCGGCCCAGGGCGCGCAGGTTTTCGTGAACATTTCCAACGACGGCTGGTACGGCGACAGCGGCGCGTACGCTCAGCATCTGCGCCAGGCGCGTATGCGGGCGATTGAGAACTCCCGCTGGCTGCTGCGCGACACCAACACTGGCGTAACGGCTTCCATCGATCCCTACGGGCGCGTCGTAGCCAGCATTCCACGCAAGCTGCGCACTACCCTGCTGGCGCCTTATGGCCTCACCAACGTAACCACGTTCTACACCCGGCATGGAGATTGGTTCGCCTGGCTGTGTGCGATAATTTCCTTAGGCGGGTTGGTTGTATCGAGGTTATTTCCTCGCAAGGATTAGGCGACTCCCATGGTGGAAGAACTGGAACAGGAATACATCGCGCTCAAAGGCAAAGTTCACGACCTTCGGGAGTACCTTTGACGCGGCCCAACTGCGTCAGCAATTAGCCGAAGTTGAGAAGCAGGCCGCCGACCCGAATTTGTGGTCGAATCCCCAAAAATCCCAGACGGTGATGCGGGAAAAGAAGCGCCTGGAAGGCGCTCTTTCCACCGAGGGCGATCTTTCCCGCCGCAGCGATGATATTGCCGCATATTTTGAACTGGCCCGCGAAGGCGAAAAAGTTGATGCCGAATTGCGGCGTGAGATCGACGCGTTACGCCTGCTTGTCGAACGGGTGGAGACCGAGACTTTGCTCTCGGGTGAAAATGATGCCCGCAATGCCATTGTCACTATTCATCCAGGCGCGGGTGGCACCGAGTCCCAGGACTGGGCGGACATGCTGTTGCGCATGTATTTGCGCTGGGCCGAGCGCCAAGGCTTTCAGACGGTGATGTATGACTATCAGCCAGGGGAAGAGGCTGGCCTGAAATCGGCCACCTTTGCCGTCAACGGAGAGTATGCTTTCGGGTCAATGAACAGCGAAATAGGCGTCCATCGGCTGGTGCGCATTTCGCCCTTCGACCAGGCCAAGCGGAGGCACACGTCATTTGCCAGTGTTTTCGTCTCCCCGGAAATTGATGACAACATCGAAGTCGTCATCAAGCCCGAAGATATCCGCATTGATACCTATCGCTCCAGCGGCAAGGGCGGGCAGCATGTCAACACCACCGATTCCGCGGTCCGTATTACGCACATCGCGACTGGACTGGTGGCCGCCTGCCAGAACGAGCGCTCGCAACATAAAAACAAAGAACGCGCGATGAGCATGCTTCGCTCCAAGCTCTACGAGTACGAGATGGAAAAGAAACGCGAAGCCACCAAAAAAATTGAAGACTCCAAACTCGATATCAATTTCGGCTCGCAAATCCGGTCTTATGTGCTGCAACCCTATCGCCTGGTGAAAGACCATCGCACCAAGGTTGAAATCGGCGACGTGGACCGGGTGCTTGACGGCGACCTTCAGCCCTTTATTCGTGGCTATTTAATGATGAGGCGCGGGGAGAAGCAAAACTAGTTGTGGGCAAAAGCGCTAAAAGCAATAATTAGTCAGGGATTCGACCCATGCCGCGCATGATCGATCTAATTCGCGTCTCCGCGTTGCCCTCGAACCTGATGCAGTCCGCATCCAAGGGCGCGCTGAAAGTGCCCGCGGATGAAATGATCGAAATTCTGGTCCATCTCGCCACCAAGAACCAGATTTTTGGCCAGCAGGCGCGGATGACTCTGGCTTCGTGGGATGAAGCTTCCTCACGCGCCGCCGCCGCCAACCCCAAGACCCCGAAGGAAGTACTGGAGTACTTGATCGCCCCCCACAACCTCCGCCCCGCATTGCTGCCACCCCTGCTGGAGAACCCTTCTGTACGCGAGGGGCTGTTAGTGGACCTGATGGCCTCCTCCTCGAAAGAAGTGATTGAGGCGATGTTGAAAAGCTCCCGGATCAATCGCTCGCCGCGTCTGCTTGAGGAGTTGAAGAAGAACCCACATATGGCCGGCCATAAGGCTGAGCATCTGGAAAGAAAAATTGCCGACTTGCCTGCGGTATTGGACCCGCAAGCCGACCATCATGAGCCGGTCCCGGGGGAAGTGATCTTGAATGCCGAAGAAGACACGATCACGGGAGTCGTGGCCGGCGAAGAAGCGGCGGTTCCTGACGATGCCGACCAGGCCGACAACGAAGTGAATGCTTACCTGAACGAGCATTCGGCGGAAATCGCGGCGGAAGGCAACAAGCCCTTCCAGGCGATTGGCGGAGTATATGACGAAATAGGCCCGGAAAAACCTGGACCTGAAGCGGCGGGCCAACCAGAGCCTGCGCCTGAAGCGGCGCTAAAGGCGGACGCTCCGCTGGCGCAAAAATCGCCCGCGCCCAAAAAGCCCCATGCATCCGAGGACGAAAAGCGGGGGAGCGTGTTACAGAAGATCGCGCGATTGGATGTGAAGGGCCGCATTCAACTGGCCATGAAAGGAACCAAAGAAGAGCGCTCGATTCTGATTCGGGATGGCACCAAGCTGGTGGCGGTGGCAGTATTGGAGTCCCCCAAAATCACCGATGGCGAGGTGGAGAAGTTCGCTGCTCAGAAGAATGTATTGGAAGCGGTGTTGCGCGCCATCCCCATGAAGCGGCGTTTTGCCAAGCTCTATCCGGTGGTGAGGAACTTGGTATTCAATCCCAGGACTCCCCTGGATTTATCGCTCGGATTGATGAAACATCTTTTGGTGCAGGACCTGAAGCATTTATCCGGAAACAAGGAAGTCGCGGAAACTGTCCGCAAGCTCGCCCTGAAGACGTTCAAACAGAAGGTGGAGACGAAGAAGTAGCCGCAGGACCAAAAAACGATAAAATACTCGCCGCCATGTCTTCTCAATCCGATCCGATTATTGGTCTGCTGGAGCGGTCCAAGACCATCGCGGTCGTCGGACTCTCCAACAGCCCACTACGCCCTAGCCACGGCGTTTCCGCGTATATGCAGTCTCACGGGTATCGCATCATTCCCGTGAATCCCATGATCAAGGGGGCGCTGGGGGAAAAAGCTTATGCCAGTTTGCTCGAGGTGCCGGAACAAATCGATATTGTGAACATCTTCCGCCGGTCGGAATTTGTCGAGGAAGTCGTGGACCAGGCCATCCAACTGAAAGTCCCCGCGATCTGGATGCAGGAGGGCGTGATTCACGAAAAGGCGGCGGAGAAGGCCCGCAAGGCGGGAATTTTTGTGATGATGGACTGCTGCATTCTGAAAGAACATAAGGCGCGTTTCGGCTGAGTTATGGAACCGGTGGACAAGCGATCGGCCGAGCATTACTTCTGGGGCGAGGGTTGCGATGGATGGCACCTGGTCAAGACACCGGCCTTGAGCGTGATCGAAGAGCGAATGCCTCCGGGCACGGCGGAAGTACGGCATTATCATCAAAAGGCAAACCAGTTTTTTTATGTCTTAAGAGGCACATTGTTTGTCGAAGTCGACGGAAGAGAGTTTGAGCTAAATGCAACGCAGGGCCTGCCGATTGCCGCCGGGAAACCACATCAAGTGCGGAATTTGTCGGCTAAGGATGTTGAATTTCTAGTGATTTCTAATCCTCCCAGCCACGGTGACCGTGTGATTACGGCAGGGATTCCGGAGTTCGCTCCACTTTACATCATCGAATAAATAATGACCATAACACCCCATCCTTTGTCATTCCGAAGCCAGTTTTATCGGCGAGGAATCTGCTTTCTGTCAGCAGTGAAACAACAGATTCCTCGCGCGATAATGCCGCGCTTCGGAATGACAATTGTTTGGTGAGGTACAAATTGCAACGCTACTGCTTTGTGCGACGTTTCTTGATCTCTTCCAATCGTTCGCGGACCCTCTTTTCTGTTCCTTCATTCGTGGGACGGTAATAGCTCCGGTCACGAAGATTGTCCGGCAGGCATTGCATGTCGGCCACTTTGCCTTCGACGTCGTGTGCATACTGGTAACCCTGGCCATATCCCAAGCCTTTCATCAAACCTGTTGGCGCGTTTCTCAAATGTAACGGGACGGGTTCGGCGGCGGTGCGCTCTACATCTGCCTGTACCTCGCCATAAGCGGTGTATAAAGCGTTCGACTTGGGAGCGACTGCCAGATAAACCACGGCCTGCGCCAGTGCCAGATTTCCCTCCGGCATACCGATGAAGTCCACGGCGTCGCGAGCGGCCATGCAGAGCGCGAGCGCATTGGGCTCGGCCAGGCCGATATCTTCCACCGCCATTCGCACCACGCGCCGTGCAATGTAGAGCGGGTCTTCTCCGGCCTCCAGCATGCGGCCCAGCCAGTAGAGGGAGGCATCGGGGTCACTGTTACGGACGGATTTATGCAGGGCGGAGATCCGGTTGTAGTGTTCTTCGCCGGTTTTGTCGTAGAGCAGGACGCGCCTCTGCAAAGCATCTTGAATCATGTCGTCGGTAATCTCGCCGTTTTGCCCAGCAAGGGAGGCGGCAACTTCCAGGACGTTGTACGAACTGCGGGCGTCGCCGCTGGAGTAGGCTGCGATTTTGGCCAGCACCTCGTCGGCAGCTTTTAATTTCAGCTTGCCTAACCCGCGTTCTTCATCGGCCAAAGCCCGCTTCAGTAAGATCACGATCTGGTCTTCGGCCAGCGGCTTGAGCACATACACCCGGCTGCGGGAAAGCAGCGCGGAGATGATTTCGAAAGACGGATTCTCTGTCGTCGCCCCAATCAGGCGGATACTTCCCTTTTCTACATAGGGCAGAAACGCGTCTTGCTGGGCTTTGTTGAAGCGGTGAATTTGATAGATGAAGACAATCGTCCGCGTCACGTACTGTTTGGCCAGGTCATCGTCGGCCATGCCCTGTTATAGTTCCTTGATTCCGCTTGGTACGGCAGAAAACTCGCTGA
>CAZETZ010000085.1:0-13424 GCA_964514735.1 uncultured Acidobacteriaceae bacterium | reverse complement strand
AAGTATTACGTGCTGGAGATGCTTCCCTATCCTTCCGGCGCGCTGCACATGGGGCATGTGCGGAATTACTCCATTGGAGATGCGCTGGCCCGCTACATGTGGATGAACGGCTACAACGTGCTGCATCCCATGGGATGGGATGCGTTCGGGCTTCCGGCGGAAAATGCCGCGATTGCGAACAACACCCCTCCGCGCGATTGGACTCTGCGCAACATCGCCAACATGAAGGCGCAGATGAATCGGCTGGGATTTGGGTATGACTGGTCGCGGGAGGTTACGACTTGTTTCCCGGAGTACTACAAGTGGAACCAGTGGTTCTTTCTCAAGCTTTTTGAGAAGGGCTTGGCCTATCGCAAGAAAAGCAAGGTCAATTGGTGTCCAAAGTGCGCAACGGTTTTGGCCAACGAACAAGTGGTCGCGGGACGCTGCTGGAGGCACGAAGACACGCTGGTCGAACAGCGTGAATTGGAACAGTGGTTCTTGAAGACCACGGCTTACTCGGACGAGTTGTTGAACGATTTGGAAAAGCTGGAAGACTGGCCGGACAAAGTCCGCACCATGCAGCGCAATTGGATCGGGCGCAGCGAAGGGACGCTGGTGGACTTCAAGCTGGATGGAGCAGAGTCAAAAATTACGGTGTTTACCACGCGAGTGGACACCATCTTCGGCGCTACTTCCGTGCAGCTTGCGCCGGAGCATGCTTTGGTCACGAATTTTGCAGCTTGCGACACAAAGCTGCGCGCTGAAGTGGACCAGATGATCGCCGAGCAGCGCAAAGCGAAAGAAATCGGCGACATTGGCGCGATCGAAAAACATGGCGCGAATACTGGGCGTTTTGCCATCAATCCTTATAGCGGCGAGAAGGCGCCAATCTGGGTAGCGAATTACATTCTCTCCGACTACGGCACGGGTGCCATCATGGGTGTGCCTGCCCATGATGAGCGGGATTTTGAGTTTGCGAAGAAGTATGGGATTGAGGTCCGGCCGGTGATTGTGCCTCTGGATGCAGGGGCGGACAGGAGTGTCCGCCCTACACTTCCCTTTACCACGCATGACGGTGCGCTGGTGAACTCGGGAGAATTCACTGGACTCGGCTGCGATGATGCTATTAAAAAGATGTCGGCATTCGCGGAGAAGAACGGCTTTGGCAAAGCTACTGTCACATACCGGTTGAAAGACTGGGGTTTCTCCCGCCAGCGTTACTGGGGAACGCCCATCCCGATGGTATATTGCGACAAAGACGGCGTCGTGCCCGTCGCAGAAAAGGACTTGCCTGTCATTTTGCCGGACAAAGTGGACATCACTTTGACCGGCGGCTCTCCTCTGGAGCGTGTGCCGGAATTTTTGAACACGACTTGCCCCAAGTGCGGCGGGCCGGCGCGGCGCGAGACCGATACCATGGACACGTTTGTGGATTCGTCCTGGTATTTCTACCGCTACACCGACGCGCACAACGACAAAGCTCCGTTTGATGGCAAAATTGCGGACGATTGGTTTCCCATTGATCAGTACATTGGCGGCGTCGAGCACGCCATTCTGCATTTGATCTACTCGCGCTTTTGGACCAAGTTCATGCGCGATGTTGGTTTGATTAAGAATGATGAACCGGTGGAACGTCTCTTCACCCAGGGAATGGTGATTAAAGATGGCGCCAAAATGTCTAAGAGTTTGGGCAATGTGGTGTCGCCGGATGAAATGGTAAATCGGTATGGCGCGGATGCGGCGCGGCTTTACAGCTTGTTTGCCGCGCCTCCGGACCGAGATTTGGATTGGCAGGACACAGGGATTGAGGGCATCCAACGCTTTTTGGGACGGGTTTATCGTTTTTTTGTGCGCAATGCCCAGCCGGAACATGCGGACTGGCACAAGCCTGTGCCCAGCGATTTGTCACCGGTGGCACGCCAGGTACAGCGCAAACTTCACCAGACCATCAAACGAGTTACAGATGACTTCCAGGGGCGCTGGCACTTCAACACCTGCATTGCCGCAATCATGGAGTTGACCAATGAACTCTATGACGCGGAGGCAAAGATTGCGGAGTCTCCTCTGCCGGTCGCCTTGCTCGCCGATGCGCAGCGACGCCTTACGCTTTTGCTGGCGCCGTTGGCGCCTTATCTGGCCAGCGAACTTTGGGAGATGCTCGGAGAAAAGACTTCTCTACTCCGCGTGCCTTGGCCCAAGTATGATCCGGCGCTGGCGAAGGAAGATGAGATTGAAATTCCTGTGCAGGTGAACGGCAAGTTGCGTGGACTGATTGTTGTTCCGGTGGACACTTCCAAAGAACAGTTAGAGAAGTTAGCTTTGGCCGAGCCAAAAATTCAGAGCTTCATCGCCGGGAAACAGGTTGTGAAGATTATTGTGGTCCCTGGCAAGCTGGTGAATATTGTTGTGAAGTAGAGCATCTTGAGAATGCCTGGAAACTTTACGGTTAGCTTTAGATTATAGGGGTCCTTCGGCTGCGTCATCCCGCGCTATCGCGCGTGATGACTTCGCTCAGGATGACACGGATTATGAAACGGCGCTCGCCTACGCTCGAAGGTTTCAAGCTGATTTTTCGCCGGCCCGCGCTTGGCGTCGGAGAAATTTCCTGGCGCTGGACTTTTGGCGCCGGGGCTACGGCGCTTTTGTGTTTTTCGTTGCTTGAGTATCTGGACACGCTCCCCGTCAGCAATCGTGATTTGTTCTTGTTGCGCAGCCGCCAGCCGGCTTTAATTTCGCGCGCTTTCTCTCATATTTTGGCCGGCAGCGGGCCGCGCTTTATGGTGGCTTCGGTAGTTTTGGGGCTGACACTGGCCCTGGCGTGGGTCTTGGTAGCTTCTTTTGGACGCGCTGTAACTTTGAAGGGGGTGCTTGGTCATTTCTGGACTGAAGATGCTGGGAAAACTTTCCCCTTCCGCATGCGCGCGTTGTTTGGGTTGCACTTTCTGCGGGCGGGGGCCGTTCTGGCTGTCTTAGTCGGCTCGATTGGCGCGATGGTGTTGGGCGGCATGGCGTCTTCGGAGAAAGATCCTTCTCCGGGAACGGCTTTTCTGATTTTTCTGGTGGTCTTCGCTCTGGCATGGTTTGTCTGGTCAGCGGTCAACTGGGTCTTGTCGCTGGCCAGCATCTTTGTCGTCATCAACAACACGGACACGTTTGGTGCGATTGGCGACGCCGTCGGCTTTATTCGTGAACGCACCGGCGCGGTACTTGCAGCGAGCACATGGTTTGGGGTCGGGCACATCGTCGCGATCTCTGTCGCCAGTTCGGCGGTCGCATTTCCTTTGGCGTTTGTGGGGGTGCTGCCGGGCGGTGTGGTGTTTGGCGGAGTGCTCCTGGTCACGCTCCTTTATTTTGCTGTGGCTGACCTTTTGTATTTGGGCAGGCTGGGAGCTTATGTCTGGATTGTGGAAGGACCGGCGATTGAACCCATAGTGGAAATTACTACGGCTCCCCCAATTCCTCCTGCATTCCCACCGCCATCTGATCGCGTGGATCCGGATGATTTGATTTTGAGTGATTTGCCAGTTTCTTAGCCCACTCTCAACCTTATGTCACTCCGAAGCACGTTTTTGTGCGAGGGCCTGCCCTGAGTGAAGCCGAAGAGAAATCTGCTTTTCGCGGACGTGTGTACATACGCTGCCGGCACACAGCAGATTCCTCCTCGTCGCTACGCTCCTTGTCGGAATGACAAAAGCTAGGCGCATTTTTAATCTTGAACCATTTTTCCTTTACACTGATCTGCTGATTTGAGACACTCGTCCGTGGAAACCCAATCCATCGTCGTCCTCGACTTTGGCGCGCAATATTCGCAGCTCATCGCGCGCCGTATCCGTGAGCAGAATGTTTTCTCCGTAGTACTTCCCTGCACTGCCACGCTGGATGAAATCCGCAGCTATTCGCCTGTGGGTATTGTGCTGTCGGGCGGACCATCTTCGGTTTATGACAAGGGCGCGCCGCCCGCCGACCCGCGCGTGTTGCAGATGGGGCTGCCAGTACTGGGCATTTGTTACGGCTTGCAGTACATGGTGCATACGCTGGGCGGGAAGGTGAGTCCTGCGTCCAAGCGCGAGTATGGACATGCTCAAGTCGATCTCAAAAATAGCTCACAGCTCTTTGAGGGATTACCCAGAACGCTCTCCGTGTGGATGTCGCATGGCGATGAAGCGGAAAAGCTGCCTGCCGGGTTTCATCTGACGGCCAGTTCACCCAATGCAGTCGCGGCCATCGAAAATCCGGAGCAGAAAATGTGGGCGGTGCAGTTTCATCCCGAAGTGCACCATACGCCTCAGGGCACGGACATCCTGCGTAATTTTACTTTGAAGATTGCTGGGGCCAAGCCGAACTGGACGGCCCAACGATTTATTGATGAGACCGTCGCCAGTGTGCGTAAAACTGTAGGAGACGGGCGGGCGATTTGTGCGCTTTCCGGCGGAGTGGATTCGGCGGTCGCGGCAGTTTTGGTGGACCGCGCTTTGCGCGACGGTCCGGACGAAAATCCCCGCCCTGTCTCTCCAAAAAGCGGAGGGACAAGGACGGGGCAGCCTCGGCTGACTTGCGTTTTCGTCAACAACGGCGTGCTGCGTAAGAACGAATTCGAAAAAGTGCAACAGAATTTGCGCGACAAGCTGGGCCTGCACTTGATTGCGGTGGATGCTACCGATCGTTTTCTCAGTAAATTGAAAGGTGTTACTGACCCTGAAACTAAACGCAAGATTATCGGTAGAGAGTTCATCGAAGTGTTCGACGAAGAAGCCCACCGCATTGAGCAACAGGAAGGAAAAGTTGACTGGTTGGTGCAAGGGACGCTTTACCCTGACGTGATCGAGTCGCGCTCCGTGCGAGGCCCGTCGCAAGTCATCAAATCACACCACAACGTCGGCGGGCTTCCGGAGAAGATGAAGCTTAAGTTGATCGAGCCGCTGAAAGAACTGTTCAAAGACGAAGTCCGCAAGATTGGGCGCGATCTGGGGATGCCCGAGGAAATCTTGCAGCGGCAGCCTTTCCCTGGGCCAGGGCTGGCGGTACGGATCGTCGGCGAAGTAACGCGGGAGCGGGTCGCAATTTTGCAGGAGTGCGATGAAATCGTAGTGAATGAAATCAAGAATGCCGGCTTGTATAAAAATATCTGGCAGTCGTTTGCCGTGCTGCTGCCGGTGATGAGCGTCGGCGTCATGGGCGATATGCGGACTTATGCCTACACTTGCGCCGTCCGCGCGGTGCACTCGGAAGATGGGATGACCGCCGATTGGGTGGATTTGCCGCATGAGGTTTTGAAAACCATCTCCAACCGGATTGTGAATGAAGTCAAAGGTGTGAACCGCGTGGTTTACGACATCACGTCGAAACCACCGGGGACGATTGAGTGGGAATAGACTTCGCTATCAATCACACATGCACAACTTGCAGGCCCAAGACTTCTTCAAAGGGATCAAAATCTCGGTCGCGATGAAGCAACGCATGGCTATTTTGCAGGCAGAAAGATGCGATCAGACAGTCGATTGTCTTGCGAACGGTATATCCCTTCTGCCGTAGTGTACGAAAGTTCTCCGCGGCTGCGACCGCCAAGTCCACTCCGCCAGTTGGGAAGATGTGAAAGCGCAATAAGCCGTTACGTATCTCAGAAAACCCCGCTTGCTCGGAGAAGCCTTGCAAGACTTCGCACAGGATCAAATCCAGCAGAGCAAATCTGCGTGAGGGAAAGTGGCGATCAAGCCAATCCGTCTGGGGATTTTCGGCGCCTCGAAGATAGTCGATCCAAATCGTACTATCGACGATGACCATTATCTGAATCGGCCTTAGGGAAACGGCCCAGGCGCGACTTCTCAAGGTCGCCTTCCCACTTGAATTTGCCGCGGAGACGGCGGAAAGCAGTTTGAGCGTGGGTTTCCGCCAAGAGCCGCAGTCCTGCTTCGACGGCTGCCCGCTTGCTACGAGCGCCGCTGCTGCGCATGGCTTCGCGCATTAAACGATCGTCAATATCAATATTTGTGCGCATTCCATCATTTCCAATGTGTAATTATACTATAATTATGTGTATATAAATATTGGCAATTTCCCACCCCGTCCCCAACAAAACTTAGTTAGACTTTAAGCATCTGAGGACACAAATGACTTCGCCAACATCCGACGCTCTCGTCTTCCTCGGCGCCACCGGCGATCTTGCCTACAAAAAAATCTTCCCTGCCCTGCAAAAGCTTGCCAAGCAGGGCAAATTGGATGTTCCTGTCATTGGCGTTGCCAAAGCAGGATGGAACCTGGACCAGCTCAAGCAGCGCGCCAAGGACAGCGTCGAACACTACGGCGGCCTGGATCCGGAAGGCTTTGCCAAGCTGATGAGCGCGCTGCGGTATGTGGACGGAGATTACGCCGACCCCAAAACTTTTCAACAAGTGCGTCAGGAACTGGGCAATGCCCAGCATCCGCTGCATTACCTGGCCATCCCGCCGAGCCTGTTTGGGATGGTGGTGCAGCAGCTCAAGTCCGCGAACTGCACCGATGGCGCTCGCGTGATCCTGGAAAAGCCTTTTGGCCGCGACCTGGCGTCGGCCCAGCAACTGAATCAGACATTACACAGCGAATTTAATGAACCCGATATTTTTCGCATTGACCATTACCTGGGGAAAAATGCGGTGCAGAATGTGGTGTTCTTCCGCTTCGCCAACTCTTTTCTGGAGCCGGTCTGGAACCGCCGTTACGTGGAAAGCGTGCAGATCACCATGGCGGAGAATTTTGGCGTGCAGGGCCGGGGCGGATTTTACGAGCAGGCCGGGGCCCTCCGCGATGTGGTGCAGAACCATCTTTTGCAGTTGCTTTGCAACATGGCCATGGAGCCTCCGCCCAATAGCGACATTGAGCGAGTGCGCGACGAGAAGGTGAAGGTTTTGCGCAGCATCCGCACCTTGCAGCCGAAGGATGTAGTACGCGGACAATTCGAGGGATACCGCGACGAGCCAGGCGTCAAAAAAGATTCGACGGTGGAAACTTATGTTGCCCTGCACTTGTCGATTGATTCCTGGCGCTGGAAGGGCGTTCCCTTTTACATTCGCGCCGGAAAATCCATGCCGGTGACGGCCACCGAAGTATTCGTAAAGCTGCGCCAGCCTCCGGCCCTGTTTAGCGACGATGCCCCTGACCATAATTATTTCCGCTTCCGCGTAACGCCGAATCTTGAGATAGCCGTCTCGACGCTAGTAAAAGCGCCCGGAGATGAAATTCACGGCAAGATGACGGAGCTCACCTTCATGGAAGTGTCCGATCCCGAGGAAATGTCGGCATACGAGGAGTTGCTGGACGAAGCCATGAGCGGAAACCAGGTCCACTTCTCGCGCCAAGATTATGTGGAAGAAGCTTGGCGGATTGTGGATCCGGTCCTCGATAACGTCACGCCTGTGCATCCCTACAAACCTGGCGGTTGGGGGCCGATGGAAGCGGATGCTTTGGTGGCGGCGGATGGAGGATGGTTAAAGCCGAAAGCTTAATCTGTATCTTGCTTAACGCGTTTTCGGTTGCGTTCTGACTTGTAATCGTATGCAGGATCAAAATCGAATGTGCCGAAGTGTTTAAGGATATTGGTCTGATGGTGTCGTGCTATGTACTCCATCAAAGCAGATCTCAGGGCTTCTTTTTTCGTCGTGTACCCGCCCACGCGGCGGGCCTGTTCGACGTGGCGGGCTATAGACTTATCAGAGGCCATGGATAAATTCTTGCACACCAGAAGACATGGCTCTAATTGATTCTTCGGGATTCGCGGGCGTGGCGCCCGCGCTACAGCACCCTTCCCATTTTGCGCTTCCCCGTAAACCTTAGTATCCTAAACAGCGTCTAAAATTGTCCTAATGATCTCCCACTCCCGTTCCCGCTATTTAGCCGCCGCAGCTTTGGTCCTGACCTCTTTCGCTTCGGCCCAGATCGAGCCAGCGAGTGACCAGGCAATACAGCCTCCAGTGTCTTATGCTTCGTTAAGCCAAGTCAGCAGTCTTCTGGCGCAACTCGAGCAGCAGTCCCAGGCCACGCAAATCGATCTTGCCAAGTTGCGGATTGAACGCTGGAAGACCGATTCCACCAGCAAGAAACAGACTCTGTCGAACGTGGAATCCGTTACTCGCAATTTGCACGATGCCTTGCCGGGAATGATGGGGGAGCTGCGCGCGGCCCCCGAGAGTCTGGTTTCAACTTTCAAGCTGTATCGCAATCTGGACGCGCTCTATGACGTGCTCGGATCGGTCGTTGAGTCCACGGGCGCGTTTGGTTCCAAGGACGAATTTCAAGTGCTGGCCAACGACCTCACCGCCATAGAAGGCTCACGGCGTTCTTTCGCGGACCGCATGGAAACACTGGCAGGGGCCAAGGAAGTCGAGCTGACCCGGCTGCGCAGCCAGATTCACAGCGCGCAGCAGGCCTCGGTTCCAAACAGCGGACCGAAGAAAGTCGTTGTGGATGACAACGAACCTCCCAAAAAGCCCATTAAGAAAACGGCGCCGAAGCCGCCAGCTTCCGACGGCAAGAAGCCCGCCCCGTCCACGCCGAAGGCACAGTAGTTGTACTTAAGTCCGAAGTACGCGACGAAAAAAGCACGGCGCAGGCTCTTCACTCCGCTCGCTACCCTACGGAACGACAAGATCAAACTATGGATTTCGGCCTCAGACATTAGTTGAAAGCGGATGGTTTTCAGTTCTCGGTTCCCGGTTCCTTGTTCTCAGCAAGGTAGTCTCCTACAATTTGTTGAAAATAAATGGCTTCCACCTGGAACCTTATGGTTCTCGCCGGAGTCTATGTTTACAGGTAGGTGGTTCCAGTAGGCATTGGGGCATGTGACTTTTGGACGGGGTGTTTAGCGCAGAGCAGCCTATAATAGGGGGGAACGCCATGCGAGCAATGGCGGGAGCAGCCACCTTGGGTGAACTGGCAAGCGCAATCGGAATTCGGACGCAGGAAGCGGCCATTGTGGCCGAACTGAAAGCCGGGTCGGAAGAGGCCTATAACTGGCTGATTGGGGAATTCCACCAGCCGGTTTATAGCCTGGTGTATCGCATCGTGAGCGATTCGGCCGATGCCGCCGATACGACCCAGGATGTGTTCCTGAAGGTCTTCCGCGGCATGAAGCACTTTCACGGCGAATCCAGTTTGAAGACCTGGATTTACCGCATCGCGATTCATGAAGCGTCGAACCGGCGGCGGTGGTGGTTCCGGCACAAGGCGAAGGAATCTTCCCTGGAGCCAATGGCGGCCGAAGGTTCTGAGGAATTTGTCCCTGGCTACAAGGACACGCTACCCGATCCGCACGAGTCGCCATTGGAATGCGTGGCGCATGAGGAAGTGCGGAGACGAGTGGAAGAAGAGTTAAGGAAGGTTGCGGAGCCGTATCGCACCGCAGTGGTCCTGCGCGATCTGGAAGAGATGTCTTACGAGGAGATCGCAGAGGTCACCCAAGTTTCGCTCGGTACGGTAAAGTCGCGGCTGGCGCGCGGACGCGAAGCAGTACGGCAACGACTTACTGGATACGTAATGGAAGTGGGCGCCGAACTGGGGCTGGAAGCTCCGGCGGAAAGACCCAGCAAGAGGAAGGTTCCGCGCTCCCGGGTAGCAACTGGCAGGGAAATCGAGGTGATGCCATGACATGTGGCCAAGCCAAATCGTTGTTCTCGCCTTATCTGGACGGCGCAGTGACCGGCACGCAGATGCACGCCCTCAGCGCGCACCTGGAGGGATGTGATTCGTGCCAGCGGCAATATGATTCCTTGCGCCAGAGCCAGCAATTGCTCGGCAAAGTGGCGCGTAGAAAAGCTCCAGCGGACCTTGGGTTGAAGCTGCGGGTGGCGATTTCGCAGGAGATTGCCCGCTCGCGGCGCCCGGTGTTGGCGAATACTTTGGTACGGTTGGGAAATGCCATTCAAAGCCTGATGGTTCCGGCGACGGCCGGGCTTGCCAGCGCGGTTTTGGTTTTCGGCATGCTCATGGGGGTGATGGCCTCGCCGTTACAAGCGGGGACTCCCGATGTTCCGCTGGTAGTAGGGACCGATCCCCAGATTCAGCAGATCAGCTTCGGGGCAACACTCGATTCGATTCACGAGGGATCATTGGTCATCGAGGCGGACGTGGATTCGCACGGGCGCGTGCAGGACTACCACATTCTTTCGGATGAAGGCACCTCTCCCGAGCTGCTTCCGCAAGTGAAGAACATGCTGATCTTCACCACCTTCCGTCCGGCGACCTCATTCGGGCGTCCAACGGCGGGACGGGCGATTCTTTCCTTCTCCAAGATCAGCGTGAAGGGGTAAAGCAGCTCTTCACGATTGGCCCTTTAACTTTCAAGAGGCAGCGTTTCGGCGACGCTGCTTTTCTTTTTTTGTCGGATTGCCCTATTTGCGGGGCAATCCGCTTAAACGATAAACTGGTAGCCCTCTAGAGGGAGCGCTCATGTTAGTCGTGATGAAAGCGCACGCCACGGAAGAGCAAGTGCGCGCGGTCTGTCAAAAGATTGAGGCGCTGGGTTATCGTGCCCATGCTTTGCCTGGCGCGGAGCGCACCGCCATCGGTATTACCGGGAACAAAGGGGTCGTCGAACCGGGTTCGCTGGAAGAAATGCCGGGCGTGGCTGAGTTGATCGCGGTCAGTAAGCCCTACAAGCTGGTGAGCCGGGACATCAAGCCTGACAATACCGTCATACCTTTTGCCGGGACTGAAGCCAGCATTGGCGGAAAGGCGCTGGCGATCATGGCGGGGCCGTGCTCCATCGAGAGCCACGAGCAGGCGTTTGCCGTGGCCGAGCGGGTCGCCCAGGCGAGTGCGCAGTTTTTTCGCGGCGGGGCCTACAAGCCGCGCACCTCGCCCTATTCTTTCCAGGGTCTGGGAGAAGAAGGCTTGCGCATCATGGCCGAGGTCCGCGACCGGTTTGGGCTGAAGATCATTACCGAAGCCATCGACCATGAATCGATGGACCTTGTCGAAAAGTACGCCGACATTATTCAAATTGGCGCGCGCAACATGCAGAACTATTCGCTGCTAAAGCGGGCGGGCAGGGCCAAGATTCCGGTGATGGTGAAGCGCGGCATGTCCGCAACTCTGGAAGAATTTTTGATGGCCGCCGAGTATGTGATGAGCGAGGGCAACTACCAGGTCTTTTTATGTGAGCGCGGAATCCGTACTTTCGCGGACCATACCCGCAATACTTTGGACCTGAGCGTGGTTCCAGCGGTGCAGCGGCTAAGTCATCTGCCCATCATCGTGGACCCCAGCCAGGGCACAGGCAAGCGCAACAAAGTCACCCCACTGTCACGGGCCGCGATTGCGGTAGGAGCGGATGGGCTCATTATCGAAGTGCATCATCAGCCGGACAAGGCGTTATCGGACGGCATGCAGTCGCTTCTTCCCGATCAATTTGACGAATTAATGACACAGATCCGGCAGATCGCGCCGGTGGTGGGGAGGAGGGTTGCGGCAGTAGGGATGCATATCTCGGCGGTGGCCATGGACGCGGCGCGCAAAGAGCCCCATCCAGCCCCGGCAGGGTAGCGAATCGGGGTTGCCGCAGCTGTGCCGGGGAGAGATTCAAGCGTTCTTTCGGAAACGAGTGGGTCTCCAACGAGGTCTTTCGCCTGAAAAAATTGTCCCTTATTCTGATCTCACTGCTCCTCGGTGGAATCGTGGCCTGGTTGTATTTCCGTCCACGTGAGCTGCGCAGCTTCGGCCCCGCCTACCGCGAGTACGCTTACGTTACCAATGGCAAGAGTAATTCTGTCACCGTCATTGATCTGCGCAATTTTCAGTTGTTCAAGACGATCACGGTCGGCCTCGACCCCGATAGTGTTGCCGCCAACAACAAAAAGAACGAGATTTATGTCGCCAATATCGGGTCCAACAACGTCAGCGTGATTGATGCAGAGCGCAATGTAGTTGTCGCCACTATCGGAGTGCATGCGCTCCCCTATTCGATCGACGTTTCGGCGGACGGTAAGCGCGCTTACGTGGCGAACTCGGGCTCGGCCAATGTTTCCGTGATCGATGTGGAGAAACGAGCGGTCATTGCCAGTGTCCGTGTGGGGATTGAGCCCGGAATGGCCAGGGTCTCGCCTGACGGGTTGACGGTAGTGGCCAGCAATCGCGGCGACCATTCGGTTTCCTTGATTGACGCGCGGCAATTGCGCGTGCGCGCAACCCTGCCCGTCTGTCAGCAACCGACCGATATCGCGATTCTTCCCGACAACAGTAAGGCGTTTGTGGCATGCAGTGGTTCGGGGCAAGTCGCTTCCATCGATTTACAATCCGGTAAAGTCCTGGCGCTTCTGGATGTGGGCCAGAACCCGGCGCATCTTGCGCTCAAACCCGATGGTGGAGAGCTGGTGGTCAGCAACTTCGATTCCGATAACATCTCCATCATCGAAACTACAACCAACGAAGTGGGCGGTAGCTACTTGATTGGCAACGGGCCTTCGCATGCGGTGGTTTCTGCTGACAACTCCCGGCTCTATGTCAGCAACCTTCGGACCGATACCGTGGCCGTATACGACATCGATATCGGCAAAGTGGTGGCGGTGATGCCTACCGGTAGCCGTCCCGATGGGCTGGCGCTCACGCAAGACCAGAACTACCTCTTGGTTCTGAATTCACAGAGTGGGGACATAACCGTGATTCAGAAGCGGCGGAAAACCACCAAGCTCGAGCCCGGGGAGTATTCGCTGCTCACCATGATTCCAGCGGGATCGCAGCCTAACAATGTTGTGGTGAAGTCTTTCCTGGTTGAAAAAAACCAAAATTAACCCCGGATTTTCGCGGGTCCGCGCGGGTGGTTTGAGTGGTTCGTATCAGGGCAGCGGCTTTTAGCCCTGCCAGCCTACTGGGAACAATCGTTGGGAGCGCGACCCCTAGGCCGAATTGGCAACCGCGCTGGGTTTCGCGCCAACCAGGTCGCAAACGCCTGAACACCTAGCCTGATACTAACCTTTATACGTTTGCGCCGTGACACTTTTTATATTTTTTGCCCGAGCCGCAGTGGCAAGGATCGTTGCGGCCGATCTTTTCACCACGGACCACTTGCTGGACCTGCTGGCGTTCGCCTGAGCCTGCCATTCGCGCCTGCTCCAGTTCGCGGCTTTTTTTGCGCTTGAAGGCTTCTTCGAGGTCATCCACGGATGTCGACAAGCCACGCGGTGGGCGGTGTCCATTCCCATCCTGACCGTGACTCGGGGCTGGAGCAGGCTCGCTGCTGGCAGGGCTGGGGCTGATCTGAGCAGGCCGCTCCAATATCTGCATCAGATACAAATACCGGACGGCATCTTCCTGCGAGCGCTGCATCATGGCCTCAAACATCTCGAACGATTCGCGCTTGTATTCCACCAGCGGATCGTGCTGGCCGTAGCCACGCAGGCCGATGCCCTCTTTCAGATGGTCCATGTCGCGAAGATGGTCTTTCCGGTTCTCAGCCATATCTATATATGTTGTGACAT
>CAZETZ010000084.1:0-13446 GCA_964514735.1 uncultured Acidobacteriaceae bacterium | reverse complement strand
AGGGGATGGCGGAGAAATATTTTTCTATCCACTTCTTTGCCTCCGCGGGGTCGAACACGCCTGTTGCAATGAGTACAACGGGCTGGTCAAGACCAAGCCGCTCTGGGGCGTCGGAGAATGCTATTGTTGCTCCTCCGCTATTTACGCGTCAACATCCTCGGCAGGTCAAAAGAATTGCAGAGTTTTCATGGTCTCTGTCAGCGCTTGCAGTTGGCCGGGTGAATTGGCAGCGAAAGCAAATGAGAGTAGCTTTCCCTTGCGGATGGTCGTCCAGACCACCGAACCTTTTTTCACGGATCCCTGTTGCACTCCAAACACGAACACCGAGAAAGCTTGGCCAGAAATTGCAACGTTTCTTGCAGGAGTCGGATCAGAACCAGGCGCCCCGCCGACCCAGTAGCTCATTTTTGCTTTAGCATGTGTGTCATCCAGTTCGCTATATCCATCCCTAGGATATGTCGCAATCAGTAAGGAATGCCAGCCGACAGCTCTATCATCTGGCCCCGACGACATGGACAGTAACAGTTTCAACTGGTTCTTGATGCGAAGATGTCGGGCTTGATCTTCAAGCATCGCTGCAGAAGGGCCAGTCTTATCACCCATTTCATGAGGTCGTCGATAACGAAATCCAAGCTCCGTATTCTCGTAAACCATAACCGAGCTGGACTCTTGGTGCTCAGCTTTCGCCAACAACATCGGTACAGCAAGTGTAAGTAGCGCGACGTGTGTGAGTACTCTATTCAATACAAAAACCTCAATGTGAGTTGCGACGCACCGGCTACCTATTTCCTTCCTTCAGGTCCGCCGACTCATCCTTATTGTGTGACATGGGTCTCAATCTCCTGAAGCTCACTTTTCAGGGTGGGATATTTCGCTACTAGGTCGACCATAACTTTCAATATCTTCGCGCTTGTTTGTGCGTCCACCATTATCTGTGAACGATCATGCCGGACGCCTGCGGTAAATCTCACGTTCCGCGCCATCTTCGGCTTCTCGTCCGATGACTTGGCGTTTTCTAATGCATGGTTTAGCAATGACACTTCCATAATCTCATTGAAGGTGGCCGCGGATACGACGTTGACGTGGACAAGAAATCGAAGTTGTTCCCGAAAGAGATGTTGTTTGTACCACTCACCCTCGTCCGATAACGTACTGATTACGACTGGGGGGACCGGGCGATCCATTTCTCCCACGAATTCAACAACCAACGTTGTGTAGGTTGTCCGAGGCGATTCGGCAGAGGCCAGATAAGGTGAAGCCAATATAAGTAGTACAGCGACAGCCAAAATTGCTCTCATTTATTCCACCTCAATTTATGGCTTCAAGCCCTTAAGGGGCGCAAGAGTAGTTTTGCCCGTTACCGTGGCCGTAAATCCCCAAGTCCCAGTCCATAAGGTAGTACGCGCACCGTTTGCGTCGATTCCAATCAACGACAATTTTGCGTGCCATATATAGGGACCGACAGCATGTTCTGGGCTATCGGAGAAGACTATCGTCGCACCTCGCTTGGCGCCTTCCGCCGTAGCGGCCTTCTGGCCTGCAGGACTATAGTACATGTCGGTGCCGGGAGCAGCGTCATTGTAGGGCACATTCGGTTTGTGACTTTGATCAGCGGGCTTGTTCGTGGTAACAGTCTGTTGCCAGTTGTATGAAACGTTTTGCCCACCCTTTACAGTCGCCTTAAGCATTAGCTGTGCGCCCACGAAACCTCGGTAATAGGTTTGGTTCGTGTAAAGAACTTTTTCGACGGAGACTTTTGGCGCGCCGCCGCGGGAGGGACCTTGGCCACCTGCTCCGGTCCGGCCCGGATCGGTGGTGCCCGAACCCGGGCCTCCGCCTCCTTGCGGCGCACTCTTGCCAGAACTTGAACTGTCTCCTTGCCCTCCTGTGGTCGTTTCCGGGGGACTGTTAGTCTGCGCTGCCAAACACACACCGGCAGCACAAGCCTCGACCGGCTCGTAAATCGCTTGGTAGATCCCTGCAGCAGTTAGCACCCAAGCGAATATTTTTGGAAGATTCACGGTCACTTGTTCGCCCGCTTGAGCGTAACCTAGCTCGGGCAGTGCTTCCGGCAAGAAGATAGCAGCAAAAATGTCAGCAATCGCAAAACCCAGATCTGCCCAAAAACCCTGACCGCTGGGGTCGCTCAAGTTGATGGGGTCGTTCTCTACATAGGCGTAGCGGTTCCATGACTGCGGATCTCCAACCCGGCCCTGCAAAGGATCGGGAGACAAAAATCGTCCCTGATTACTGGCATAGGAGCGAGCCAGGGCATAGTCATTTCCGCTTTCCGTGTCGCGCTCGTAGCTAGTGAAGACCAATCCCTGAGCCGCGCTGCTGCTGTACCAGGATTCTCCAAACGGGAAGGTGCCTTGCTCGCCCACCACGTTCCCGGTGGCGTCAGTGAACAAGCGTGGGGAGAGATGATCGCGATGCTGGTATGTAATGATGCCGCCCGATCCGGCGGTGCTTCCCGTCACGGTTGCAAGAAGATTGCTGCCATAAATATACTCGCGCGTCGGGGAGTTTACCGCTGCACCATTATCATATTCGGCGAGGAGTTGCCCTCCCGACCGGATAGAGACCGTGGTCAAGCTGCCTACGACCTTCTTGACGCGCATTCCACTGTCATCACAGGTATATGTGGCGGTGGCCCCGTTCCCGCTGTAGTTGGTGTTGCACTCTTCAGCATTGTAGGTAAAGGACGTAGCCAGTGGTGATGGCTGGGCGGTAATATTGCCGGCCGCGTCATACGTATAACCTGTAATTTGATTCGTTGCGGCGTTGAAGGTCAGCAACGAATTAAACCCACTACCCCCAGTAACGTTTTGTGCGGTGCGATTCGCGTAGCGGTCGTATGCGAACGATAGTCCCCATGCCGGATACGCCGCGTCGCCCGTTGTATTTGCGGTACTTATCCTGCCCAGTGAATCGTAGTTGTACGTAACGCTACGTCCGGGATGTGCAGAATCGGCAATACACTGGATCTGTCCATTGTTTCCAGTGCTATTGCCACCCGGACATTGAGTCGACTGTTGTTGATAGATATAAGTCAGGCCAAAGAGTGCCGTAGCGCCCTTCGCATATCCGATGCTCGCAAGCTCTGAGGTTACCGGAGAATAAGATGCGGTCGCTACTACACTGTTGCCGTAGGTTGCGCTCAGTGGCCGGCTGGCAGCATCGTAGCTACCGCTCGGCAGGGTTAAATACGGATTCGTGGAACTGGAGCACGATGAGGTTGCCGCTGCCGCCAAACACAAGTGACCAACGTTGTCATAGCTGTATTGTACGACCCTCCCCGAGGGATAGGTAACCTGCGTGAGCTGGCCTATGGTGTTGTAAGCATAGGAGGTCGTGTAGCTTGTGCTTCCAATTGTTTTGGCTAGCGTTTTGAGGCTTCCGACCTGATCATAGGTGTAGGTTTCCGAACCGGATGGGTCCGTCATTAATACAAGACGCCCAACATTGAAAGCTGACGCGCTGGTCCCGTATTGATAGGTTTCTGTTCCAGTCGCGTCGGAATGGGTTTTTGTCGTTAACTGATCGCCTCCGTTGTACGCATAGGTTGTGGTAACAGTAGCGGAACCGGTTTGATTTGGCGCAGGCGCTGTTTTGCTGCACACATTGTTAGGGTCGCCACTGCACAACGATCCAGTCAATCCGTAGGAAAGTGTTATCGTCCCCGCTTCAGGAGTGATTTCTTGCGTCAGACGTCCGAGGCCGTCGTATTGGTAGCTTCTACTTTGTACCCCTTGCGTCACGCCCGTCAGATTGCCGAGGACGTCATATTTATACGTCGTGACCCATGGCGAGGTAGATAATCCGCCCGCCCCACCCGATAGAGCGCCCGCTGTAGGGGATGCGTAAAATGCGGGGCCAGAAAAACAAGGGGTAGTAATGCAGAGACCAGTATTGTAGGAGGAGGACGTTGTAAAAGACAAATTCGTGTTAGCACCAGCGGCTATTGCGGTGATGTTGACGGAGCTACCGTTGGCCGCTGCGGTAACCGGACAGGAGCCGTTATTGATCTGGGTTGCTAGAGACGAGGCTATCATTTGCGTCGTGAAAGGACCCGTTGGTGGCGGTGGGCCCCAGCCAGTACTGACCGTGCATCCGTTCACGGTGAAAGAAATACCTCCGCTGTTGTAGATCGTCTGCGGGCAGTTGCCGTGACCGGATTGCTGACAAGGATCAAATGTAGTGCTGACCTGCCCGGAATTAAAGTTGATTGATAATGAGCCGCTTCCGGGAGTTGACGTGGAAGAACTAGGTTCGTCGACCTCAATAACACGACCAAATCCATCAACCCATTCCTGCCTCTGCTTCCCAGCTTCGTCCAAGGAGACGATTGGAAAGCCCACGCCGTAAGTGGCTTGGGAACTCTGTTGAGTAGTGATGCCGCCAAAAGTGCTGGCCTTCGCTCCATAAGCGGACCTCGCTGCTTGGCCGTCGGCATGGAGAGTTCTCAGGACTCGACCGAGTCCATCATAGGATTCCGTCTCAGACACGTTATTCGGATCGGCGGAACCGATGTGAAGATGGCTTGTGGAAGCAACGCGGTTGAGTACATCAAAGCTCGTAGTGACACTAACCACACCAGCCGGATTATTAACCAGACTTTCGCTCACTACGCGGCCAAGCGGATCCAGCAATGCCTGACTATGGATGCAACTTACGCATGAGACGGAGGGTGCTGCATCGGCTACGGGTGAATAGGAATCGATTTGTGTGGGCGATGAGTACGTATTCAGCGTCCAACCAATAGGATATGTGGTCTGAGTTGGGCGATTTAGAATGTCCCGATAATGGGTATATGCGGTCTGTGCGTTGTAGTCCGTCGATTTTGCCAACTGCCCGGTTCCGTAGTAGTAGCCAGTCGAAGTTGTTCCAATTGCATCTGTAACGCTGGTTACATAAGCATTTGTGAGCGGCGCAGTGCTGTGAACTGCAGGTGGATCAGCCCCGTTGTCGTCATAAAATGCATTCGCGTATGAATACGTTGTGGCATGGCTAGCCGTGTCAAGCACCCTGACTACTTGGCCTGTCGTGTCGTACGAAAGAGCTTTTGTCAAGAACGTGGTGCCAGTTACCCATTGACTCACCTGTGTTGCGTTCGCGCGCGCGGTATAAGCCGATCCAAAGTTTGTATCATCGTGGTTCGTTGCACCCGCAACGCTGGCTAAAGCCAAAGAACCATTCGTACCGTAACCGTCGTACGTAATCGTTGTCCTGGATACTTTCGATCCCCCACCTGGACAATCTGCATCCGTGCCTGTGTTATTGCAAACCGTTACGCTGATGGGATGATTAATGTTGTTTTTGGTTCCAATTGTGGTGTAGGTCAGATACGTCGCTCTATCCGGAGCAGATGAAAATGCTCCCGTCGTGTATTTCCATTCTTTGACAGCAGTGATATTTCCTTTGCTCGGAGCGTCGTAAGCATACGTGGTCTGCTTGGTAATGTTGCCGGCAGGCGTAGGCAGTACGGTCGTAGTCATCAGTTTTCTAACGTACTGATAACCCATGCCTCCACATAAATTCAAAGTGCACACGGTGGAGAAGTCCCAGGTGTTGTTGACAGTAGAAAGTAAAGTCGTCCCATCGGTGTCGTAGCTCAAGATTTGCTGAGGCCATGAGCCACCGACCGGATCTATGATGAACGATGTTTGCTCCTTGGAACCATCAGGCCGGGTGACGATGGTTTTCATACAACCAACCTGCAAACCAGGAAGGCAAGTATTCGCTGGCCCCGACCCGGCAGTCACGAAAGGACTGTAAGACCACACTCCTCCTGTGGTGGATGATTTTGAGGTAAGGAACCGGATTGGAAATTCATTGTGTGCATTTCCTATGCTTACACCACCAAACATCGTGTAACTGTAATTGATGGTGGCTCCCGTCGGGAGCGTCATTGAAGTCAGCGTCCCATAGTAGCCAGTTTGGCTGCCGGGAGAATTGCAAGCACTGTTCCCGCTCGTAGAGTCACAATCATATTTGAATGAATAGCTGCTTCCATCCGGCAACCCAATGCTCGTAATAACTTTTACCGTGCAGCTGACATTGCACTCCGTTACGCCAGACTGCTGAAAATTGGTCTTCACAGGGATTGCGATGGTATTCACCACATAGGTGGAGGTTCCTCCCTGCGCATTCATGAACTGAAGGGAAGTCTGATTGCCACTTACGACCACAGTCATAATTTTCCTGCCGACTGTGTCAATCACAGGATTGGCAATTCCGGGGACCGCAGCAGACGCCGTTGTCAATCCAAGGTAGTTGCCGTTGGCGTCCTTTGAAGCAACAGCGCTACTGTAAAGGTCACTGCCAAAAACCTCGGTGCCGTCAGGTGCGTACACAGACGGTGTTGCAACCACGCCGTTACTCCATGCGGCCTGTCGTATCTGAAAACCGGACGAGTCGGTCGCATAGGCGGTACCTCCCGAGCAGGTGCCGCCACTTGATGTTCCCACGATATTGAAGAAGTGTTGCGTTCCCGACTGGCTCCAAAGCATGTAGTCCTGGGTGCAATCGTGGTTGCTGGTGAGCAAACGGAATACACCAGAGTTGCCGCCTTCGGAAAGACCCCAAGTGCCAAAAGCTAGACCGTATAAAACCCCTTGAGTCGTCCATACAGTCGAAGTGCCGTCAGTTGGAATGGTCCAGAGATGGCTATCGTAAAGCAACTTAGGCGCAAGCGCATCGCCTGCTCTCTGTGAGAACGACCCAAGAGGAATTTCCAGATGGAGGTTGCCGGATGCAGCATCAACGCTTCCCATTTCAGCTGGGTAGCCTGCAGCAAAGCTTGGCGAGCCGGTACTCGTCAGAAAGCTTTGTGCATGCAGAACGGAGCCGAGTGGCCCGGCCGCCAAAAACAAGCTGACCGTCCAGAGCATCGCATGCGGAGCCGATTCGGTTAATTTCTTTTTCAGCACAGCCACACGATTGCAGACTTCTGCGGTATTCATTGCGTATCGTCCCTTTCGGCTGAAATGCATTGTCGAGTAGTGGCCCGGTTGAAGAGAATCAGTTCTGGATCTGAAAATCGTTGGCACTCGCGTTGGTGTTCACTGTGACCGAGCTTAGTTTGATAGTTAGCGTTGGCTGCCCTTGAAGTTTTGTGCTGATTGAAAATGGTAAGCGCACTCCGTTTACCACCCGAAAATCGTCAAAATCGATCTCTCTCGGTGCAGGGTTAGAGCCATCAGACGTATAGGTCGAGTACGGGTGATCGTAGATACTCACAATGTCAAAAGTAAGTGCATCAACGACGAGCTCCTTCGCCACAGATGCCGGACTGTCGTCACCAATGATTCCTAGTTTCCCCCTAGCAAGCATTCGATAAAGTGATCGACCTTCTCTTTGCTCAATACCTACCAGGGAAACCTCCGTACGCAAGTCGTCCAGCGCCGCCGCGATGTGCCCAGCAGGATATGTGAGATTGCAAAGGTTGACAGCATTGTCGTGGGAAATGGGAGAGACTTTCTCGCCGTCCTTTTTCAAACCGATGCCATTTCTCACAATCCATGCGATCTTTCCTTCAGGGAGATCAGCCTCCATGCGGAAATGGTTTCCTCCGAGGGTGCGAATCATGACCGGGCCTTTCACGTTATCACCCCAATAGAACGTAATCTCCCCAGTCTCAGAAAGATCACGAACGGCGGCCAACGCTTGACTGCCTCCCGCGGCATTCAGCGTTCGAGTGAGGATCTCCACCGCCTTGGGGTCCCGCCTAGCTCTCGCGTTCTCTTGGGCAGACGATGTGCTCACCGCAATACTGATCAGCAAAGCCACAAGAATAAATTTCTGAAAAGACATGCCACCTCCATAACGAAGTGCTGACGGCGTCCCGCAAGGCAAAACGAGTCCCTCTACTTCTGCATACATCGTCAGTGCCTCGTTTCCCTGTGCGGGGCGTTAGATTATTAGCTCATGCGCGAACGTTTCCCACATCGAGCTTCTTGTTACACAAATGAAACATGCATCACGAATAATCAGCCCTTACGACATTCCCTGACGCCAAAGAGCTAATTGCGGAAGTGACGGTTGTTACAGTTTCAGAACAAATACAGAACCGAAAAAACGTCCGCGACGCTGTGTAGCACCGGTTGGGGTTGCCGTCGAAACTTGAGACCCAAGACGCTGGAACATCACGCGCAAATCATTTTCCGGCAGAACGTGTCGTTCCACCAACCATCGATTCGACCTGCACGTCGGCCATGATTCTTCTATGCGCACATCCCGCCTTCTTTCTCACTACGGGATGCGAAAGCGCCCAATCAACATCAACGGTCTAGTTTTCACCGGCCAGGGGCAGCGGGTTGCTCTCGATGCGAACGACTTCTGGATACGGCTTCTTGGTGCGCAACATCCTACAGTCGCACGGCCAACTTGCGCGCCGCCCCCACTTTCGCCACTGCTTTCGGTTTGCTGTGGCAGCGATGCTGATACTCGGGATCGTAAGGCACTGCAATCTGCGCCGCTCGACCCGCAGCATGCGCATCATGCGATTGCCTTGCTTGGTGATCGCGAGCGGAATCCGAACTAAATAGCTGGCCACCCGGCTGAACAATCTAATCAACTCGCTGACGGGATCGAGAGATGTGGGTCTAACTTTTAGCTTTCTTCTCACAAGTTAGAATTCCACTTCCAACACAAGCCTCGCACTTGATCACAGCCCGTGCGTCGCGGAGCCTCTGCTCGGAGGGCTACTATGACAACGATTCGAGCTGCGTTCTACGCGCGCGTCTCCGGCGAACAGCAGGCGGCCGCGCATACCATAGAAAGTCAGATCGCCGCGCTCAGTGAACGGGCCCACATGGACGGCACGCCGGTGCCGCCCGAGCGGCAATTCGTCGATGACGGGTACACTGGTAGTACGCTTATTCGCCCAGCGCTGGATCGGCTGCGTGATCTGGTGACCATCGGCGCCATTGACCGAATCTACGTTCACTCCCCTGACCGGCTTGCCCGCAACTACGCATACCAAGTCCTGCTCCTCGATGAATGGCGTCGGCGCGGTGTCGAAGTCGTTTTCTTAAACCGCCCGCTCGGGCAAAGCCCTGAAGATGATCTACTGCTTCAGGTGCAAGGCATCGTCGCCGAATATGAGCGGGCCAAGATCATGGAGCGGAGCCGACGAGGTAAAAAGCATGCGGCCCAGAACGGGTCACTCAATGTAATGTCCGGCGCACCGTTCGGATATCGCTATGTGTCGGTCCGTGAGGGTGGCGGCCATGCGCGCTTTGAGCCAGTCGCCGATCAAGCGCGGGTGGTCCGACAGATTTTTTCTTGGATCGGTGTCGATCGGTATAGTCTCTCAGAGGTTTGCCGTCGGCTTCAGAACGCAGGTGAACTGACTGCCACGGGCAAGCAAGTCTGGTCTCGCGAGGCCGTATGGCATGTTCTCCAGAATCCTGCCTATATGGGCCAGGCGGCCTATGGAAAGACACACATGATGCCGCGGGGAAAGAAATCCCGGCAGCGGGCAGCACGCGGCCGGCCGGCGGAACCGCGGCGAAGCAATGCGCCAGTTATAACCGATCCAAAGGAGTGGGTCTACGTGCCCGTTCTACCACTGGTGGATGCGGCAATGTTTCGCGCGGCACATGCTCAACTTGAAGAAAATCGCAGCCGTGCGCGTCTGGGGAGGCGCAGGCCTGGCTACCTCCTCCAAGGACTCACCCGCTGCGCCAAGTGCGGTTATGCATACTACGGCAAGACGATTCGCCAATTAGGTGCAAGCCGGAAGATGAAAGATTTTATCTATTACCGATGCGGGGGATCCGACGGCTATCGGTTTGGCGGCGAAGCGATTTGTAACAACAAGCAAGTCCAAGGTAAGTTTCTGGAAACCGCTGCCTGGCATGCGGTTTGTGAACTGCTGACAGACCCTCAGACGCTGGAGGAAGAGTATTCAGGCCACAACCAGGCAGACACCTCCTTCGAAAACGTGGAGACCCTCAAATCGCAGAGTATCAAGCTGCAAAGCGTACTGGAGCGGTTGATCGACAGCTTCGCTGAAGGGTTGATTGAAAAAGACCAGTTCACATCACGGATTGATCGAACCAAGCGGCGCATCGCCGATCTCGACGCAAAGATCAGGGAGGACGTAAGTGATATTGATCGGCGGGAGAACCTTCGAGTTGCAGCGAATCGTCTTCGCGAACTGGCGGCAGCTATCGGACCAGAATTGGCAGATGCGGACTGGCACCGCAGACGGGAGATTGTCCGGACACTTGTCCAACGAATTGACGTGGATACGGAGGTCATCAGGATGATTTTCCGCGTGACCCAGAACATGCGAATCTCGGGATCTGATGCGATCGCCGTCACGTTGCAGCGGCCCTGAACGATTTAGAGGTAGTGGGCCATTTCTTGGTGTTGGAGGCCCCGTATAGAAAATCGTCGCTGTCCGGGCTTCGCTGTCTATTGCCTGTTTGGAGTGGTGTTTTTGTCCGCAAAGGGTCTACTGGCGAGATCCCACTTTGTCACATTGTTACAGGCGTGAATTCGCCGCTGAATGCAATGTTCGAGCAGACAAACACGCCAAAGCCCGACGTCCGGCCCAAACGAATTGATTTGTCATGCGAGTTGCGAATGCCGATCGAGAACCGGCATCCTTCCATCTGCGTCTCGAGGTCAAGCACGCCAAACATCTTCATGCCGTCAAACGAGACCGCATACTCTTCATTCACCACACCGATGTGGCGAAAGCTAAGGGTTTCAACCAATGCCTCAACGATAACGTGATGGGGCACGGGTTTGTGGGTTAAGGTCGCTTCTGGGACAGTGATTTGTGCCAGTTCCTGCCGCCCGATTTTGGGCAGAGGGCCGGCAACAAGCGTTCCAGTACTCATGGATTCCTCCTTAAGTTGTGATTTGGGAAGTTGTGAACGCGGGAGAACGACGAAATGCGTTAAACCCACACGCATTTCGATGTGGCTAGTTGAAGCTGAACAGCGACGCCTGTTCGGGGACGGGGGGCTTTGTCCTCCGCCTTTTTCCTGACAGCGAATCGGGCCGCTGTCCGAAGGCAACGATAGAAGTGTTTTCGAGGGCAGACTCGACGAGGAGCGCTGGGTCGAACTGGCTCTCAATCAGAATGTCTGGTGCAATGGCAGCTGTAATATCACCATTGGAACTGGTAGTCGTTGGAAATAGCTTTTGATTTTCTGCATTGAGAGCTTTCCAGATCGCGTCGGCAGTTTCGCCAATTCCATTTCGTTCGACCAGCTCCCGCGCCATCGCTGACAACATGTCGTCATCTTCGTCGATATTTTGCAGTCCTTCGCCGGCAAACTTTCCCTCCATCGTCAGCGCCACCAGGAGTTTCTTTCCCATCAAACGCAAGCAGGCGGTCTGCATGGTCCCTTCGTAGCAAAGGAACTTCACCCGTACTGGCCGTCTCTGGCCGATTCGCCAAGATCTCCTGCTCGCTTGCCGCAGCGTGTGCAACGAGTAGCCGGACTCATAGAAGATGATGGTTGGGAAATCCAGTAAGTCGAGACCTGTCTCCACCAGTTTGGGGTGGCAGATGACCACTTGCACCCCATCCTTAATCTGTCTTGCATACCAGGCTTCTCTTTTTGACGTATCAACATTCGCCCGCAAAACGGCTGTACGGATGCCTTCATTGCTCAGGATTCGCTCCAGCCGGGCAGTGACATCGTGTTTGCGCGTATATACCGCGAAGACCTGGCATCGCCGTCCTTCGGCCAGCTCCAGCTTGATCTCTTGCAGGAGTCGTCGTTCCTTGGAATAGAGGGAGTCCTCAGGAAGATCGCGAGTCTTGGCGATGACGAACTGGACTTTGCATTTGGCTTCCGAATCGAATTCCGTGCCGAACAGCGTCCCAATTCCATAGGGATGATCTGGATACAACAAGAGCGTGTTCAGCATCGTGCTCAGCACCGAACGGTTGCCCTTGTGTTCTTTCAGAGCCTGCCGGATGTCGTCTTCCAACTCGCCGTAGGCCTCCCGCATCGGCGCATCCATCGCAACACTCAGGTAGGTTTCTTCATACGGTGGAAGTTCTCCTGAGATGTCCTCCAGGAAGACAAACGCACACAACTGCATCAAGAACTCGCCGAAGAGCAGAGGTGACGCTCCCGGTTTTCGTCGCACCACCGTGGTGGTCTTGGCCTTGGAACATTTGTTGTTGGCAGGTTCTACTTTTGTGATTGTTTCCAGAACTCCATAGTCTTGCGTGAAGGAACTTCGTCCCGTCGTGCCCCATTCGTAGCCATGTTCCTTCATTCTTCCGGCTTCAAGCCGGAACAATGTGTTGAAGAGGTCGTCCGCGTAGCCGCCTAAGAGGGTTCCAGTCAAGCCAACGATTCGGGCTGAACAAGAAGCCAGTGTGCCGAGAGCATTGCCCTGTGCCGTGTCGCCGGCGAGTTGATGAACTTCGTCACAAATTGCATAGTCGAACCATCCCGGCATGTAGCGCCCGATGAACTCAATGGGAGCCATGCGGCGGATCTTGTCGGCATCGGCCTGCCAGAGCGGGCTATGGAAGGGCCGGCACGGTTTATCGTCTCGCGATTCGATGGTCTCGGAGATTTTGAATTGCTCGAACTGGGCAGCAGTCAATCGGCCATCGTCCACAATCACTGGCATACCCGTGTCGGAGTTCACGACGCAACCCAGGTATGGCCCCGAACGCGGTATGTTGTACGCGTGACGCCAGAAGTAGCCCAACTTGGCACGCTCCCGTCCGACGATGAACAGGCTGGGTCTTCCACATAACGACAGCCATCGTTTTCGGGAACTCTGAGAGTCCTTCCGTAGCCGCAGTTCGCTAAGCGTTGTCCGCAATCCCTCCCGCACGATGCGTCCATGTTTCAGCCGCACTTCGTTCACTCCATGGAATTTGTTTTCGTCACCGCCATTCCGCAGGTCGTCAATCAGGAAGACTCGTATTCCTGGCAAAGTAAAGAATGCCTCTCGCGCCCACTTTTCGACCAGGTGCGGTGGAACCATGGCTAGAGCAGTAAATGGATTTCCGTCGCTGTGGACGTGGATCGCTCCCAACGAGATCAACGTCTTGCCGGTGCCGCATTCCGCGACCACCATGCCAGTCCGAGCTTGTTGCCAGCGTTTGACGACACCCATGATGGCGATGGTTTGCGCAGGGAAAGGTTTTCGTAGGAGTCCCGCGATACGCGGTGAAACCGGATCGTCAAATTGGTGGAGTGCTGGATACTCCTGAAGAATGCGCTCTCCCAGGAGGGCCGCATGGGTGCGCATGTAGTCATAGATGGTGGCAAGTTCAGGCATAGAAGTCCTCAGGACAAACAAAGGAATTTGCGGAAAAAGGGTGAGGAAAGAAACGAAGGGGAAGGTACGCGGTACGAGGAATTAGCTGCCAGGAAGGAAGATGTCCGTCAGGCTCAAACTCCGCCAGCGGATCGGCCCAGTCTCTGTCGGGAATTTGATGGCCTCACT
>CAZETZ010000083.1:9211-13748 GCA_964514735.1 uncultured Acidobacteriaceae bacterium | reverse complement strand
GGGGAAGAAGCGCTCGAAGCGGCGCAGCGTCTGCAGCCTGATGTCATCACCATGGACGTTCACATGCCCAAGATGAATGGCTTTGACGCCACCCGGCGGATCATGGAAACCCGGCCTACTCCGATCATCATTGTCAGCGGCACTGCCGATGTCAACGACCGGACGAAAGCTTTCCGCGCCATCGAGGCGGGCGCGCTTGCGCTCCTGCAAAAGCCGTTGGGGATCGGGCATCCCGACTACGAACGGCACGCTGCCGAGGTGGTGCGAAACGTAAAGCTGATGGCGGAAGTCAAGGTAGTACGACGCTGGCCCCGTTACCGGCCCGCGGAAACTTTCTCCGAAACTCTGCCTTCTCCTGAAATGCCGCTGGGCGGCGCAACGCCTGTGAACATAAAGCTGGTTGCCATCGGGGCTTCGACCGGCGGTCCGCCGGTCTTGCAGACAATCCTGAGTGGTCTGCCGAAAGACTTCCCCGCGCCGGTATTGATCGTGCAGCATATCGCAGCGGGTTTCACCCAGGGTTTTGTGGAGTGGCTGGCGCAGTCTTCGGCTTTGCCGGTCCAAGCCGGTGTTCATGGCCAGGCAGTTGTTCCAGGGAGTGTATATGTGGCCCCAGACGGACTGCACATGACAATTGGTCCCGACGGCCGGCTGTCGCTGAATACCGATAATCCTGAAAATGGCCTGCGCCCTTCCATCTCCTGCTTGTTTCGTTCGGTGGCCAAAGCCTATGGCCAGCACGCGGTCGGCGTCTTATTGACAGGAATGGGAAAAGATGGCGCCTCGGAGCTGAAGCTGATGAAAGAGCACGGGGCGTTCACCATCGCGCAGGACCAGGAAACGGCGGTGGTAAACGGCATGCCGGGCGAGGCGGTAAAACTCGGAGCAGCCAGCTATGTGTTCCCGCCGGAAAAGATCCGCGCGGCGCTGGTGACATTGGCGCATAGAGGCAGCGGCGGAGAACTAGAGGCCCCGATCGCGGGCAGAAGCGCGCATGAGCTCAATGATTTTTTGCGTGGAAGCAACTGGTCTGGAAGCGAGAGAGGTCATCAGGAGAAGTATGGGCCAAACACAGGGAAATATCGTTGAGGAACTCGAAATACTGGTTGCGGAAGACAGTCCGACCCAGGCGGAGCAACTGTGTCACTATTTGGCGCTTCGCGGATATCGGGTAACCGTTGCCAAGAATGGCAAACTTGCGCTTGAGGCGGCCATGCTGAACAGGCCCGCCATGGTCATCACCGATGTAGTGATGCCAGAAATGGATGGCTATTCGCTGTGCCGGGAGATCAAATCCCGGCCCTTACTCAGAGATGTTCCGGTGGTGCTGCTTACGTCTCTTTCCCGGCCGCAGGACATCGTGAAAGGCCTTGACTGCGGCGCCGACAGCTTCGTCCGCAAGCCCTATGACGAACGATACCTGCTTTCTCGCGTGGAGAACATCCTCACCAACCGCGAACTGCGAAAAACGGAGCGCTTGCAAGTCGGAGTGCAACTGCACTTTGGCGGGCAGGCCCACTTCATCACTGCGGAAAGACAACAGATTCTGGATCTGCTGATCTCGACTTACGAAGAAGTCGTCCAGATCAACGAGGAACTGGAAGCCAGTCGCCGGCAACTTGCGGTGGCAAATCAGGAGCTGGAAGCATTTTCCTACTCGGTTTCCCACGACCTGCGGGCGCCATTGCGCCACATTAACGGCTTCGCCCGCACGTTGCTGGAAGACTTTGCCGCGGCCCTCCCGGCGGAAGCCCAACACAGTCTCAATCGAATTTGTGAAGGGACGGCGAAGATGGGGCGCATGGTGGACGACTTGCTTAACCTTTCTCGCCTGGACCGTCATCAACTCCGTCTTCAGATGACGCCGCTTAAGTCAACGGTGGAGACGGCGATCAAAGAGCTCGAAAGCGAATGCGCGGGCCGAAAAGTCGAGTGGCATGTTTCCGAAATGCCTTTTGTCAACTGCGATCCCGGCTTGATTCAACAGGTCTTCGCCAATCTTTTTTCAAACGCGGTGAAGTACACGCGCGGGCAGGAACATACGGTCATTGAGGTCGGGACGAGAACAGTTGACGATCAGTTCGTGTTTTCCGTCCGGGACAATGGAGCAGGGTTCGATCCTAAATATGCGGACAAGCTATTTGTTCCTTTCCAGCGCCTTCATCGTGCCGACGAGTTTGAAGGCACAGGCATCGGTCTTGCCATTGTGCAACGCATCATTCGCAAGCACGGAGGGCGCATCTGGGCCGAGGCAGCGGTGGGCACCGGAGCAACCTTCTATTTCGCACTGAGCGCGTACGAAAACGATAAAACGGTGAAGCACGCTACTGCCGGCACATAGAGGCGACTGCCTCTCCATAACGCCGTGAGTCCAACATCTTCGCAGCGCTGTGCGGCCAATATGTGGGAATCACGACGGGTTCGGACAACGCCTTGTCCGGGCCGGTTGACTTGCGGGCGCGTTGGGCAACTCGAAGGTTTCATCACTCGACTTTCGAGCACTTGCTCAAGGCTTCCAATCCACGGAATAAGCGGCGAACCGGGTTGGACGGAGCACCTGGAACCGGACATGCAACGGCGTTATCGTGTGCGAGAAACTGATCTCCAATTTCGCCGCACCGCCGGGAGGAAGTTCAGGGACCACAACTTCCCGCAGTTCGACGGGTATATCGCCTTGACCAAACAACACCCCGAGCAACTCATATCCGCGTAGCGTGTATCCGGGAAGAGTATCACGGGCCCTGAGCGTCAAATGGAATTGGTTCAACTGATTCTCGATCGTGAGGGATTGGATCGGGCTCAACTGGTCGCGGAGCACCGAATACGACGGCTTCCGCGTTCCGTAAACATCCACCACGCCGTGCACACGTTGCTGCAGGGCGCCAGAGCCTTGATCCCCCATGTGCGTGCGGTAATCGTTGTAGCAAAAGAAAATCGCGCCGCCGACAAAATCGCGCGGCCGGATTACCGCGTCATGGGTTTCCAATATCTCTATGCGGTGCTCGTCTCCCTCCGGACGGTCCGCGGTACAGGCGCAATATCCGTACTCCGAGACAACAATCGGTTTGCCGGGGAAAGTGGCATGAAGTTCGTCGAGATGTCTGGCCGCATCTTCCGCCGTGCCCGACTGCCAGGTTCCGAAGTATTCGTTGGTTTCGACGAAGTCCATCAAGCCCGCCACGTCGCGGGCCGGGGTGGTCCGCAGCGAATGCGAGGCGTAGGAGCATAAGCGCGAGGGATCGAGGCGCTTCGCTTCTTCCAGCATTCGTTTGGCAAATTCGTACGCGGGCGGGTTCTGCCCCCCGATTTCGTTGCATAGACCCCACACTACAAGCGAAGGATGATTGCGGTCGCGAGCGATCATCTCGCGCAATTGTTCAAGTCCGTTTTCCAGGATGTCCGCATCCGGTTCGGTGCACATCTCGCTGAACGTAGCAGATCCCCAGGTCGGAATCTCCGATTGCATCAGAATGCCATGTCGGTCGCAGTAGTCAAGGACCCGCTTGTCTTGCGGCCAATGAACGCGCGTGAAGACGCAGTTCAGGCTCTTAAGATCGTGGTGATCGTGGTCGATCCATTCGGCCGGTTCGGCCATGCCGAATTCCGGATTGCTGCCCGCCATCCGTTCGACTCCCATCAGTCGGACGCGCTCGCCGTTCAGTTGGAAATGGCCATCCTTGACCTCGAACTTGCGAACGCCGAAAGTGGCCTCGGTCGCGTGGCTTTCACTGCCGTTGGCGATCGAGAATTCGAGGCGGTAAAGCTTAGGGGAATCGAAATGCCAGAATTTAGCCTGAGGCAGAGACCCCTTGAGTTTCAGCACCTGTTCGGACCCGGCCGCAATTGAAACGGGGAGTTTCTGCGAACTTTCGAGAACAGTGAGTCCGGTCGCGTTGTCCAAGACTCGGAATGATCCGGTTCCCGACCATCGCTTCGTCCCCGTGTTCCTGCAGAGCGCTGTCGCCGTGATTGCCGCACCGCCACTACTCAGGTTGGGTTCGGCATCGACATCAACACGCTCGATGAACGCCTTGGGGGTCACTAGCAACTGCACAGGGCGATACACCCCGCCGTCATTAGCCCAGTCACTCGACTTGCCTCGTGGCAACATGTGCTCGTTGAAGGCGCTGTCCACTTTCACCACAACTACGTTGTGTTCGCCGCAGCGCACGAGTCGAGTAATGTCGAACGCAAAGGCGGTGTAAGCCTTGCGCAAGTGCTCGCCGGCAAGTTGCCCATTGACCCATACGGTTGCTGAATGGAAGACCGATTCGAACTCAATTCTGACTGCGCTATTTATCCACTGCGGAGAGGCATCAAAAGAACGACGATACCACGCGGTTCCCCGATAGTCGGCGTATTTCGGATCCACTTGCCAGGTGTGGGGTACAACAACGTCGCTCCAGTCAGTTTGAGAGCCGACGGCATTCCAGGACTGCTGCATCCCAACAGCTTGGGGGTCCGTTCGGAAAGCCCAAACTCCGCACAGGCTGACGGTTTCCCATCTAGAAAAGCTTGAGGATTCTTTCGCGAGCCC
>CAZETZ010000083.1:7351-9111 GCA_964514735.1 uncultured Acidobacteriaceae bacterium | reverse complement strand
GCCCTGAAGCAAAACAGAACTCCAATGCGGACTGGTCCAGTTCTTCGCTTATGACAAATATGCATCTTGCGTCGTCCGCAACATCCCACGACAAAACATTCGACTGCATCGCATCGAGCGGCCACATCCGCACGTTACACCCTTGCCTCGCCTTCCTTCAGCCGCAGGTAGCAGTAGAGAGGCCACCCGTGAGGATGGGCGCAGAAACCGATCACGGGCGTCAGTCCGTTGTGTGGAGAGAGTGACGATTCAATGGAGTCAGCATTAGTCCAGCGGCCGGACCAGTAGCTTGGGAAGCGGCTGGCATAGTTGGCGAAGGTCATGCGCCGCATCAGCGACCACGACTTTTTGCGGTCGAAGCTGGCCACGCCGAGAATCAGCGGTCCGTTCAGCGAGAACCAGAAGCCGCCGTTTTCGCGGATTCCGGGCTTAGCGGCATTCGCGACATCGTAAGTAGGCGGGTTCTCCTGCTGCCGAGCGCCGAGCGCCTCACCATCAATCAGACGCTTTTCGACTTCCGCGAAAAGCCGCTGCTTCCGTTCCTGAGACATTTCGGGAATCTGCAAGGCATAGCCCTGTGGCTCGAGCCATATCTCGTTCTCGCCCCAGCTTTCGTTGTAGCTGATCCACGCCCGCCGAGGGAAGCTGCGCTCGCCCAGATCTGCGTTCCACGCCGCCAGCAATTCGGCGCGATATTCGCGCATCGCCTGCGACAGATCCTTCGCCTCCTGCCGCCCGGTCTGGTCAAGCTGATCGGGCAGGTCCTTGAGCAGCACAATGGCCATCGCTGTGTTCATCAGGCTTTCTGCCGTCTCGAACTGCGAATTGTATGGGTGTTTGATCGGCAGGAAGTAGAACAGATCGTTCCAGTCGGAGTTCCACAGCTTCACCAAGCGATGCGGGCCGGTGCCGATGCGGTCCCGCAGGAAGAAAAACGTTTGCCGCAGATGCGCCCAGCCCGTGTCGCTGCCGCAGCGTTCGGCCGGATAGTAGCCGATCTTTTCATCAAGAATCGTCACGTCGTGCGTCTTGCGCAGATACTCGGCCAGCAGCAGGAAAAAGTGAAGCTGCTGATCGCTGGTCTGCATGGCTGCATGCCCAACCCATCCATAGCCCTGATCGTTGAGCTTGACTTCGCCGTCGGGGAGGGTGCGCTTCAGGATGAAGCGCAGTGTGGAGCGGGCCAGCGCCGGGTTGGTGTGACAGAAGGGGAGGGCCTGTTGCGCCAAATCCCGGCTGCTTGCCATCCACCCCCACAGGTAGTCATACATCGTTCCCTGCGGGATCACGGTCTCGTTGTAATACTCACGCCAGGTTGCCATCTGTTCGAGCACCGCGGCGTTCCAGCGCATCTCCCGGCGTAGCGATGCATCGCTCTCGTCGGCGAAGGCCGGCAGCTTGCCGCGCCATTCCTCGGCAAAGGCCGACGCCTTCGCAAGCGGCCGCGTCGCGCCGGCGACCAACTGCTCCGTGATCTTCTCAATGGCTTGCGCCGATGCATCGCGGGAATAGCCCACGATGAAGGCGAAGTCTTTCTGCTCACCGGCGGCGAGCTCGCACTCCAGCTTCGCGCCGAGTTGGATATCCTGCCCCTTTTCGACCGAGGCGTGCGCCGCGCCCAATGTTTTAACGAACAGCGCCGGCGGATGTGCCTCCAGCCGATACATCTCGCCCTCAGGTGGAAAAGTCAGCGGGCGTTGTCCGTGGGCTGTGAAAGATGCCACGACCAAATTGTCCCCGGTTTGACGCGGCTCGTCGTT
>CAZETZ010000083.1:0-7251 GCA_964514735.1 uncultured Acidobacteriaceae bacterium | reverse complement strand
CCCAGGCGCGCTCGCCGGTCAATATATGGTAGTGCCCGCTGGCGTGCGCGATAAGCGTCAGCCGATAGTTGCCAAGCAGAAAATACGGGTCGTCGCCCAGAAACTGCTGCGGTTTGTCTTCGAAACCATGGCCGGTCGGACTGTTGGGGAAACGCAGAGGGCCCGCGTAACGGTAGGCCGGCAATCCGAAGTCATCGTCAAACCATTCTCCGAGGCCCTCACTGCTCTGCGGCATCGCCCAAGCGGGGATGGCCGAGACGGCTGCCAAAGCGCCGGCGCCGGCGATGAAGCCCCGTCTTGTAGGGTCGTATTCCTTGGATGCCATAGGTCTATCTCCTTGTTTCACGGCCTGTTGACCGCCGCCGTCACGAGTCAGCGGAAGTTGGAAAAGACGAGCGGTCGTCACAGTATCTGTACGCTGTTCATGAACTCTTTCTCAATAGAAACCAATACAGTCGCGCCATAAACTGATATGGCAATGCTCAAATAAATCCAATAACCGAAGAACGTGCATATACGATTCAGTGGTTGTTCTCCTTCCATGAAACTGAATCTATACCTTCTCGGGTGTGCAGCAGTGGCCGCGCTTGGTGGCTTGCTATTCGGGTTCGACACCGCGGTCGTGGCTGGAACCACGCATGGCCTGACGTCTTATTTTGTGCTGTCGTCTTCTCAACTGGGCTTCACCGTTTCGATCGCCCTGTGGGGCACAGTAGCTGGGTGCCTGGCGGCAGGTTTCATGGGGCAACGGCTCGGCAGCCGCGAGGCCTTGCGAATCACAGCAGTTCTCTACGTCGTAGCGGCAATCGGATGCGGCCTTGCATGGAATTGGTCCTCTTTACTCGCGTTCAGGTTCATTGGCGGGCTGGCCATCGGAGGTTCTTCCGTGCTGGCTCCTGTGTACATCACGGAACTAGCACCGGCACGCCTGCGCGGGCGCCTCGTTGGTTTTTTTCAAATTGACATCGTCATTGGCATACTTCTGGCCTACCTCTCGAATTACCTGATCTCAACTCGCGGACTGGGGGTTGCCGAATGGCGCTGGGAACTCGGGGCCGCCGCTCTCCCCGCATTGTTGTTCTTCTGCCTGCTTCTAGTGATTCCGAGCAGTCCACGATGGCTGGTGGCGCAAAACGATACGGATGGAGCATTGAATTTGCTCCAAAAAATGGGGAGTGAGGACGCAAACGGCGAACTGCAACAAATCGTGCACAGCCTCGACCCGAAACACGCGCCACCGAATGAGCCGCTGCTGTCGCGCAAGTATCTCTTCCCGATCTCTCTGGCGGTCATGCTGGGGGCTTTCAGCCAGATGTCCGGCATTAACGCCGTGCTGTATTACCTGAATGACATTTTCGCCGCCGCCGGATTCAGCCAGGCGTCGGCAGGGGTGCAGTCAGTCCTTGTAGGCCTGGTGAACCTTGTGGCCACCCTCATCGCCATTTATCTGATTGACCGCGCGGGCCGACGGAGGCTCTTGCTGGTGGGTACGGCAGGGATGGCCCTTTCGCTTGGCGCGATGGCATTCTTGTTCTCCAACCGATTGCAGTCCCGCCATCTGTTTTACCTCTTGGTGGCGTACATTTTCTTTTTTGCAACTTCGCTGGGCGCGGTGACCTGGGTTTACATCAGCGAAATCTTCCCCAACCGGGTTCGAGCGAGGGGACAGAGTTTAGGAAGCATGTCGCATTGGGTCATGAACGCGGTCATCTCCTGGTTCTTTCCAGTCCTCACATCATGGTCCAAGCCCGTGCCTTTTTTCTTTTTTTCGGCGATGATGGCTGTGCTGTTCATCATTGCTTTTCTCGTACTTCCTGAGACCAAGGGCATCACCCTGGAACACCTGGAAGAGAAGTTCGAAGGCTAGCCGCAGCGTTTCGCGGCAACATGCCTGGGCGATTCGAAGCTCAACTTCGGACGACGAGCCTGGTGGACACGAATTGCGCAATGGCCGATGAGAAGGGCTGCAACTGCCTGCGTTTGATTGCGCCCACGGCCGCAGACACCAACTCTTCCCACGGGATTGCGATGGTTGTTAGGTTCAGCCATTGGGCAATAGGGGCGTCGTCAAATCCGATGATTAGCGGGCGCGGCATATCGCGATCCTCGGCACGGCGAAGAACCGCCTGTGCGAGCCGGTCATTGCAGCAGAAAATGCCCTCGGGGCGGCTGGCCAGCACTTTGTCGGCTACGCTCAGTCCGGCGTCGAAGAACCAAGTGCGGGAATGGTAGACAGCCGCTTGCGCAACGGAGAGAAAACCAGATACTCGCGCCGCACTGCGCGGATCGTTGCGGGGACCGGCAAGGACCGCCATCGCCCGGGGGCGAGGGTTTCTCCGTATCAGAAACTGCGCCGCGTGCGCCCCGCCGGAGTAATCGTCCACTGAGACGCTGTCCATCAGGGTGGCGCCCAAGCCGGCAGGGGGGCGGTCATTCAAAACCAGGGCGAACCGACGTTGCCGAATTACCGCGTCCACCGCTTCCGGCCGGTCCCAGATGATGGGAAATCGATTGGTCGTGATTCGCCGATTGCCGGAGAGATCAGGACAGGTCCAACTCATACGCCAGTCAATGCGGTCTTTCTCCAGCCGGGCCGTGAGTCTGTCCAGCAAGTTTGCGCCAAAACTGTTCTTGCGTTTGGCGCGCGGATGAAAGATCAGCAACGCGCTCGATTGGTCCAGTTGCGGACCAGGGAGATAGGTACCCGAGGCAGCACGCCTTGTCAGCAGCCCCTCCTCCACTAGTTCACGGATCAGGATGTCCGCGGTCTGATAACTGATATCGAATAGGCGGGCCAGGGCGCGGTTTGAGAGGAAGCGGCGTCCGGGGAGATGGTGCCCATCCTGAATGCGAGCAACCAGTTGCCTTTTCACATCCGCAACGTATCCTGTGCGGGGCCGACTCATTCGTTAACCATATCAGTTTTTCAACACATGTGATCGAATAATTTTGGCGATGCGCCGGTTGCCTAGTTAACCTGTGTTTGTGGCAAAAGGCAGGCTCGCAAATCTGTCCGTCTTGATTGTGGGTGGCACCTCAGGCTTAGGGCTCGCTGCGGCTAAGGCTTGTAAACGAGAGGGCGCTAATTTGACCCTCATGGGCAAGGCTGATGAGTATCTGGAGCAGGCAGCGGATGTGCTGGATCTGAAGACCATTATTGCTGGCAATGCAACCGACTCCGACCTGGCGGAGCGAGCGGTTGAGCAGGCTGTCTCGTATTTCGGGCGGGTTGACGGCGTGTTTCATGTGGCTGGTGGAAGCGGCAGACGTCGGGGCGATGGGCCTTTGGACTCCATTCCCGACGATGGCTGGAGATACACCATCGACGAGAATCTGACTTCGCTGTTCTATACCAATCGGGCCGTGGTACGGCAATTTCTGAAGGCAGGCCAAGGCGGATCGATACTTAATATCAGTTCCGTTCTCAGCGTCTCGCCATCGCCGGGACACTTCGCGACCCACGCTTACGCTGCTGCAAAAGCCGCCGTGATCGGGTTGACCAAATCGTGCGCATCCTACTACGCGCCTCATAACATTCGTTTCAATGCCATTGCTCCTGGCCTGGTGCAAACTCCTGCGTCGCAGCGAGCTGTCGAAGACCCAGGAATCGCCGCGTACATTCATCACAAGCAGCCGCTCGACGGCGGAAGAATCGGCTCTCCACAGGACCTGGATGGCGCCGTAGTTTATTTCCTGTCCCCGGAGTCGCGTTTTGTTACTGGACAGATACTTTCCGTCGACGGTGGTTGGAGTGTGAGCGCGTGAGCATCGCGATTGGAATCGACATTGGCGGAACTTACAGCAAGCTGGTGGCGATCTCTCATGAAGGAACTATTTTGTCGCGCTCACGATTGCCCACCAACGATTGCCCAATGCAGCAATGGCGTCCTGAAATTCTGGCGGAAGTTGTGAAAGTAGAGCGCGAGTTGGGAGGCATCGAGATTCTCGGCATTGCTTGCCCGGGATTGGTTCATCGCGACGGCCATTCCATTGCCTGGATGAAAGGGCGGCTGAATTTTCTGGAAGGTCTGGACTGGACACAAGCGCTTGGCCGTCGCATGCGGGTTCCCGTCATTAACGACGCGCACGCAGCCCTTAAAGCCGAAGCATGGCTGGGGGCCGGTCGCGGATGCAGGAATGTGGCCATGTTGACATTGGGGACCGGCGTGGGCGGCGCAATCATGTGCGACGGTCAGTTGATCACTGGCAGCATGGGAAGAGCCGGCCACCTGGGACACATAACCGTGAACGTCGCGGGGCCGAAGGACATCGTGAACACACCGGGAAGTCTTGAGGTCGCCATCGGGGAATGTACTTTGCCGAAACGATCAGGGGGGCGGTTTAGCGCGACATCAGAACTGGTCGAGGCGCATCTTCGGGGGGACTCCGACGCAACCGAGCTGTGGCAGAGCAGCGTGCGGTCGTTGGCTGCGGCCTTGGTCTCGATTATCAACGCGGTTGATCCAGAACGCATCCTCCTGGGCGGAGGCATTGCCCGCGCCGGTTCCGCGTTGTTTGGGCCGTTGAAAGATTTTATGGATGAATACGAATGGCGGCCGTACTGCCAGGCGGTGGAGATCGTGCCCGCCGAACTCGGCGATGAGGCCGGGGCCATCGGCGCTGCAAAACACGCAATGGAGTGTTATGACGCTGGCAGAGCAGTATCTAACTAAGTGCGGGGAAATCATCGAGTCCGTACGATCGCAGCAGGAGACCATCCGCCAAGCGGCGCAATGGTTTGCCGGAAGCATACTGGCCGGGAGGATGGTCCACGTCTTTGCTTCCGGACACAGCCGGATCATGGTGGAGGAGATGTGGCCGCGGTACGGGTCTTTCCCCGGTTTTAATCCCATCGTAGAGCTTTCTCTCACCTTTCATAACCTGGTGGTTGGAGCAAACGGGCAACGGCAGGCGATGTTCATCGAGAATGTTCCCGGTCTCGCCGAGCGAATTCTTCGAAATTTCGCATTGTCCTCGGACGACTCCGCCCTGGTGATCAGTTCAAGCGGATGCAACATCGTCCCGATCGAAATTGCGCAGGAATTTCAGCGTCATCAAGTTCGCGTTGTATCGATTGTGACCCTTCGGCATAGCGAGAGAAGTCAGAGCCGCCATCCCGACGGCAAGAAGCTTCAGGACTTTTCCGATTTGGTTCTCGATACAGGCGCTCCGGCTGGCGACGCCATGGTGACCATTCCTGGACTTGATACTCCCGTTTCGCCGGGTTCCACAGTTGGTGGATGCATGCTTGTGAACTGCATCAAGGCAGAGCTCGCTGCGCTGCTGACTGCAGTAGGGTCTCCACCGAAAGTCCTCACCGGTGCTGCCGTGGTTGGCAAGGAGAGAGCCGAGGAACTGTTTGAGTCGGCTTACGACGAGCACGCTCATCGTCTGGCCAAGTTGTACGCCACGGTTGGAAGCAACAATGACAAAAAGGATAGGTTCTAAGTGAGAAACATTCAAGACCTGGCCGCGGAATTTGACGTAGTGGTCGTCGGCTCGGGATCTTCGGGCGCGACGGCTGCCATAGCGGCCGCCCGTGAACACGCGAGAGTTTGCCTTCTTGAGAGGCACAGCTTTCTCGGAGGAACCAGCACAGCAGTCCTGGATACTTTCTACGGCTTTTACACTCCGGGCACTCGATCTCTCAAAGTCGTCGGCGGCATCGCCGACGATGTTGTCGCACGCCTGAAACAGTTGGACAGCGTGCTGGAACGCCCAAATACTTATGGCGCGGGAAAAGGCATCACTTACCATCCGGACTATCTGAAGTGCGCCTGGGAACAACTGGTTACTGAGTCCGGTGTAAGCGTATTTCTCAATGCCTGGGTGCAGGATGTAGAACTCGATGCGGACTGCATTTCCTCGGTAGTCGTTGCCACCAAGCGGGGTTTGGCCCGGATTGCAGGCCGGACATTCATCGATGCTTCGGGCGATGCCGACCTTTGCTATTGGGCAGGAAGTCCGCACGTCATCGCCGGTGAACACGAGGACGCTCAGTCTCTGACCACGACCTTCCGCATGTGCAACGTGGATACCGCCGCTCGCAAATCAATCGGCAAAGATTTTCTGCACGACGCCATGGGCAAGGCTTCCCAAGCCGGATACCGGCTTCCGCGGCGTGAAGGCAGCGATCATCCAACTACCGTCGCAGGAGTATTCGCGACCAACATGACGCGCGTGCAATCGTTCGAACGACGGCCGAACGGAGTGGTCAATGCAACGGATCCGGACTTTCTCACGCGCGCGGAAATGGAAGGTCGCAACCAGGCTCTGGAATACATTCGTTTTCTGCGCAACTACATTCCCGGCTACCAGGCGGCAGGCTTAGCGGCCATGTCTTCCCAGATCGGTGTTCGCGAGACCCGAAGAATCATTGGCGACTATGTGCTCACTCGCGACGACGTGCTCGGCGCGCGGCAGTTCGACGACCAGATTGCTTTGTGCGGAGCACCCATCGAAGACCACGGCACTGGCCAGCAGACGAAATGGGTCTACTTGCCCGAGGGCCAATGCGTAGGGATTCCATATCGCGCTTTGCTTCCTCAGCGGCTGTCAAACGTTTTAGTCACTGGCAGATGTTTTTCTGCAACTCATGAAGCCCATGCCAGCGTACGTTCCATGGCGCAGTGCATGGCCATGGGCCAGGCCGCAGGCGCTGCCGCAGCTCTCTGTGCAGCAAAGAAATGCGACACGCGCTCTCTGCCGTTTGATGTGCTGAGGGATCGGCTTCTAGTCTCGCGCGCAGTCCTCCATGTGAAGGAAACGCCGGCATGAGCTTCGTCCGCACCGTCCTCGGGGATATTCCGTCGAGCGATCTCGGCGTTTGTTATGCCCATGAGCACATCGTGATTGAGCGCAGCTATGTGACCGAGAAGAATCCCGACTTTCTCCTCGACGATGTTCACCTTATTAGTTCTGAAGTCAGCGCTTTTTACAACGCCGGCGGCCGCGCGATGGTTGACTCCATGCCTTGCGGTGGAGGGCGCAATGTGCAGAAACTGGCGCAAATCTCCCGCGCCACCGGTGTTCATATTGTCTGCCCTACAGGATTGCATCTGCAAAAATACTATCCACACGGGCATTGGGGAGAAAAGACTGCAGCGATTGACATTGCCGATATCTTTATCGACGAAATCGAACATGGAATAGACGCGAATGACGCACGGGGTCCGCATTGGGAGAAGACCGACCTACGGGCCGGACTCATTAAAGTAGCCAGCAGTTTGGACCGTGTTTCCGATTTCGAAA
>CAZETZ010000082.1:0-13806 GCA_964514735.1 uncultured Acidobacteriaceae bacterium | reverse complement strand
GCAGGCGCAGTCTCCGCTGCTTTCGCTTCTGTCACCGCGACTTTAGGAGCAGTTTCCTTGCCGGCAGGGATTGGCTCGGGGACCTTCGCCGCTCCGGACTCAACCGCCTTCACCATGGTTTCCGCGGGGGCTTCTTTGGTCGCAGCGGGTTCTTTGGCCTTCGCTTCAACCGGCTTAGTTTCGACTGCCTCAGGTTGGACGGTCGCGCCGACAACCGGCGTGGGCGCTTCAGGGACTTCGGATTTCTTTACCGGGAAGTCCGCGGTTGGCTGGTTTTTTTCTTCAAACGCGGCAGCGGCCGCGGCAATGGCCGCGACCTCTTCCGGAGTAATATCTGCGGGGACGCCGGCACTGGCCGTCACCTCAACCGGGGCTTTGACCTCCATCGGTTTGAGGTCTTCTTCTTTTTTCTTTTCTTTCCCTTTATCTTTTTTGCCCTTGGAATCTTTCGCGCTTTTGGAGGAAACTTCTTCCGGCTCGGGTTCTTCATGTTTTGAACCCGGAGTAGGAATAATCAGGCGTTCTTTCCAGCCGGTCTCCGCATCCCCGAATTTCTCGGTCTTCCCGGAGGTGTCTTGTTCAAGTTCGGCCCACACTTTGGCGAATTGTCCAGCTTTCCCCGTGGGTTGAGGAACAATTTTGTCTTCGAGTTTGGTAAGCGCCGTAAGCAGCTCGCTGGCTTCGAAAGGTTTTACGATGAACGCATCGGCCCGCGCGCGCCGCGCGTCTTCAGGTTTGAAGGGCTCTAGTTTTCCGACCGTCAATAAGACAGGGATGCGTGCAGTTTCCCGGGTTTCTTTCAGGCGCTGGCACACTTCCAAGCCGCTGTATCCCGGCATGTACACGTCGAGCACGATCAGCTCGGGCAACTGCTCCGCGATCTTCTTCAGGGCCGCCGAGCCGTTGTTTACGGTCGTGACTTCGTAGCCGGCATCGGTAAGGATTCTCCGGCCCATGTTCTGGGCAGTCACGCTGTCGTCGGCGAGCAGTATTTTCCGCGCCAAGGGGTTTTCCTTTGGTGTGGGGGAATAATCCGAAGGTAACCTGTGGCGGACTGTAAGTCAATGAGGGTAATAGGGTAAGCAGGTTACGAGCGGTCAATGACGACCGGGTAGGTAGGGGAGGCGAGTAACCTTCGACCTGCCGCAGAAACCCACCGCCTCAGAACGGTACAACTTTACGCAGGCCCTTCTTTTTGTTGTGTTTGCTGGAAGAGTAGGTGACATCCACGGGCTGGTCTCCGTCACTTTTGGCTTCGCTGGCAGCCGCATTTTGCGGCGCGCTCTGGCCCATCTGGTTCACCTGCTGGGGAGCAGGCAGGGGATCTTGTGACACATTGGGCTTCAGTTCGTTGGGATCGGGTGGCTGCGCATTGGCATTTGCATTCGGAATAAGCTCGTTCGGGTCCTGAGCTGGCGGCGCCGGTGCTTCCACTTGGGGAACGGGATTGGGTGGAACATCCGAGCGCGGGGCGTTTTCCCCCACGGGCCCGGCGCCAGTACCAATCGCTTCCACCCCTAGCTTGTTATTACTACCCAATCCAGCTCCGGCTGCCATGACTTTGCTGGCCTGTTGCACCACTCCGGATGCGCTCACCGGTTCGGGATTTTCCAGGGGTGGCTCGCCGCTTTTCGCGGCCTGGGAGGTGTCCGGGTGTTTGCGGAAGGTGCTTAAAATAGTTGCCATCGTTCCGCTGTCATGACGGCTGGCTACTTCCTGTTTATTTTGTGCGAGCATCGCCCTGGTTGGCTTGGGAATGGTTCGGTGCAAGGCCTCCAGACGGCTTTTCGCATCCGCGGCCCACTCCATCGCCGGATACCGGGTCAGAATGTGGTCATAGGCCGCAGCCGCCTTGTCGGTAAAATCCTTGATAAGGCTCTGCTGCCCCTTCCAGGCGGCAGAGCCTTCCTCATACTTTTGCATTTTGATGAGGTCGATTTCTCTTTCGTAGGACTGTCCCAGCAGATATAAGGACTCGTCCGCCTTGCTGTACAGCGGATAGCGGTCTACCAAAGATTGCAGGCGGGCGATCGCCGCCGGGTAGGAGGGGCGCAGATAATAGAAACGCCCAATCCCAAACTCGCGGTCCGCCAATACTTCCTGCACTTCCCGCAGGCGCTGTTTGGCTTCAGGAGCCAGTTTGCTTTCCGGCCAGCCCTGGATCAGGGCGCGATATTCCTGCTCCGCCCGCATGGCATGGGTAAAATCACGGTCTGCCTTCTCCATCTGCTGGTAGTGAATGTTGGCAATTTTCAGCTGTGCCTCTGCCGCCTCCGGCATGTTGGGAAAGAAGGTCTTGAAATCGTTGTACTCATTTTCCGCTTGCGCGAGCGCAGCCGAGCCGCCTTCCACGTACCAGGAGTCCGCCACTCCCAGCTTCGCCCGGGCGATAAATTCCGAATCCGGATAGGTGCTGATCATGGTTTGCAGGGTCAGGCGGGCCTCGTCGTAATGGTTGTGTTTGAGCGCTTCCATGGCGCGGTCGAACAGGACTTTGTCGGGTTGTTTCGAATCCACGCTGGCAATCGGGTTCTTCACCTTCTTATTGGTGCATGCCGCGCACAGGGCCAAAATACCGAGCAGAATCAAAACCGGAATACGACGAAACATAAAGACCTCGGGAGATTATTTGCTTTCGCTCAAGCTCAAGGAAACCCTAAGAACCAACCGGCTATACCCTCAACAATGTAGCTTCGCTGGCCACCTTTAACAATCTTTGCGCGTTACTTCTTGGATCGCCGTGGCCGAAGACCGCGTTGCCTGCAACCAAAATTTCCGCCCCGGCGCGGACCACCTCGGGTATGGTATCCACCGCGATCCCTCCATCGACTTCAATGCGATAAGGGAGCCGTCGCTGGCCACGAATCTCATCTAACCGCTTGATTTTACGGACCGAGTTCGGAATAAACGCCTGTGCCCCAAAACCCGGGTTCACGGACATTACCAGCACATAGTCCACTATGTCGAGCACTTCGGAGAGCGTTTCGACCGGAGTGGCTGGATTGACTACTACTCCAGCCAGACACTGGTGGCTCTTAATGAGGCGCAAGGTGCGATCCAAATGAATACACGCTTCCTGGTGAACTGAAATCCAATCCGCCCCAGCTTCAGCAAACAAACCGATAAACCTGTCGGGGTCTTCAATCATCAAGTGGCAGTCGAGCGGCAGTTTGGTGAATTTCCGCAAGGACTGAACGACCGGAGGTCCGATCGTCATGTTGGGAACAAAGTGCCCGTCCATGATGTCGACATGGACGACGGTCCCGCCTCCATCGGCTGCGGCCTGGACTTGCTCCGCGAGATGGGCGAAATCAGCCGACAGGATCGAAGGTGCAAGTTCAACCAACCTGGGCCCCCAAGAGCGAACAGACAAGCTGTGGAAATTTTAGCATGCGCGACCGCGCGGCAAACCCCAAGACCATTGGCGGCAAGGGGCACTGCCTTCACTGCACCGTTACTTTCACCGTATATTTCTGGTGCGCCGTTAGTTCAAACCATTCTGCGGCTTTCAAATAAGGCTTAAGGACGGCTGGATTTGACCACTCCATACTCCAGCCATTCTGGATCGCGACCACTTTGTATTTTCCCGGGGCGGCGCTGCCCAGCAGGAAAGTCCCATCGCTGTCGCTTTGATCGCGGCGCACCCGCGAAGGGTGGTGCTCAAAATCCTCTGGCACCAGAACCACCATCGCGCCGGGGAATGGTTTGCCCTCCTTGAGGACCACTCCTTCCACCCTGGCCAGCCCGCGTGCCATCCGGATTACCAACTGAGTTGGCCCAGAGCCAGTCAGCTCGATTTTGTTTCCATCCACCGGGGGCAAGCTGTCGCGCGCCACGCTGCCCACGATCACTCCGCCGGCTATGCCGTATACCGCAATGTCGTAGGTCCCAGAGTGAATGGGCCCAGCGATCTGAAATTCCCCCTTCTCCGAAACTGGGCTGCCGAAAACACCATATTCACCCCGAAGCTGCACGAACACGCCTTGGAACACAGGGTCACCCTCCAACGTCACCAGCCCGCGAGCGGTAATGGGAGGAGACAACTCCGCCTTCGCGATGGCGCCATTATTGAGAACATTGATCTCTTGGGAAGACCGTACCGGGTTTGGCCCGTTCGCCTGTGCTTCAAGAGTGAAGTGTCCCGGCGCAATACCGCCGATCTCGATCTCTCCGTCGCTTCGATAGGACTGGAGCGGGAGCTGGAAGGCATTTCCCAATACATGTTGTGACAAGGTGTAAAAAGTGTGTTCCTCTGCGCCAATCAGCGGGATCCGCAGATGTGCGGCGGGGACGGCAGCCATGGTTACATCAGCCGAGGCCTGGTCGCCGGGTTTGACGACGACCGGGGTGGCGGAACTGACATCCGTCGTACCGGCATAGAAAGTCAGAGGATAGGCCACATCCAGCGGGTCCGGTGGCTGTGCGACTTCCTTGCGGGTGGTAGTGGTCGAGCCATCGGCGCGGGTCGTGGTTGTAGCAACCGACTGCACACGCGGGCCGCCCTGCGCATACCAGGGTTGTGCCGAAACCGCGATCAGATAACTCCCGGAGAGCAAATGGCTGAAGCGATAACGGCCCTGATCGTCCGTGTTCGCGTGTTGTGCCGGCGCCGTGGTTTGCTTGCCGTCGACCATGGCGGCGCGAAATAAGGTCACGCCGGCGTGGCGCACGGGTTCGTTGAAATCATCCATGACCGCGCCGGAAATCGAGGCGCCGGGGCGTAGACGGAATACGATCCCTTCCGAGGGAACGTCTTTATTCCCCACCACGATGGCGGAGGAGAAACCTTCATGTTCATCGTAGGTCTGGCGTGGAAATCCACGGCCTTGCGCCACCAGCCAGTATTTTCCGGTTGCCAGTCCGTCAAAGACAAAACCACCCTGACTGTCCGTGTTGGTCTTTTGCCCTCCGGAGGAAGAGACCGGTCCTACGGCGACTTCTATGTCTTTCAGCGGCCGGCCGGTTGTGGCATTCACGGCTGTGCCGGAAATCCGGAGACCATGCGGCGAGAGGTTGCCCACAACGCTCTGCTGCGCGGTTGCCGCAAGCACAAGAATCGCGGGCATGAGGTAGCGCAACATGGTTGGTTATCTTTTCTGTCGAATCCGCTCGACTGCGACGTCCACGGTTTGATTGGCCTGCAAATTCACATGCGCTGCTTGTGACAAGTAAGGGCCCAAAACTTCGGGGTCTGAATATTCAAGTTGTTCGATCGTGTCGAACGCCAAAACGTTGTAGCCGCCCGGAGCAAGCCCATCCATGGTGAAGGGCCCATCGCCATCGACAGTGAGCGCCTTGATTTCGCGGGGAGCGTCGTCGCGGACCACCAGGATTGCGCCGGGGCTTGGCTTGCTTTCCGTTCCCAGGGTAACGTTCAAGCTGGCGCAATCGTTGCGCAGGACAACATCGATGGTTTGTCCGGCGCCGCCAACTTCAAGCTCCTGGCTGAGCAGGTTCGCTCCACCGCTGGTTGCCGACTGTACGTACCAGGACCCAAAGGCCTGGACTTTGAAATCATATTTTCCCGGCTCCACGTTACGAAAAGACATCGGGGCCCTGTCATCCCCGCCCTGTTGTGCCGAATAAGCTCGCTGGTTTATGACGTCGCTAGTTGTTTCCAGCACGATATTTGCCGGAATGGCGGTCCTGGAGGGCAAAGAGGTCCGGTCTGGTTGCCGCTGCGACCGGGTATCTTCCCGCCGCGCGAATTCCAGGTGAACATTGACGGGAAACGACGGCATCGGTTCGAGGGTGAGAATGACTCCGCTTTGGTCCGCGCCGATGGTGAGCGGAAGCTCCGCGCTCAAGGGAACTCCGTTTTGGTTCTGCGCCTGCGCGTGGAGGATGTAAGCGCCGGCTGGCACTCGCATATGGAACTGCTGGGCGCCCGGATCGAAGCGCACAGGAAAGCCAAATATCTGGCCGGACCGGTCCCGGAATGAGAGCGAGACACCCGCGCCGGGAGCGTTCCCTACGACGGTTCCCGAGAGGTTGAAGGCGCGCGATTTTTTCAGGGAAAAATCGATTTCCGCCTGTTGTCCCGCTATCAAGTGAACCGAAGTGGCCTCGGGGAAATCAGTCGCGTCCGAGTAATAGGCCTTGGCAAATCCAAACTCAAACTCGGGTCCGGCGATCACCAGGGCGGAAGTATCGAGGCTGGGCCCGGCGGATATCGCGTAGTTTCCCGGACGTAACTCGGCAAACCGAAATTCACCCTCTTCATCGGTAAAGGTTTGGTGCTGTTCCCAACTGCGGCGGCCATCGGCGATGAAGGATTGATAGAGCAGAATGGGGACCCGTTCAACCGGTTCTCCATTCGCCGCGACCTTGCCGTAGATCACCGCTTCCGGAACGAGTGTGATCGTGACCGGACCGGCATCGGGCCCAACCCGAAACAGATTTGAATTCTGGTGCACGCGCGAGAGGTCCTGTTCGCTGAAAAATCCCGGCTTTCGCGTCACCACCGTGGTCTGCATTTCCGGCAGGTCTACAAATTCAAAGCGCCCGCTGCTGTCGGTCAACGCGGACCGGGAGTAGATCCCTACCAGCGCATGGGGGATGGGTTCCCCGGTGATCGAATTCACCACCGTGCCGGTTAGTTTATAGGTTTTCTGGCCGGAGTCGCCGAAATTTGCGCCGGCCAGCTGACCCCACGCCGGTGGAGCTAAGAAAAGAATGAACAACAACGCGGATAAGGTTTGAGGTGCTGTCCTGAAAGGATTGAGGCAAGACAATGAAAGCATAACGCGGTGCTTCAAGAGCAGATCAACGATTCCTGATAATTAGACAACCGCGGGACGTAAATTCGTTGCTTGAGCCGAATCGATCGAGACAATTTTAACGGATTAAGGAGCCGGGCAACAAAATTTGTCACAGCCGCGCGTGCTACCCTCGTGACGGATGCCTCCGCCCGCGCAAGCCATCCCGGTTGGATTCAGTTTGGCAGCCGTTCTTTGCTGGGGCACCAGCGATTTCCTTGGGGGATACGCCTCTAGAAATGCCAATGCAGTATTAGTCTCCGCCATTACCAATGGCTGCGGATTGTTGGCGGTCGTGGCCGTGGCGGTCCCTTCCGCAACCAGGATTCCGCCGTTCCACGATTTGGCCTGGGCCCTGGCGGGTGGCGCTTTTGGCGGGTTCGCGCTCGCGGTTTTCTACCGCGCGCTCTCCTCCGGGAACATGGGCCTAACCGCCCCGGTGTCGGCAACATTGTCCGCAGCGATCCCTGCCGTTTATGGAGCGTTCCTCGAAGGCCTGCCCCACGTAACTCAAATGATGGGATTCCTGCTCGCGGGCCTGGGAATCTGGCTCATTGCCCGTCCTGATCAAGGTGGAAGTCCAAGGGGAATAGGCCTGGCGTTGCTGGCGGGGACCGGTTTTGCTGGCTTCTATATCTGCGCGCGGCAAGCTGGGAATGGGTCGGCCCTGTGGCTGGCGGCAGCCTCCCGTCTAGCAGGGTTTATAGGCACTGGCGCATGGACGCTCGCCGGCAAAAGTTTTCAGCCCCGGCAACCTGCCAGCCTGCGTTGGGGAATGGTTGCGGGCCTGATGGACGTGAGCGGCAGCGTCCTGTTCTTCCGCGCCGTGCAGACCGGCCGCATGGATGCCGCGGTCGTCCTCAGCTCCCTTTATCCTGTAATTACCGTCTTGCTGGCCCGTGTGGTCCTTAAAGAACAGTTTACCCGCTGGAAGATTGCGGGGATCGTGGCCGCGCTGGCAGCGGTCCCATTGATTGCCGCATAATCGGGGATGAAGCATGGCCCTACTCGAAATCCGCAATCTGACCAAAGTGTTTCCTCTTGGCGGATCTGTTTTTGGCGGCGGGAGCAAAGGTGAAGTCCGCGCGGTGGATGATGTCTCGTTGGACATTGAGGCCGGCGAGACCCTCGGGCTGGTCGGGGAATCGGGGTCGGGAAAGAGCACCCTGGGGCGGCTCACATTGCGGCTGATCGAGCCGACTGCGGGAAGCGTCACATTCCATGGGCGCGATCTGCTGTCCGCCTCGCGCAGCGAAATGCGGCAACTGCGCCGCGATATGCAGATTATTTTTCAGGACCCGTTTGGCTCGCTCGATCCGCGGATGAGAGTGGAAGATGTGATCGCCGAGCCGCTCCTCATCCATGAAAAGTTGAGTAAAGATTCGCGGCGCGCGCGCGTGAGCGAACTGCTGCGCGCGGTTGGCCTGGACCCATCGGCGTTGCAGCGTTATCCCCACGAATTCAGCGGCGGACAGCGACAGCGCGTCGGCATCGCGCGGGCTTTGGCGCTGCGTCCTAAGTTCATTGTCGCCGACGAGCCTGTATCCGCGCTCGATGTCAGCGTCGGAGCGCAGATTGTGAATCTTATGGCGCAGTTGCAACGCGAGTTCGGCCTGACGTACTTGTTTATCTCGCACTCCATGCCAGTGGTGCGTTACCTGGCCACGCGAGTGGCGGTCATGTATCGGGGAAAAATCGTCGAAGTCGGCTCGACGGAGCAAATTACCGAGCGGCCTGCCCACGCTTACACACGGAGCCTGCTCGACGCCACTCCGGAAATGTGTCCGGAATAACCCCGGTTTTAAACACCCGCACTTGTTGACCATGCCCGAAGGGGCTACAATTTCCGCCTTTGGAGGTTTTCATGGCTACCGCGCCGCTGTCGCCGACCAATCCCGAGATGTCCGCCGTCCCTCCGCAAGCCGCGTCACTTTCGCAAGTCGCGCGTATTGTGAATACCTTCATCGCGCCGTCCAAAACATTCACCGACCTACGCCGGAGTGGCGCGTGGTGGTTGCCGTTCCTGGTAGTGCTATTGGCTACATGGGGATTGGCCTACACTGCTGGCCGCAAAGTGGGTTTTGAAAAGATTACGGAGACCCAGATGCAAGCGCAGCCCAAGCAAATGGAACGCATGGACAGCATGCCACCAGCGGACCGGGCGCGTGCGATGCAGTTCGCCGGCAAGATCACTGCCGGCATCAGCTATGCGGCCCCAATCATTGGGCTTTTGATCCTACTGATTCTTGCCGCTATCGACTTCGGTTGTCTCAAAGTCCTAGGTGGCTCGGATGTTGCATTCGGGAAAGTTTACGCCGTCTTGATGTATGCGGGATTACCAGGCGCGCTGAAATCAATTTTGGGGATTATTGCTTTGCTGGCGGGAGCAAGCCCGGACTCATTCACCATACAAAACCCAATTGGCAGCAGTCTGGGTTATTACCTGAATCCAGCCGATTCGCCGTTTCTTTATAGTCTTGGATCGTTTTTGGATCTCTTTCTGATTTGGACGCTCACTCTTACCGCCATTGGTTTCACTTGCATCTGCAAAGTGAAAAAAGGCGCTGCGTTTGCGATTGTCTTCGGATGGTGGATGTTCTTTTCGCTGCTGCTTTCTGCGCCCGCTCTATTGAGGTAAGAATTTCAGGCAAGCTTGTGTTGGACGAGTTCTTCCACACGGTGGAGGACCTCGTCCTCGGTAAGCGCGGTCGAATCAAGAATCACCGCATCCGGGGCTGCGACTAACGGAGATGTGGCCCGCGTGCGGTCGCGCCGGTCGCGCTCCCGGATATCCACCGCGGAAGAGTCCGCCTGAATTCCCTTGGCCCGCAGTTGCTCCAGCCGGCGCTGTTCGCGCACCACCGGATCGGCATCGAGAAAAACTTTGACGTCGGCATCGGGGAAGACCTTGGTGCCGATGTCGCGCCCTTCCATGACCACGCCGCCTCCTGTACCCATGACGCGCTGATGCTCCACCATCCACGCGCGGACTTTGGGATGGACGGAGACGCGGGAAGCCCCCTGAGTAACATCGGCCTCACGAATGCGCTGGCTGACGTCCTTGCCATCGAGCAGCACGCGATTGCCTCCGATGGTCGGTTCCAGCTCGATGCGTGAACTGTGGGACAACACCACCAGCGCGGGTTCGTCATCGAAGGAAGTGTCGTGTTCAATGGCCTTGAGCGCGAGCGCGCGATACATGGCCCCGCTTTCCAGGTTCACGTATCCGAGCTTGCGGGCGAGACGGGAGGCAATGGTGCTCTTTCCGGCCCCGGCCGGGCCGTCAATGGCAATGATGAGTTTGCGCCGAGGAGATTCGGTCATTCGGGAAAGAAAGATTGTATACGGGATGGGTGAATGGAAGCTTGCTTTGTCATTCCGACAAGGCACGAAGTGCCGAGGAGGAATCTGCTATTTGCTGACAGGGTTTGTGGTGCCCTCAAGAGAAAGCAGATTCCTCCTCGGCGCTACGCTTCTCGTCGGAATGACAAACGATTTAGGCTGCTTGTGGTTTACGCATCCATTGCGCAATGTTTGCGGCAAAGGTCAGCAAAGTCATCAACGCAATAATTCCCAGGGAAATCACGCAGTAGATGCACCATACCCCTAGCACTTCTTTTTCAATATTAGCGAGATAAAGAGAAAATCCCAGCGAGGCCAGAGTGAAATCGAGCAGGCGGGCGTAGGCGCCTTTGAGGGCCAGAACGACAAACAACAGATAGCCTGCGATACCCAGCGCGGCGATGGGAATCCCCCATACCATGGCAAACGGGCTTTTATTCACTGTGCCACAGTCCCATTTTTCGTTGATGCTGCAAGGAGACTCGCCGGTGCGGTAGTGCTCCCGCAGGGCGAGGGAGGAAACGACGGTTCCAGCGACAGCCAGGATTATCAAAACGTATTTCATGAGACTCCGCCAGTTAGGATTGACGCAAGGAAAACTATAAATCTTTTTTGCGGGAAGTATCTTTGCCGGGAGTTGTTATTCCGAATTCACTGTGACGCCGTCCTCGATTTTTTCCCTTCGTGCCGCAAGCTGCGTCCTTCCACCAGATGGAAAAGTTCTTCGCCTAAGTTTTTGGCGTGGTCGCCCGCGCGCTCAATGGCCTGGGCCATCAGCAGCAGATTGGTGCTATAGTCGCGGGTGCTTTCGTCGGAGCTACTCAAGTGGCGGCGGAAGATGGCGTGGCAGGCCTGGTCAATTCCCGCGTCCGTGCGCATGACCCAGGTGGCGGAGTCGAGATCGCGGCTGGCAAAGCCGGTGTGGACGCGCCCCAGCATTTTCTCCAGCACTTCTGCCATGCCCATAAGCTCGCGGGCGTCCTCGGACAGAAGGCGCGTTTCCAATTTTTGCAGGTGCTTGGCGACCGACCAGGTCAGGTCCCCAATGCGCTCAAGATCAATGATGAATTTCAGGCAGGCCAGCAGTTGACGGGCTTCGGATTCGGTGACCTCCGTGATGGCGCTGGTGATCTGTTCGTCGATGCGGCGTTCCAGCCGGTCGAGTTCCTTCTCACAGTCCTTGACCGCGAGCATCGCCATCTTCGACGAGCTTTCAATATAGTCGCGCAGGTTGGCGGACGCGTCTTTGGCCACCAGGCAGGCTTGCAGGGCGAGCGAGGTTAATTCCTTGGTGGATTCGGGGGCTTCAGTGCGGCGGGGCCGTTTCATTTGGTTTTTATGTAGAGCGGGCACTCCTGCCCGCTCCGCTTGCAGCGCAACTTTCGTTTGGTATTAGAGCTATACATTGCCCCAGCATTCACAACGCTGCGGGCAGGGGCGGACAAGAGTGTCCGCCCTACAATCTATGATACTGTCGAAAGGCCTTCACTCCATCTTTTCCCATGTACCGCTCCAGCACGTTGCGGTCGGTCTGGCGTAGATCCACCAGCACCAAGCCGTCCAGCACATCGGAAAATTTGCGGTCCACGTTGAAGCTGACGATGCGCCCGCCCAGCTTGGCATACTGCTTGAGCAGGATGGGAAGGCCCTTGCCGTCGCTCTCCACATCCGAGATGGGAGCGGAAAGCTCGTCGAGATCACGGATCTTGTCACAGGCCGCCTGGTAATCTTTGGCCCGCGTCCAGCTTTGCCGGAAGGGGCGGCGCGGCGTGATCCAGCTCCCCAGCTCGTGCTGCTTTTCCCGCGCCTGGAAAAAACGCACAATCAGCTCGCGCGATACCTGGTTATAGCGGCTGCTGATGCTGACCGCGCCAAACAGCACCGCTAGTTCAGGCCGGGTCGCAAGATAGCGGCCAATGCCTTTCCACAACATCAGCAACGGCGCATACTGCCGCTGATATTCCACGCGCACAAAAGAACGGCCCAGTTCGAGCGCGGGGCCGAGCTTGTCAAACATCCGCTCATCATAGCGGAACAGCGTGCTGGTATAGAGACCATCGGCGCCGTAGGAGGGCAGGATTTCCGCAGTGTGGCCCATGCGGTACGCCCCTGCCAGCTCCTGGTTGGTCTTGCTCCATAACAGCAGATGCTTGTAGTGGAAGTCGAAGCGGTCGAGATCTGTGTGTTTGCCGGTGCCTTCGCCGGCGGCGCGGAAGGTGATCTCACGCAACCTGCCCAACTCTTGCAACAGGTGCGGCATGAATTGCGTCTCCGCCACGTAGACCGCGAACTCGCGGTTTTCGTCAATCCTGCTTTGCGCGGGAAGTTGCTCGATGTCTTTTTGCAGCAGGTCGCGCGGGACCGCTTCAGCCACCGGTTCCTGCGGCTTGGCGGGCAGGATCGTGCGCAGGGCGGGAGCAATCTGCTTTTTGCTGCGGCCACGTTCGGCCAGCAGATAAGTCCGCCAGCGCATGTAGTGAGTGGCCTCGCCTTCATGACCAGCGTTCCGCAAAGTCTCGGCTGAAATCGTGTTGCCGATGCGCAGCACAACGTTTTTGTCCGTCTGCTGAAGGAATTCATTCAGCAACCATGCGGTGCGCAGTTTGGGATGAAGCAGGCCCATGGCCTGAAAGGGGACCGAATTTCTGCCATCAATGAAAAGGGGCAGTGTCGCCGCGCCGGTCATACAGGCCAGGCGCGCCGGAGTCGCGCTCCACTCGGGGTCAGCCACATGCATCCTGGGAAACTGAAAGTGGGAAACTTCGCCCGAGGGGAACACCGCCAGCATTCCTCCGGCGCGCAGCCAGCGGACCGCGTCGGCCAAAGCGCGACGGTTGTGACTGGCGGACGCTTTGTTGCCAAACGGGTCCACGAAAATGCAGTGCGCGCGCAGCTCGGGAATTCCCGCGAGCAGGAAGTTGGTCATGATTTTTACATCTTCGCGCACGCGCGAGAGCAGAGCGCCGACGATCACGCCGTCCAGAATTCCGAAGGGATGGTTCGAGGTGACCACTGCCGCGCCGCTGGCCGGAATACGCGCCAGGTCCGCGTCGGCGACCTGGTATTCGACCCGCATTTCCGTCAAAACATTTTCCAGCAGCGAGCGGTTCACCGGCTGCTGCGCGCGCCGATAAAGCTCGCGAATGCGGTTCATCGGCAGCAAGCGTTGCACCAGCCCGCGAAAAGGAAACAGGTCCGGGGCCTGGAACGGTGGACCGCTTTGGCCAGCAAGCAGACCAAAATTCGGCATGGTCTAAGAAATTACGGGAGCGAGGTTGCAGCGATATGAATCGCAAGTTAATAACACGTGACAGAGTGATGACTTTGGTACGTGAACTTCCTTGCAATGTGCACCAAACCTGCGGCATTATCGGCTAAGATTCCCCGAAAATCGTGTTTCTGCTTGCGTTAGTGGGGCCCGCTTCCGGATAATAAAGCAGGTAGCGTCGCCTAACACCGTGCAGTCCTACAACCGAGCGGATTTACTGCGGATCCTGCGCCTCACCGCGCGCCAGTTATCGGCCTGGGAAAAGGCCGGGCTGGTTGCCGTCTCCGAGCGCTACTCCTTCTTCGATCTTCTGCAAGTGAAAAAAGTTCGGGACCTGTGCGCGCGCAAAGTGCGCCCTGCCATCATCCGGCAGTCGCTTGAAGCCATGCAGAAACAGGCGGCAGGAATGGAGAATCCGCTGCTGGAAGCCAGTTCTTA
>CAZETZ010000081.1:8684-13822 GCA_964514735.1 uncultured Acidobacteriaceae bacterium | reverse complement strand
GAATTGGCGTCATTCTCCAGAATGACCATGGACTGCAAGCGGCGTTCAATTTCTTCCTTCACCGGATAGTTGAGCCAATCAGGAAGATTAGGGGACTTGATTACGCGCCCGGTTTTCTTTTCGATGATCCCCGGCACGCCGATGCCGACTCCGGTCAGCGAGTATTTGTCCTTGAATCCCGAAGCCACCGTCTTAATGGCGTTGCACATTTCCTCAATGACATGGTCGCGGCCGCGCGAAACCTGCGTTCCGACGGTCAGCTTTTGCAGCAGGTTGCCTTCAGAGTCCACTGCGGCAATCCGCAAATTAGTACCGCCGAGATCAACGCCAATCGAAAAAGAGGACATATTTTTGAATTTCGTATTTTCTCACAGATGATGAGAGCGGACTACTTGGCCACGGCACGTAATCGTGCAACTTCTTGCGGAGTAAGCCGTCGGAATTTGCCCGGAGGCACGTCCAACTCCAGAGGGCCGTAACGAACGCGTTTGATTTTCTCCACGTGGTGCCCGATCTCTTCAAACATACGGCGAATTTGCCGGTTCTTGCCTTCGATCAGGGTCACTTCGTACCAGGGATTGTTCCCCTCACGGATAACGTTGATTTTTGCCGGCGCTGTTCGCACACGCTTGCCTTTGTCCGAGCGTATGGTTAAGCCCGTCCGCAATTTTCCTAATCCATCGGAGGATGGCGTTCCCGCAACTTTAACCATATAAGTCTTCGCAACATGGGACGCGGCTTTCATCATTTGGTTAGCGAGTTCACCATCGTTGGTAAGAAGCAACAGGCCTTCGCTGGCGTAGTCAAGCCTGCCGACTGGGTATACCCGCGCGCCGACTCCCTTGAGAAGCTGCATCACTGTGGGCCGTTTTTCCGGATCGCTCAAAGTAGTGACGTATCCCTTGGGCTTGTTCATGAGCAAGTAGACGTGGCGCTCCGCCTCACGCAGCAGCTTTCCGTTTACGCGGATGTGGTCATGCTCAAGATCAGCTTTGCTGCCCAGTTCGGTGACAACTTGCCCATTGACCGAAACCAGCCCGCCCGTGATGAATTGCTCGGCTTTGCGCCGTGAGGCAATGCCCGCCGCGGAAATAATTTTTTGCAGCCGTTCAGCAGGCATAATTGGGAGCTACTCAGTTCCAGTTGCAGGAGTTTCTACCGGGGCCGTTTCTTCCGGCGGAGGAAGCAAGTCGCCTTGGAATGATTCCGCCACCAATTTTTCGAACTCTTCCATGCTAGGCAGCTCGTTGACGTCCTTCAATCCAAAGCGCAGCAGGAATTCTTTGGTGGTTTTGTAAAGCATGGGACGCCCAATGACTGCTTTGCGGCCGGAGGTAGTAATGAGCTTGCGGTCGAGCAGCGTGCCGATCACGCCGCTGGCGTCCACGCCGCGGATTTCTCCGATTTCCGCGACAGTAACCGGCTGTTTGTAAGCGATCACCGCCAGCGTTTCCAGTGCAGGCAATGACAGGCGTATCGGCGGCTTCAGGCTCTTGGCGAAATCACGCACCACATCATGCTGTTCGGGCTTGGTGGACATGCGATACCCACCCGCCACCTGGCGCACTTCAATCCCGTGCCCCTCGCCGCCGTACTCAGCAGTAAGTTCTTCGAGCGCGGCACGCACAGCCGACTTGGCATCACTTTCCTGCTGCCCAGGCTCTTTCACCAACTGCACGATCTGGTCGAGAGTGACCGGAGCTTCAGTCGCGTAAATAATGGCTTCAATTTTGGCTTTAAGACTCATATCTGAGAACCGGGAACTGATATCTGGGAACTAGTAATCCTACCGCCAGTCATCGCGCACAGCAGACTGTTCGGTCATGACTGCTTCAAACCCAACATGTTTGCGCAGCAAGATTTCCCCAAACATGCGCTCCTGCCGTAGCTGGATGGCCTGCAACCGCACCAGCTCAAGCAGCGCGAGAAACATGCAAACCAGTGCCGACCGTGACTCCACATTGCGCAAAAGCTGTTTCAACCGTATGGGCCGGTCTTCCAGCGCTAACCGCCGCCGCAGATAGTCAATCATCTGGCCCACGGTGACGGTATCTTCGTCTACATTCAGAATGGGGCGCGAGCGGGCGCGATCCAGAATCTGCTGAAAGGTTTTGACCAGGTCAACAATATCAGCGGCAATTTCCGGATCAGTACCTTCCGCATCGTTGAATTCCTTGAGCGCGGGATTCGACCAGACCGCGTCTTCAATCTGTTGCTTCTGCAAAAGCATCTGCGCCGCGGCTTTGAACTTTTCATGCTCCAGCAGCCGGTTGACCAACTCCGACCGCGGGTCGTCATCTGCCTCCGACGCCAGCGGATCGCGCGGCAGCAGCATCTTCGACTTGATATGAATCAAAACTGCCGCCATGTAAATGAACTCAGCGGCCACATTCACATCCAGTTCCTTCAACTTTTCGACATAGGCAAGATACTGCGCTGTAATCCGCGCAATGGGAATGTCGTAGATATCAATGTCCTGCTTGCGGACCAGATCGAGCAGCAGGTCGAGCGGGCCTTCGTACACATCGCCCACAGTGACGGCGAAAGGGAAGTCGCTCTCCTTGGCTTTGTTGGCAGAGCCGTTGAGTGGTTCCTGCATTACGAGTTTTGCCGGTTCACCCAAATGTTCTAACCCTTTGTCATTCCGAAGCGCGCAGCGCGGAGGAATCTGTTTTTTGCGTGCAGCACCGTAACGCTATCCACCAAACTCCAGCGACATTCCCATCGCCTCGCGAACTTCATCCATAGTTGCGCCGGCTACCCCGCGCGCCTTGGCCGAGCCAGCCTCCAGAATATCCCAGGCCAGCCTAGGATTCTCCTCATATTTCTTGCGGCGCTGCTGCAGGGGATTGAGGATCTGCACCAGCGCATCCGCCGCCCAGCCCTTGCACTCGATGCAGCCGATGCCCGCCGACCGGCATCCTTCGTACACCTTCGCCATAGTTTCCTTGCTGCTGAAAATTTTATGCAAGTCCCCAACCGGGCACTTGTCAGGATCGCCCTTGTCCGTACGGCGAATGCGGGCCGGGTCGGTCACCATGGTCTTCAACTTCTGCCGGACCACCGGCTCGGGATCGGTGAGCATGATGGTGTTGCCGTATGACTTGGACATCTTGCGTCCGTCGGTGCCGGGTAGCTTCGGAGTCGGTGTCAGCAGAGCTTGCGGCTCAGGGAAAACAGTCTTTCCTTTCAATTCATAGAACTGATTGAAGCGCCGCGCAATCTCGCGCGTCAATTCTATGTGTGCGACCTGGTCCTCACCGACAGGAACCACTTCGCCCTTATGAACCAAAATATCTGCCGCCTGTAGCACCGGATATCCCAAAAATCCATAAGTGCTCAAATCTTTATCAGCGATATTTTCCCGCTGCTCTTTATAAGTGGGCACGCGCTCCAGCCATCCCAAAGGCGTCACCATGGAAAACAACAGATGCAATTCCGCGTGCTGCGGCACGTGCGACTGAGCAAAAATCAGGCACTTCTCTGGATCAAGCCCGGCGGCCAACCAGTCGAGCGTGACCTCCAGCGAATTCTCCTTGACCTTGGAGGTGTCCGCGTAGTCCGTGGTCAAAGCATGCCAGTCCGCCAAAAAGAAAGAACACTCGTACTGGTCCTGCATCTTCACCCAATTTGCCAGCGCTCCGACGTAATTTCCCAGATGCAACTTGCCAGTCGTGCGCATGCCGCTGACCACGCGTTTTTTTGAAGAAGCAGCCATGAAGGGGTTCTGTGGACCTCTGTGAAAACTCTGTGTTCTCTGTGGTTAAGGCTTTTGATTTTTGCTCGGCGTAAACAAAACCCTTAACCACAGAGCGCACGGAGTCCCACAGAGCAAGACCACAAAGATTCGATACTAACACGGGTAAAACACTCACAACCCGCGCCAGAACTGCTAAATTAGAAGGGAATGCGCCTCGTCATCAAAGTCGGAACCAGCCTGATCGCCCCAGGTGGGCGCATCAACACCAACCGCATGCGCGCGCTGGTGGACCAGTTGGATCTTTCCCGTCACGAGTATCTGATTGTCAGCTCCGGGGCCATTGCCTCAGGCATGGCGAACCTGGGCTTGTCCCACAAGCCAACCAGCGTGCCGCAAATGCAGGCCTGCGCCGCCGTCGGCCAAAGTGTACTCATGCATACCTACGAACAGCTTTTTTTCGGCAAAAAGCTGGTGGCACAGTTGCTGCTTTCGAGCGATGACTTCACTTCGCCGGTCCGCTACAAGAACCTGCAAAATACTTTGCATGAACTGCTGAAGCTGGGCGTGGTCCCGGTGGTGAATGAGAATGACAGCGTTTCCGTGCGCGAACTGGTGGGAGCATTCGGCGACAATGACGAACTCAGCGCGTTGCTCGCTACCGCCGTCGGCGCAGACTGGCTGCTGCTGCTGACTGACGTTGACGGTTTCTATGTGCCCAACGGCAAGCGCCCAAAGCTGGTGCGGACGATCCGCAAGCTGACTCCGGAGATGGAAGAACTTTGCAACGGAAAAAGCACCCTGGGCCGCGGTGGGATGCGCTCCAAGCTCCGCGCCGCCAAGCTGGCCAGCGAGTCTGGAGTGAACGTCGTCATCGTGAACGGCTCGCACGCCCATGCCATTTCCTGGGCAATTGAGCGTAAAATCGGAACTTATTTTCCCCCGCAAGGCAGGAGGTCTTGATATGGCCACAACCATGACGCCGCTGGCAACCACGCAGGACAAGCTGCTCCGCGCCCGCGAAGCCTCGGCGCAGTTGTTGCAGCTTTCCACCACGCAGAAAAATGCCGTGCTGCTGGTGATGGCCGACGCGATTGAGGCCAATGCCGGAAGCATCATCGAGGCCAACAAAGAAGATATGGATTCCTCCGGACTCTCAGGCGCTATGCTCGACCGCCTCATGCTGAATCCCAAGCGCATCAAAGAAATGGCGTCGGGGGTGCGCGCGGTCGCAAAGCTGCCTGACCCGATCTATGAGACGCTTGAAGAGCGCACTCGCCCTAACGGTCTGCGCATTCGCAAGGTGAGAGTGCCACTGGGCGTGATAGGGATTATTTACGAGTCGCGGCCCAACGTCACCGTGGATACGGCTGTACTGGCCTTCAAGACCTCGAATTCAATTGTCCTGCGCGGCGGCAAGGAAGCCGCGCGCAGCAATCAG
>CAZETZ010000081.1:0-8584 GCA_964514735.1 uncultured Acidobacteriaceae bacterium | reverse complement strand
GACGTGGACGACGCCATCGCCCACATCAATCGCCACTCCACCAAACACTCCGACAGCATCGTGACCAAAGAAGAAGCTAACGCCTGCCGCTTTCTGCGCCTGGTGGACTCAGCCGCCGTCTACTGGAACGCTTCCACACGCTTCACCGACGGCGGAGAATTCGGCTTCGGCGCGGAGATGGGCATCAGCACGCAAAAACTCCACTGCCGTGGGCCGTTCGCGTTGGCGGAGTTGACCTCGACCAAATATGAAATCGTGGGAACCGGGCAGGTACGTTAAGCCGGAAATCCGTTCCCCCTGTCAGTTGCGATCCCTCACGCTTGAAAAGTGTTAAGCTACAGGCTACAATCTAACAAGTGAGGATACGGGGCTTCGCCCATAAGGGACTGAAAAAGCTCTACGCAGAAGACAGGGTGAAAGGTGTTCCACCTGATTCGGCGGACAAACTCCGCAAGATGCTGGCTTTCCTCGATGACATGCAAGACCCCGAGGAATTGCGGTCGCTGCCCGCGTGGAAAGCTCATATCTTGACCGGGGACCGCAAGGGCACGTGGAGCCTCAGTGTGACCCGGAACCGCCGCTTGACGTTCTGGATTGACACCGCTGAGCGCGAGGTCTGCGACGTCAATCTGGAGGATTATCACTAGCACATAAGGAGCCAATCCCATGCCGATTAAGAACCCGCCTCATCCCGGAGACTTCATTCGGACTGAGATTATTGGCCCCGCAGGTCTGACAGTGACGGCGGCAGCAGCGGCCCTTCAGGTTTCCCGCCCCGCTTTGTCCAGCTTACTGAACGGCAAGGCCGATCTCTCTGGTGACATGGCGCTCCGCATAGAGAAAGCATTTGGAGTGAAGATGGACACCCTGATGCGTATGCAGTCCTCCTATGACATCGCGCAGACCCGCAAGCGCGAGCGGCAAATCCGCGTCCGGAGGATTCCGCAGTTTGCCGATGTTTATGTGTGAGTGTCCGCCGTACTGGGGCGGTTTGCACTGGCGGAGTTGCCTCGATGAAGTATGAGATTGTGGGGACAGGACAGGTGCGGTGAGCGACTGACGTGCTTTTAACTAACTTCTGGGGTTGCTGTTTCCCCTGTTGCCGGAGGTGACGCTTGACCCTCAACCAAGGCTCTGAGGCAGGGAAAGTCGGTATCGCCAACGATCTCATCGACCAGACCCATCCAGTAGGCGTCCGTCGCTGTTAGATTATGTTCACCTTCCTGTAAGAGGCGGCACACCGAGACGTAAAAGTACCAAAGAGAATGTAGTCGGTCTGCAGTTTGCGCAACCAGCCAACCCGCCCTAGCATCCTCTGGTTGTCGTTCATGCTCTCCCTTTTCCTCGTCGCTAAGGAAAAACAGCCCCCATCTTTCAGCAAGCGACTTTCGCCTATCTGAATGATGCTCCGAATGATAATCGGCCAGCAAGGCAAAATCGTCTTGTATCCCAATAATCCGGGCTCGCGTGAAGGACCAAGCGTCATCTGGATTTTCTTGGAGTTCGAAATCGACAATGTCGCGAATGAGATCAGCTTGCATGTCAGCGCGCCTGACGCCTTCCCGGTGTTCCCTTTTTTCAAAGCGCTCTCGCGCGAACTTGTCCAGACGCTGATACTTCTTCTGGAGTTTGCTTGCTTCCTCAATGACGCCCGCCAAAGCAGGTCGTAGCCGCTGTTTGAGAGACTCAAAAAAACACTCTGCGTCGGGCATATTCGGTAGGCCGGACGACTCTCGAACTTCGTCAAACCCGTCTCTCAACATCATGAATTGAAAGATAACTCGATCAATACACCTATCAGCCAGCCGGATCGCAAAGGTTTCGTTTCTTGATCGAAGATCTTCTGCCAAGAAAGACGCAACCTCGCGGGTGAGGGTCTCTTGGGAGAGGCGTCTCGTTCCATGATAGATAACGCTTGAGTGAGGATACGCGAGCACATAATCGCCAGCGACTAGTAGATCTGCTGCGGCACTTGCAGCCGTTCCGGTTACAACCGTGATTAACCTACAAGAAACGCCTTCCTGATTGGTAGTTTTCAGCAGTCTATGTATGAGGTCAGATGCATACGTGTAACCGCCAGGACTATCGATATAGGCGGTGATGGCCTTAGGCGCATCAGTACGTAACTTGTGAATTTGAGGTTGGAGGCGATCAACGAGCGACTGGTCGATCTCTCCCGTCACGTACACTGACCTCAAGGGGTTTTCGCGAAAATCAGAATTTGGCGCCACACCTTATCCTACCGGCGGTTGATCTCGCGCAATTCGTTCAAGGCAGTGGTTTGGTCTTGAGGTTGTTGTTGCGGCGCATGGGATGCGCTACGAAAGAATTCGGCCAAGTCTCTTCCGTGTTCTTGATACAGATGGAGTAACGCATCTGTCAGCGCTTTCTCAGCGGCCGAGTCACGATTCTTATCTTCGGTCATTTGTGCGAACAGCATACGAAAACTGCCTCCGAAGTACCACACAGGTTTGATGCGAACAGGGAACCGAAGGACGTAATACCAAAGAGCAAATCAATTCGGGAGTCTAACACGATCTGTAGCGCCATCGGAAGTGCCTATCCAAATGCTTGTCATTACACAACTTAACGCCACACCGCAACCCTCATCACCTCAAAATGCTGATCATAAGTCCAAACCTCTAACTTCATCCGAGTGGCGATCACGGCCACTACAGCGTCAAATAAGGTAATGCGCTGGTCGGGGAGCGCCCGCACTCGCGCGACCGCCTCACGATAGTCTTCAGGTGTGGGATTTACAAGCGAAGCATCGGCCATATAGGTGAGCCATTTAAAGGCGGCATTCGCGCCCATGCGAAACAATACCAGCGAATAGGCCTCGAGCAACGTCGGATACGGGACTACGACCTCCCGGCGATCGCGGGCCAGCTTCTGCAACTGTCGCAACGCTTGCTGGTGGTGCGCATCGCTGCCATCGGCAGCGGCGTACAAGGGGCCTACGTCGGACAGGACGGCGCGCTTCATTTCCTCAGGCCCGCAAGATAGGCGTCATGTTCCTCGCTGACATCCCTGCGGCCGCTCCGCCCTACGGGTTCAATTTTCAACGGACGGTACTTGCGTAGAAATCCCCGTTCACGCAGGTACTCTCTCAGGGCCGCCTGCACTACTGTCGTGAGCGAAGGGGATGCTTCCTGTGCCTGCTGATAATTCTCCACCGCTTCGGCCAGGTCGTCCGGAAGAGTCATCGTAGCTCGCTTCATGAAATCATTCTATCACCAATTGGTGAAGTTGGTGAAATCAGTGCAACCGACAAAACGGAGCAGTTTTTACAGCGATCAGTTTCATGAACCCCCAGGGACCACGGCATATACAAAGCAGCCCGTAGGGCGGAACCAGGTTCGACCGGAGCTGACAAATCGGCGGCTGTGCTAACTTACTTCATCACGAGAATCCGATGAGACTTCTTCCCGCCGCATTCCTTGCCTCCCTCACGCTGTTCTCTCCACTGTCCAGCGTGATTGGTTCGACGGAACCCGCGGTGTCTGCGCAGATATTCGGCTTTCATGATTCCGCCGCTGAAAGCGCGGTTGAATCGCGTTTCCTTGCCGTTCCCGACCCCAAGCTGGCCGAAGCGCATCTCCGCATACTGACCCAAGCCCCGCACATGGCTGGCACTCCGGAGGACAAAGCCACCGCCGATTACGTCGCCAAGAAATTCCGCGAGGCAGGGCTCGACACCGAAATTGTCGAGTACAAGGTTTGGCTAAACTATCCCGTGGAAATCAGCGTGGATGTCACCGCGCCCGAAGGCGTCACCATGCACGGCCCCACGCGGGAGCACGTAGACGGCGATCCCTTTCAGGATGATCCCCGCGTCGTCATGCCCTTTAACGGCCAGTCTCCCTCAGGAGACGCGGAGGCCGAAGTGGTGTATGCCAACTACGGGACGCCGGAGGATTTCAAAAAGCTGCAACAGATGCACATTGATGTGCGCGGAAAAATTGTGCTGGCCAGGTATGGGCAGAATTTCCGTGGGGTCAAGGCCCTGGTCGCTCAGGAGCACGGCGCCGCCGGACTGTTGATTTATTCCGACCCTTACGACGACGGCTGGCGCAAAGGCGATAAATATCCCCAAGGCCCGTGGCGGCCTGACACCGGAGTGCAGCGCGGTTCGGTAGGTTTCATCTTCAATTTTCCCGGCGACCCGACCACGCCGGGCTTGGCCTCGGTGCCATCTCTTCCGGAGGAGAAGCGGGCCAAGCCGGAAGAAGTAGGGGGCATGCCCAGGATTCCCTGCACGCCACTTTCCTATGCCGACGCCTCGCCGATTCTCGAGCACCTCGCGGGCCCGGAGTCCCCGCGCGAATGGCAAGGTTCTTTACCGTTCACTTATCACGTTGGCCCCGGCCCGGTGAAAGTAAAGATGCACCTCAAGCAGGATTACCAGTACCGCACCATTTGGGACGTAATTGGAAAAGTCCGCGGCGCCGGCTGGCCGGATGAGTGGGTGGTTGCCGGCAATCATCGTGATGCCTGGGTTTATGGCGCAGTGGATCCCAACAGCGGCACCGCGGCCATGCTCGAGTCCGTGCATGGTATTGGAGAGCTTCTCAAATCAGGCTGGAAGCCCAAGCGGACGATCGTTTTCGGAAGTTGGGATGGGGAAGAGGAGGGCCTGGTCGGTTCCACCGAGTGGGGCGAGCAGCATGATACTGAACTTGCCCACGCCGTCGCCTACTTCAACATGGATGTCGGCGTGGCGGGCCAAAAATTCGGCGCCTCTTCAGTTCCCGCGCTCAAGCAGTTTGTTCGCGATGTCACCAAAGTCGTTTCCAGTCCCAAAGGTGGGACGGTCTACGACGTATGGTTGAAGGCCAACCAGTCGAGCAATGAAGCTCCCGACAACACTGGGACCAACTTTCGTGCGCCCGCCGCGCAAGCCAAACAGGACGCCTCCGTCGGAGACCTGGGTAGCGGCTCCGACTATACAGTGTTCCTGCAGCATCTGGGTGTTCCATCCACCGACGTGGGCTCAACCGGGAATTACGGTGTCTATCACTCGGCCTTTGACAATTTCAACTGGTTTAAGAAGTTCGGTGACCCCGATTTCATCTACGAACAACAGATGGCGCGCGTCTTCGGCATCGAAACCATCCGCATGGCGGACGCCGATGTGCTTCCCTTCGATTACGCGACCTACGCGAAGGAAATTGGCAACTACATCGAGGCCGCCAAAAAGAAAGCGGAAAACGAATTTGGCGCCAGTGCCCCGCGGTTTGACGCTGCTTTGGAAGCTGTCCACAAATTTGAGCGCGCCAGCGAGAAAATATCCGGCCAGCAGAAGAAGGCATCCGGGGATGTTGCCCCTTTGAATCAGGCCCTGCGTGAGGTGGAGAGGGCCCTGCTGATTCCTGGCGGCCTGCCCAACCGCTCCTGGTTTCGTCATGCCATCTACGCCCCGGGGCAGTACACCGGGTATGCCGCAGTGGTGATTCCGGGCGTGAATGAGGCGATTGACAAGCACGATTTGGAGCGCGCCAACCGGCAGTTGGAATTGCTCGCTGCCGCGCTGGAGAGGGCGACAAAAGTTCTGGCGGACTATCGTTAGCGGACGGAAGAATCAAGTGTAGGGCAGACACTCCTGTCTGCCCTGCCTCCATTATTGAGAATGTGGTGCGGTACATATTGGAACGCCGAGCTTTCGTGGGCTGCAAGCGGGCGGGCAGAATGCCCGCCCCACACGGATGGCTGTTTTCCGGAACTTCAGAACTCGGTCTTGAGTCGTACCGTCACCGCGCGCTTCGGCGCAACTGCGGTTCCCGAGAAAAGACTGGCGAAATTGATCACATTGACCCGGTTGGTTAGATTTGAAATCTGCGCGAGGAACGATATGGATTTGTGCTCACGCTGGTAAAGCTGAACGCCACCACCTAAATCCAGCGAAAACGAGGGGCGCACTCGCCCCGCCGCAAAATCCACACGATTCAAAATCTGCGCCCCGTATTGCGCCAACAGAAAGCTTAAGTCCAGGTTCCCGCCCTCAGCTTCCACCGGCAATCCGCTGCCGAAGGAGTATTGCAATGCCAGCCAACCTCGGGACGTTAGTTGAGCGCGCAGACGGGCGCGGACCGTATTGCGCTGGTCCTGCGAGACCGGGAAACGTCCGTTGTCGGTCAGCGCATCTTGGGCCTCCGCCCCGAAAAAGAGCCCGCCAGTAATCGGGCCCTGCCCGACCGCCACTTGATTGGAGTAACTGACGAACCCCGAAAAATTTCCCAGGCTTTGCACCGTCAACTTGGCCTCAATGCCTTTGATCCAGGCCCGGGAAAAACTGATGGGAAAACTGATCCCGGTATTCAGCAGCACATTGTCATCGGAAAAATCCCTCCACTCGCGGCGGAAGGCGTTTCCGGTCAAGCTCAACTTCCCGGCAATGGCCTGCGTGAAACCGATTTCGTAGAAATTGCCTTTGGCCGGCGGGATAGGTACTCGTATCACCGCGTCGCTCAATTGGTCCACCTGCGGCGAGCTGGCCAGCAAGAGGTTCTCAATCGCCGGGGTCTGGAAAATGCGGTCGTAAGAAACACGCGCCACCAGCCCGATCCTAGGGAAGTAGCGGGAAGCGGCAACTCTGGAACTCCAGGCGGATTGGCCCACCACAAAGTGATAATGGTCAAACCGGATCCCACCGCTTACATTCCAGTTGCCCAACTGTATCTGGTCCTGCGCGAAGGACGATTGCTCGCGGTCATGGCGGCGGTCCGTGAACTGAAAATTGGGCGCAACCGTGGGACTGAACGCTGAAGGATCGGTGATCTGGTATTGCAGCGCCTCATACACGTGACTGAAAAGCCCGTCCGCGCCAATTTTCCAGCTATGCCGCCCGAATTGTCCCGCGAGATCCATGCGAGCATAGTCTTCGCGAAATCCTCGCTGCTGGGCGGCGAGGATCGGTGTCGATTCCGCATTGGAAGTCAGGCTGGCGCCGGTATCGCGGACACTGCCTGCCACACTCAGCAACAGGTCCGGCGAGAGGACGCGCGTATAGTTCACATCTCCGCCGGTTTCTCCATTGCGGCGGCCTTGCCTTTGACCGGTTTCCTGCTGCACCAGTTCATTCGGTACCTGCGATGAAACCGAGTTATGCTCCAGCGAAATGCGCAGGTGATCTTCCCGGGTCAACTGCCGTGCATAAGAAAAATAAAAATCGCCCAACGACCCATGGTTGGTGTAGTTGTTGAGCACCGGCGGGTCGAGATAGCGGTCGGTCAACCCCCCGCTGAGATTGCCCACAAACTGGTTCGCGCCCCGGCCATAACTCAGCCCTACCTCTCCCGTCGCGGTAGCGAAACTCCCGCCGCCGACCCTCGCCTGCCCGCGCCACCCGGAGAGCACCTCACTTTTCGTGGTAATTTCCACTACGCCGCCCAACTTACGCCCGAACTCCGCGGGATATCCGCCCGCCCGGGTCCGGAGTGACTCTACATCGTCCTCGTCGAATGGCGCGGCAAAAGCCGGCGAACGGTTCTCGGTGAGAGGAAATCCATCCTTCACGAATTGAACGTCATACTCGGAGCCGCGGGGGTGCAAAACTCCGTTGGCTTCATAAAGCCACCCCGGCTGGGCATTCACCAGGTCGAATAACGCCCGGCCTGGCGCCGACGCCATGCGCTCCTGGACCGCTTGCTGTCCATCGGAATAGATATTGGAAGATTGGTGGGGGCTAAGCAGCGTCGCCGCGTCGTTGACTTCGACCCGGGTCGCGACCGGCGCCACCATCATGCTGATCAGGACACGCACTGGAACTTCCGAGCGAATTTCAATCAACCGGTCTTGCGCCGCAAAGCCGCTATGGGTAACAACCAGCCGGTAGACGCCGAACGGCAAATCCCGGGCGGTATGTTGGCCACGAGCATCGGTTTCAAAGTTCCTATGGAATTCATTGGCGTCGGAGCTGAGAACGACCTTCGCAGCCAAACCCACTCCAGACGGGTCCCGGACCTCAAGTTGAATCTGTCCTTGCTGGCGCTGAGCGGAAACCGGCGAAACCAACAGCAGCCCAAGGCAAAGGGCCCCTAGTACCGATGAGGCGAAATGGGGTCTGCGATGCATGTTGAATTCTTTGTCACATCATCGGACCCATCTCTCAAGCAAGCAAGATTGCCAACGGTCAAGGGCGGAAGGTAGAGCGACTACTTAAGGGACACCAGCTTATTCACCAGGTCCGAGTAATCTTTCTTTTCCAGCCCATGGACCTGTTTGTTGTACTCGTCCACCTTGCTCGAATAATTCATCGAACAAAACTTCGGCCCGCACATGGAGCAGAAGGCCGCTTCTTTATAGAAGTCATCCGGCAGGGTTTCGTCGTGCATGGAACGCGCGGTTTCAGGATCAAGCGAGAGGGCAAACTGTTTCTCCCAGTCGAACTTGTAACGCGCGTAGCTGAGGGCGTCGTCGCGGTCCTGCGCGCCTGGGCGGCGGCGGGCGATGTCGGCGGCATGGGCCGCGATCTTGTAGGCGATGATGCCGTCTTTCACATCTTTTTCGTTCGGTAGCCCGAGGTGCTCTTTGGGCGTGACGTAACAAAGCATGGCGGCGCCGTGCCATCCGATCATGGCCGCGC
>CAZETZ010000080.1:7444-13913 GCA_964514735.1 uncultured Acidobacteriaceae bacterium | reverse complement strand
AAGGCCATTGATGAAGCGGCCGCGCATTTTGCCACCGCGCCGGTTGATTACATTTACGAGCAGCCGGCAAGCGAGTTGTTCAATACCTTGCTGCCCAAGTACGTAGCCATACAAATTTTTCACGGTCTGCTGGAGTCTGTGGCCGCCGAGCACGCGGCCCGCATGACCGCCATGGAAGCAGCAACTAGCAACGCAACCGACATGATCGACAGCCTGACGCTGGTCATGAACCGCGCCCGCCAGGCCAAGATCACAAAAGAAATTATCGAGATCGTAAGCGGCGCTGCCGCCATGAATTGATAGCTGACAACCGAATTCAGAGGTCTTATGCCAGAGAACACAGGACACGTAATCCAAATCGCCGGACCCGCCGTAGACGTGCAGTTCGACGAGTCTGCGCTGCCGCCCATCTATGAAGCCGTCAAAGTCACCAGCGATGGCTTCACCGTTCCATCGCCCATCAATGTAATCCTCGAAGTGCAGCAGCATCTGGGCGAAGGCCGTGTGCGTTGCGTCGCCATGCAGCCTACAGACGGCATGGTGCGCGGCATGAAAGCAATTGACACGGGCGGACCAATCTCCGTGCCCGTAGGTAAAGGCACGCTGGGTCGGGTGATGAATGTGATCGGTCAGCCCGTAGACCAGCTTGGTCCGGTCGAGCACACGAAAGAATTGCCAATTCACCGCCCGGCTCCACTGTTTGACGAGCAATCAACAACCGCTGAAATGTTTGAAACCGGCGTAAAAGTCGTTGACCTGATCCAACCGTTCTTAAAGGGCGGCAAGATCGGATTGTTCGGCGGCGCAGGCGTGGGCAAGACCGTCGTCATCATGGAGCTGATCAACAACGTCGCCAAGCAGCACGGCGGATACTCGGTCTTTGCCGGCGTTGGCGAGCGCACTCGCGAAGGCAACGACCTTTGGCTGGAAATGACCGAGTCCGGCGTGATCAAACCGGGTGATCCATCGAAATCGAAAGCCGCCCTGATCTACGGCCAGATGACCGAGCCTCCAGGCGCGCGCCTGCGCGTTGCTTTGACTGGACTCACAGTCGCCGAATACTTCCGCGACGAAGAGGGCGCTGACACGCTGCTGTTCATTGACAACATATTCCGCTTTACGCAAGCCGGATCAGAAGTGTCGGCGCTGCTGGGCCGCATGCCCAGCGCCGTGGGCTATCAACCGAACCTCGCAACAGAAATGGGCGAATTGCAGGAGCGAATCACTTCAACTAAGAAAGGTTCCGTCACATCCGTGCAGGCAATTTATGTGCCCGCCGACGACTTGACTGACCCAGCTCCGGCCACAACCTTCGCGCACCTGGACGCAACCACTGTGCTCTCCCGCGCACTGACTGAAATCGGAATCTATCCCGCGGTTGATCCACTGGCCTCCACCTCGCGTATTCTCGATCCGCGCATCGTCGGCCAGGAGCATTACGACGTGGCGCAATCGGTGAAAAAGACCTTGCAGACCTACAAGGATCTGCAAGACATCATCGCCATTCTCGGCATTGACGAGTTGAGCGAAGACCAGAAGCTGATCGTGGCCCGCGCCCGCAAGGTGCAAAAATTCCTGTCGCAACCATTCCACGTAGCCGAACAATTCACCGGGGCGCCCGGACGCTACGTGAAAGTGGCCGACACGGTAAAAGGTTTCAAGGGAATCGTCGAAGGAAAGTACGACGACATTCCCGAGCAGGCCTTTTACATGAAGGGCCCCATCGAAGAAGTGCTCGAAGCGGCCGAGAAATTGAAAGCAGCCGCATAAAAAGCGTCGTCAAAAATGACTGAAACATTCCAACTCGAAATCGTCACCCCGGAAAAAATGGTGGTGAAGGAAACCGCCGAAGAGGCCCAGATTCCCGGCAAGCAGGGATACTTGGGCATTCTCCCCGGCCATGCGCCGCTCATTACCGAGCTCGCAGTTGGAGAAATCACTTACCGCAGCGGTGGAAAAACCACCCGCCTGGCAGTAGCCTGGGGATTTGCCGAAGTCCTGCCCAATAAAGTAACCATCCTCGCGGAGACCGCGGAGCGCCCGGAAGAAATTGATGTAAAGAGAGCGCAGGAATCGAAAGCCCGCGCGGAAGAATTATTAAAAACAGGAAAAACCGAAGAAGACTTCGCCCACGCCGAAGACAAATTGCACCGCGCGGAAACGCGCCTCCAAGTTGCGGACAAATCCAACCAGTGACTCAAGATTTTAGTGGCGCGGGCACTCCTGCCCGCGCTGCGTACACCGCCTGCGAACTTCCGGGCTGAATGTTTCGCTAACGCTATACATCTCTCAAGCCTGACACTTTTGGCGGACAGGAGTGTCCGCCCCACGGCAAATTTAGTTCTGCGCAGGCTTTAATTCCACAACCACAAATCGAGCGGGGTCCGGTACAGCATTCATCAAGTCGTTTTTCCTTCCCTCTCCAATCCACCATGCGCTGCCAGGCGATTTTCTAACGTGCAGATCGCTGCCAGCAATCATATCCAGGTCAGTCACCGGAACCAGCAACTCTGAAGTCCCTTTGTCTGGGGGAGCTAAAACATCTCTTTGCAGCAACTGTACGTCGCTAACCTTGGCCTGACCCAGGTCGAGCGTATTGTGAAACTTCTTATCCGGGTCCACCGGCGGATTGATCCCGCTGCTGCCATAGTCCCACTTTCCCGTCGTAGCCTGATATCCAAATGTTGTTACCTTCGGATTCAAGAATTCAATCGTGATGTTGCGATAGTCGGTGGTGCGATCGTTACGCATCCCGCGCGCCGGCCCGCCATAAAAGAACCGGACATCGCCCTGGTTGAACCGGAAATTAAAAATCTCCGACTCACCCTCATTCCACATGACCGTTTCGCAGTCCTCCAGCGTAAGCACCAGAAAATTGTAGGGATGCCGGACAAAGGCATGTTCAGTCGGACGCAGAACAACCTCGAACACGCGGACCTGCTCATTCTGCAGCAACAGATGATAATGAGACTCAGAAGTGATGTCGTCCGGCGCGCGCGTTTGAGCCACAACCGGAGGAGTGAGACCAGGCCAGCCAACGGTCACAACCAACAAGATCAACAAAACCCCTGATTCGCACCGTCTGACAGGAGAAGTTATCCTTATTAAGTATTTTCGCATTGACTGCCTCTTCCCAATGTTTTCCTACATCAGGTCCTCAGTTACAACAATTTGTTTACAATTCGTTGACAACCTGTAGCACCTTTTTTTCTAAATTCAAATTGATCCAAATACGACTGCCAGTCGGGAGTGCGCCTACTGGAAAGCGAAACGCCCGAATGCGCCTAGGCGGTTTTTTGGATAAGGAACGCCGAGAAACCTCGCAGAGGCTGGCTATGACCTCAAGCCCCATGCCGGCCTCTGCTCTCGGCGCCGCGCGCCCTATGGTTCGGCGACTTAACAGCCTTCCCCAAGCATTCCGCCTGAAATAATCTTTCATCCACGCGGTCGAGACGCCGGACCATCCCCGGCGTCAGTAGCTTGTAATGCTTGATCTCGAACAGATACTCCACAATAAACCACAGAGGCTGGTCAGTAGTCATCCAGTTCTGCCGATCAAACCGCTTCAAATTGACGGGACGAGAAAAAGTACGCAGAGTCCGCTCCCGCCGCATATTGAAATAAAGGTTGAAATAGCTCATCGCCAGCTCGCGCAGGGAACGATACACCGGTTCCCGATACCGGCATCCCGTGTAGTTCGACTTCGCGATGGCCCCCCAGTGTCCACCGACTTTGTAGACAGCCATTACGTGGTCGGTGTCATGCTCTGCCTCCAAATCCAAAATCAGCGGCGGATAGCCGTTGGCGCGGAGCGCCGCAGCCGCGAACATCGCGCCCTCAAGACAGTGCGAAGTGTTGTTCCGCAACACCAGCCGCGGAGACCACGCTGTGTCCTCCAGGTGGTAAGGCATGTCGTCAATAAATTTCTGGATACCGGCAGGATTTTTCAGGCTGCGCAACTTCCGCAGCTCGGCAGGAGTGAACGAGTTGAAGTGATCCATCGGTTACGAAAATTTTACCCGAGGAAGGGAAGCAGAGGATTAACCACTTAGCGCCATCCAGGCGCACGAAGTCCCAGCGACGACAGCCGCGAAGCGGCGAAAGATTACAGCCCAGGGCGCAAGCCCTGGGTAGGAGTGGGAACTGAGTCAGCCCCGCAGGGGCGAAAGAAAATTACAAGTTGATTTTTCTTTCGCCCTTTCAGGGCTTCTCATTTTCGCTCCTGACCCAGGGCTCACGCCCTGGGCTGCAATCTTTCGCCGCTTCGCGGCTATCGATGCGACTGCGAAAACAATTCTCTTAGCTCGCTTGTCGAATCCACGACTACATCCGGCGGGTTTCCTTCCAACGTATGCGGTGCGAACCCATACGTCACCCCGCACGACCACAATCCGGCGTTGCGCGCAGTGGAAACATCCACGTGCGAATCGCCCACAATCAATGTCTCTTCCGGCTGAGCGCCGCACTCGCCCAAAATTACCCGCGCCCCCTCCGGATCGGGTTTCTTGGTGTCAAAGCTGTTTCCGCCATAAACCTGCACAAAAAACGGACCCAGCCCTAATTCATTCACAATCGCCCGCGAAGGATTCACCGGTTTGTTAGTCAGCACAGCCATCTTGCGTGAAAACCCATTCCGCCCTTGGATCACGCGCAACGCATCCACGATCCCGTCATACAAACGCGTGTGGTCCAGCTTATGCTCGCGATAATAAGAAAGAAAAAACTCCAATCCAGTCTTGACCAGCGTCTCATCATCCGCTTCCGCTCCAAGTGCCCGCCGAATCAGCGTCAGAGCCCCATCCCCCACATAGCTGGCAATCACATCCTCCGGCAACTGCGGACGCCCAATATGCCGCAGCGCCGCATTCACCGAATGCACCAGATCAAGACGCGAATCAATCAGCGTCCCATCCAGATCAAAAATCACCAACCGCATTTTCTGAGGATCAAACTGGCGATGAAAGTGAATCATGGATAGAAAGATCAGAATATCATCAGAGAACCTAAGGATGCCTCGTTCGAAATCGCGCTTTTTGCAATTTAGGGTGGGATTTGAGAGCTCCTTGGGAAAGCAGGAGCCCCCTTAAGCTCAGAGCAGGCTCCCGCGCCAACAACAAGCGCTTTGGAATGGAAAATTAAAGTCAGTTGATGGGCACGACTGAAGCCGTGCGCCCTCCCAAATCGACTTTCAGTATCCCGCCAATTCCTTCATAGCCCGATACAAATCCGCAACCTGCGGCAGAATCGCATTTTCCAAAAGAGGTTGATACGCGACAAACGTATCCGTCGCGGCTACGCGTCTAACTGGCGCGTCTAAGTGGTGGAAGAGTTGGTCGGCGATGCGGGCGGAGATTTCGGCGCCGTATCCCCAGCTTAGGGCGTCTTCGTGGGCGACGATGACGCGGCTGGTTTTTTCTACCGATGCGGCGATGGTTTCCCAGTCGAATGGATTGAGACAACGTAGGTCGATGAGTTCGGCTTTGATTCCGTCTTCGCGTTCTAGTTTTTGTACGGCTTGCAGCGCGCGCGGGACTACGGCTCCGTAGGTGACGACGGTGAGGTCGGTGCCGGGCTGCACGATTTTTGCTTTGCCGAATGGGATCATGTAGTCGGGGCCGGGATATGCCGCGCGTCCGTAGGTTTCGCGGTAGAGGCGTTTGTGTTCTAAAAATAAAACCGGATCGTCGCAGCGGATCGCGGTGCGCAGCAGGCCGGCGGCGTCCAATGCGTTGCTGGGGAACACCACGCGCAGGCCGGGGATGTGCGTGAAGGTGCTTTCTCCGCACTGCGAGTGGTAGATGGCGCCTCCGGTTAAGTAGCCGCCGATGGGGACGCGCACGACTAGTGGCGAACTGAATCCGTTGTTGGAGCGCCAGCGTATGACGGGGAGTTCGTCGCGGAGTTGCATCATGGCGGGCCAGATATAGTCGAAGAATTGGATTTCTACAACTGGTTTGAGGCCGCGTGTGGCCATGCCGGTGGCGCGTCCTACGATGGCGGCTTCGGCTAGCGGAGAGTTGAAGACGCGTTCGGAACCGAATTCGGTTTGCAGGCCGGCGGTTAATTTGAAGACTCCACCTTTGCCTTTGACGGATTTTTCGCGGAGATATTGTTCGCGGGAGCAGTCGGCTACGTCTTCGCCGAAAATTACTATGCGCTCGTCGCGGCGCATTTCGTCTTTGAGCGTGTGGTTGATCAGCTCCGCCATGGTTTTGCCGTGGGCTTTTTTGTCGGCGTCGTTGTGATGCTGATTGGCCGGCTCTGTGGCGAATTTTTCTGTGGTCGGATCTACGTCCGGCGAATAGACGAATCTGGTGATGCTGTCTGGCGTTGCTGGCGCGGCTAGCAATGCTTGATCAGTGGCTGCCTGAATTTCTTCATCAACCTGCTTTTCTAATTTATTGATCCCCTTTTCATCGAGGATGCCTTCGCGCAGCAGGAACATTTGCATGCGGGAGATTGGGTCTCT
>CAZETZ010000080.1:0-7344 GCA_964514735.1 uncultured Acidobacteriaceae bacterium | reverse complement strand
GGCGTTGCGCCCAGGGCCAGGCACAGGGCGCGGTCCCTGTAATAAGGATAGAACCAGTCGTAGCCCGGCTTCATGGCCATGGCGGCGGCGACTCCGGCGGCTTCGTGTCCGGCTCCGGAGATCTGGAAGAAGATTTTTTGCTGGCGCTTCAGCAGGATTTCTTTGTCGTCAACGCGGCGCGAGACGTACATCCAGCGGTAGAAGTCGATGAGCTGCTGATGGGTGAGGCCCTGGTAGGTCTTGGCTTTGTGGTTGGCGACTGCTATCGGTTTGGGATCTGTTTTGGTCGTCGCCATCCGTTCCTGCACCCCCGCTAAGATGGTTGAAGCCTGACAGATGTTCGAGAGTATTGTAAACCGTGTAGGGGGCAGAGGGAAACGGGAGGGATGACCATTTCAAACCAGACTGAACTAATCAAGTTGCGTGGCCGTAATTACTTTGTATAAGTTTTCTTCTGGCGATTCCGAGAATTCTGCACGGTAAAACTTCCGTCTGGCTCGGCCCAAACCTGAATGTAGTGTCCCGCATCCGCCTTCTCCTCGGGATTGGCAATGAACTTCTCCGCTACGTTGTACGCGCTCCCGCCATCTACGGCATAGTGCAACTGCCAGATGTCATCAATCCCTGGCGAATCATGCACGGTTTTCCAAGATGGAACGCTGCCCCCCTTATGGGCGCCGTTGTTGAAAATCGCAACTCGTGGCCGCAGCGCATGCACCAACGCGCGCGAATTGGAAGAGGCAGTGCCGTGATGCGTCACCAGGAAAAGATCCACTGTGCCGATGAGGTTATTGGGACAAGCCAGTTGCAACTCTTTGTTCTTGGTGAGGTCGCCCAAATCGAGGAAGCGAAATTTTCCGTAGGTAATGAGCACTCCCAGCGATTGCGGATTTTCGGTGGAGTCGGCCGGCGGCGCAGGCTCGGAGTCGCACAAGGGATTGGCGATGCCAGCTCCCGGCAGCGGAGAGGAAATCACTTCTCCGGCGGCCGACATCGCTCGTACCGTCAGTCCCTTGATAGGCAAACCCTCGCCCGGCTTCAACACCAGATGATTGGCTTTCTCCCACAATTTTTGGTACGCCGCATAATCGTGTCGCGTCACATCGGAATCTTCCCGGTTGGGCCCATGGTCCACAAAAGTCCCGATCGGAATGCGCTCCGCCAGTTGGACCACTCCGCCGACATGGTCCCGGTGGTAATGCGTAATGAGCACGTAGTCCAGCTTCTTGAGCTTTGCGGATTTGGTTGCCTCCAGGATCCGGCCGGCATCTCGGCCTTCGTAGCCGGCCCAACCGGTATCGATCAAAAGCGATTGCCCCGACGGACTGACAATGAGCGTGGACTGTCCGCCTTCGACGTCAATAAAATAAATCTGTAGCGGCTTGGGCTTGGCCCACGCGCTCAGCGTAAAGGCGAGCGCGATCGAAACAGTCCGCAGTATTTTCATGGGAGTAACAGATTCGCGCAGATCAGGCCGCCGCTCGCCTGGAATTCAGCAATTCGTGGTAGAGCACCAGATACTCATCCATCATCCGTTGTGCGGTGAAGCAATCGCGCGCGCGCTGGAACGCGCGATTGGCGTAATCGCGGCACAGATCGCGGTCCGTGTTGAGCGTCTTGATCAGGCTGGCAAGACTGGCCGCGTCATTGGCGCGGAAGTAGAGCGCGGCATTTCCCCAGACCTCGCGAAACACAGGAATGTCATTGGCCAGGATGGCGCAACGCGAAAACGCCGCTTCCAAGGCTGACATACCAAAGGGTTCGTAGCGGGACGTCGCCGCGTAAACCGACGCCTTCCCGAGTAAGGCGCGCATCTGCGCTTCGGTTTGCGGACCTTTCAGCGAGACCCGGATTTCATCCAGCGCAACTTTCACATCGGCCCGAATCGGCGCCGTCGGGACTTCCTCCGTTCCCACGATGCAAACCGGCATCGCTTGCGGATACTGCGTCAGCAAAGAAACCTGCTTGCCGGTATCCACCAGCCGCCCTACCGAAAGCACCGAATCTTCTTTGGTCACATAGGGATTGAAGAAGATAGGATTGCGTCCGTGATAAATCACTGTCTCGCGCACCGGACGCGCATAAGAACCATGCAGCGTATCCAGCATCCAGACCGTGGGCGCCACCACGGCATCCGCCTCGGCCAGACCGCGCGAAACCGCCGTGCGATACCAATTCAGCCAGCGGCTGGGCTTAGGCTCGTGTCCGTGCACAGCCTTCCACCAACTGATCAAGTCGCCATGGGCGACAACCACTCGCGGAACATCCACCGCCAGATTCCCATAACAGGGCTGATTCAGATGAAGCAGATCGGGCTTCAGTTCGCGCGCCAGCTCCAATAGAAATGCGGAAGAGTCCTTAAAATCGTATTCACCTTCCTGCATCCAATCCAGGCGGAAAGCCGTCGGGCGATATTCGAGTCCGTGAAGATGGTCCATCCACGCGGTCTGATCGGGAAGAGGAATTTCCCCCAGGCTGACCAAAGTGACTCGCAAGCCGCGGCTCACCAGCCCAGTAACCAGCTCCCGCGTGTAAGTCCACACGCCGCTTAGGGTGTCGGTGGTGACGAGAACGTGCACGTTCAGAACCTAGGAAAAACCGGTGGCCCCGGGTGGGAATCATTCTAATGGGGAAAATGACGAGGGGAAACAGATTTCTGCACGAAAACGATCGGTCTGCAAAAAGTTGCGCAAAGATCGAAGGCGGCTCCATAGGCGGTGCGGCAACTCATGCCTTAGGGAAACGCAATCCGACCTCGCGACACGGCCTCAATTCGCGGCCTTCAATGCCTGATCGCCTTCGGTGACGCCGAGCTTTGCCCGCATCTCCAACGCCAGCTCATAAACCTGGTGGATTTTTCCTTCTGCCGTGGACAGATCAGGCGCTTGCAAAGCCAGTTCGCAAGACAACATGAGGGCGGTTAGCGTGCCCTTCAGCTCGTTGCGCAACATCTGTTCAGCGGCGCGACGCGCCACCACTACTTCACGCTTATGGCGGTTCAGCGCGGCGCGCAGTTCACGGGTTACCCGGTCAATTCCACTGATCGCAAAGTTGGCATACATGGGGACTGCTGGCCCAATGTGTTGCAGAACCAGTTCGCTCTCCTCAGGTTCCGCCTCCACCAGGAATTGATCCAGGACTACCACCGAATATTCGTCGGAACGCAGCTGCGTAGCCGCCTGGCGCAGAGTCGGGGCAATCTGCAAGATTTCAGAAGTGGCTTCTTCCAATACCTTCGCGCATTCCTGCACTTTTGCGGAAGGTGTAATAAGTAAGATCATACAAAATTGAATGGCACGTCGTTAGCCATTCATAATTTATTCAAAGCAAAGTACTTACTAGGCGGACCCCAAAGTAGGTTTCCCATTTAGAAACCATTCGTCTCAGTTTTAGCCTAGACCTGGGCGCCATACTCTTTAAGCTTGCGATAAAGCGTGGTCTTACCAATCCCCAGCAGCCGCGCCGCCAGGAGCTTGTCGCCATTGAGCTGCGCAATCGTGGTGAGAATGCTCTGCCTCTCCATTTCGGCGATCGGCAGAATCTTTGACGACCCATCCCCGTTCCCCGGTTCTATGCCACCCACCCCATGGAGGGAAGTAGGCAGGTCCGCCACATGAATCATGGGCCCGGTGGTAAGCGCGCAAGCCCGCTCCAGACAATTTTCCAACTCGCGCACATTTCCTGGCCAGTCATAAGCCAGCATGACCTTCAGTGCATCGTCGCTTAAGAGGCGCTCCTGCCCTGTCTCTCGGGCCATGCGATCCAGGAAATACTGGGCCAATAGGGGCACATCCTGCCGCCGGTCCCGCAAAGGGGGGATCTTCAAACTCAAAACATTCAGCCGGAAATACAAGTCCCGCCGAAACGCCCCCTGGGAAACGGCCTGTTCCAGATCACGATTGGTGGCAGCCAAGATACGGACATTGATTGGAATGCGCTTGGTGCTGCCCACCGGCCGAATTTCCTTTTCCTGAATCGAGCGCAACAGCTTCGCCTGCAAGTCAATCGGCAACTCCCCGATCTCATCGAGAAAAATGGTGCCGCCTTCGGCGATGGCCAGCAATCCGTCTTTGGATTGCATCGCCCCTGTAAACGCGCCCTTCACATAGCCAAAAAGTTCGCTCTCAATCAACGTCGGGACCAGCGACCCGCAATCCACCGGAATAAACGGTTTGTCACGATAAGGCCCGGAGAAATGGATCGACCGCGCCACCATCTCTTTGCCGGTCCCGCTTTCGCCCAGAATCAGGACTGGATGCGTGCTATGTGCCGCCTTGGCAATGATCCTGTACAGCTTTTCCATCTCCGGCGCGCGCCCGACAATGCCGCCGAAACCCTGCTTCGACTTCACCTTCTCGCGCAAGATCCGGTTCTCCGTCTTCAGCTTCAAGTGCCCGGCCACGCGCTCCAGCAACAACCGCAGTTCTTCCATGCTGAAGGGCTTGGTCACATAATCATAGGCGCCATTCTTCATGGCCTGCACCGCCGACTGCACCGTGCCGTATCCCGTGACCACGACAATCACCGCATCCGGGCGCCGTGCCTTGATCTGATGCAGCGCCTCCAGCCCGCCCGCTCCCGGAAGCTTCAGGTCGAGCAAAACCACATCAATGTTCTGTGTCTCCAACATCCGGTACCCGTGCTCGGCCGAATCGGCCACCGAGCTGTTGAACCCCATGGACTGCGCCACCTCTTTGCAAACTTCCCGGATGGCGCGCTCATCGTCGATGATCATCAGATTAAGAAAATTGGCGCCCTCAATCTGTAGAGGAACAAATGAACTGGCGCTGACAAGTGCGGTACTCATACTTTTTCCCTCTTCTTTTTCCCGTGAGATTTATAAATTCGGTGCAACCGTGGCAGCCGCACCACTACTCGCGTGCCGTTTCCCGGCGCGCTTTCCACCTGAATCGTTCCCCCATGCTGGGCCACGATGTTATGCACAGTGGCGAGCCCAAGCCCGGTGCCACGGCCACCCTTGGTGCTAAAAAATGGCTCGAAAATGTGGGCGCGGGTCTCATCGTCCATGCCAAAACCGGTATCGCTGACAGTAAACTCGATCGCCGACGCTCGGGCTGCGCCCGTCGCTCTGCAATTGGATGTGGTCAGCGTGATCCTGCCGCCTTCGGGCATGGCGTCGCGCGCGTTGAGGACAAGATTCATGATGGTCTGCTGCATCTGCGCCGGGTCCATCTCGACAGGTTCGAGCAAGGGGTCCAGCTTCTGGACCAGTTCAATGTTTTCCCCAATCAGCCGCTGCAAGAAAGGCTTCAACCCCACAATGGTGTCATTCCATAAAATTCGACGTGGTTCAACCGCCTGATGCCGCGCCAAAGTAAGCAACTGCTGAATCAGCGCCCCACCTTGCTCCCCAGCGGCCCGCATCTCCCGTACCTGGCCCTGCAATCGCGGATGATCTTCGAGCGCCGTAATCAGCAGATCGCAGTAAAGCAAAATTCCCGTCAGCAGGTTGTTGAAGTCATGCGCTACCCCGCCAACCAGCCGGCCCATGGTTTCCAGCGCAAGCGAATTTTGACCTCTAGACTTGTGAAGTGCGACACCAGGTCCAGCATCCAACTGGGGATGGTCGAGGTGAACCGGCCATTGCGTGACCACATTCATTGGAGATTTCTCCAACCACCATCTTCTTTTGTCATTCCAGCCAGGAACGAAGTGACAAGGGGGAATCTGCTTTTCGCCTGCATCGTCATCGACACCCTAGGCAAACCGCAGATTCCGCCTTCGCCAGGCGAACCGCCGGAATGAAAAAAAAGGGGAAGCACTCACTCCGACGCCAAAACCACAAAGGGAACAAGCAATCCGTGTTCCCAAATCCGCAAATCTAAATCTGGAACTTTTTGTTGCAAAAATCCTTGTATTTCAAGCTCCCTATTCGGGAAGTCTAGGCGAATCGGACTCGTAAGCTAAGGTTATTCGTCACAGAATTTAGTGACGGGTGAACAAAACGGGAAATGCTTGGGAAATAGCGCCAAATCGGGAACAAGACAGAGCCACGCCCCGGTTTCTTACAAGCATTCCGGTCGTGGAACGGTGGAAAACTCTCCGCAAAGTCTTTCGGTGTTGTACTGCTCGCAAGAAGCGCCGCCGCCTTCGGGATACATAGAGGCGGATGGGTTTGAAAAGGTCCCGACTCAGCCGCGATGGACCCCGGCTGAAAACAAGACCAAAGTTCCCACTTCGCGCAACAACGCATAGAAGGTCAAGCGCCTGGCCCTGTTATTAGACATTCTTATGTACGATGTTCCCAAGGTCGCCCCCGCCGCTCTCATTACTGATTGGCGCGACAATGAGTTCCCAATTCATTGCGGCGAAAGTTGGAAAGGTATTGCCCGGTGTCAGTCCAATGCTGCTGGTAAGGACGTCATTGAGCAAGAAGCCGTCCGTAAATCGCCCACCGCCGGTGCCCTTGCATTGCAGCGTCGCATGGCTTCCCGACTCTGGCAGGTCAGCCACCCTCCACTTTGTTCCAGTAAACGGCGGCTGGTCATTGGGCCGAAGTCCAACCACACCACTCTGTGTGTTCCCGTCAAGAAATCCCCGGCCCGAGCATTCAAAAGAGAAAACCGGCTCTGTGCCGTGCGCGATCCACACGGTCCCATCCGTTGGATTACCGGTTAGCGTAACGGATTGGTGGTCAGTTGCTCCCATCAAGAATTGGCCATCGATACTAAGAACGACTTCTAAACCATCGCGCAGAAACGACATAGTGGATGCTCCTTCACGGATGCAGCGAGGCACGAATCTATGCTGTGATAGTCGTCGTTAGGAGTCAATCGTTTCAAGCGTATCCGATAGAACCCAATCTTATTGGCCCCTGCATTTGGACCGCGACCCATATATGCCCAGGCCACCAGGTCTCGGGTCTGGTGCGCTTCCGCCCGTCGTACAACCTTCGTACCGTCTCTGGTACTTTGGTTATCTTAGACGTGACCAACAGCTTCCCGACTCAAATCATCACAACTAATTGAACTAGTCCGGATAAACACCACAACATATAGACAAGCGCCGTAACTACTCCTAATCCAGATTCCAGAAAAACCCCAAAAACCACGGTAAAACACGGAAATTTCCGGAGTTCTCGTGCCACAAACCCACTGCGCTATGCTCAGTCCACATGAATTCACTCGAACGCAACTAGTTTGAGGAATTCCCTCCCACAAGATTAGTTCTGGTTCTGTGCAATAGGGAACGAACTATGGCCGACTCACGCGAAGTAATGAATATCCGCCAGGCGTCGCAGTACCTGGGAGTGAGTCCGGACACGCTTTACAAGTATGTAGGCGAGCAAAAGATTCCCGCTTTCAAGCTGGGCAATCGCTGGCG
>CAZETZ010000079.1:0-14290 GCA_964514735.1 uncultured Acidobacteriaceae bacterium | reverse complement strand
ATGAACACCTGGGTTTATGGCGACGTTAACGGAATGATAAGCCAACGCAAACAGGCGGGAACGCGCAGTCCCAGCGGAGGGATTGGGGATGGAGATCTCGTTCCTATGGGCTTCATGCCGGGCACAAGAGACACCATACCCACTCCACAAGTGAATAACCTGCTTCCGCTGACGCTATGGGAAGGAACACTCACCGAGGGTGTTGACGCGCTGGTTATTTCACCGAGTCTCTGGATTAATTATGGCGACAATCCATTATTCAGCACGTGGAATCAAAACCAGGACTCCTTCAACAATTCCATACTTTTGGACCCTCGCGTACAAAACCAAATCAACACTCAGACATTCGGCACGCTTGTTCTTGGGCCTGGTGCAAACGTATCGGGTAGTGTGGTGCAAGCAACGGTTCATGACGCAGCCACAATGATAGTTGATACCATTCTTGTGATTCCTTTCGTTGAGTTGCAAGGCGGCCCATCGCACGATCGGCCTGTCGGACTTGCCGATGCCAACTCCTCCGACCCTACCTCATCCACGATACTTCCGAATACCACGCTTGTTCTCACTCGGGAGATTATCGAAAAACGTTTGGGCAGTGGCAGCTGGATGATGATGCCGCTCGATTTGAATGACACTGCACACTCATTTACGGGCCTGATTGGTGCAGACCGCCCGGGAGAGTACCAGATGTTCCTTCAGATTGAGCGGCAGTGATTATAAAACTGATAACCGCACTGGTCTCTTCTTGTGCCAAGTTCGGGTGTGGATTACTTCTATCGCATATGGCAGAAAGTCGGAACGCAAAAAAGCAATGTGCAGTAGGTCTGCGATACAAAACAATTTAGCCAGTGAGAGTAGCCGATGTTCCAGCTCGAGAAGACTTAGCAGCTCAAGGAGGAGGCGCTTGACCGCGGGATTACATCACCGGGCAACAAACGCACATGATTAGCTGGGACGTGTCGTGGGTCCGGAAGTAAGTAAAGGAATTTCATGCGAACCGGTACAACCATCGTTTTGATCATTGGGTTCTCGTGCATTCTGGCCGCCGAGAACCTGGAGAAAACTCAGAAGAAGCAACTCGAAGCCCAGGCCAAAGCCTTGATGGCGGACGCCAAGAACCTCGAGCAATCCGGCCAGCTCGCGGAAGCCCGCGCCAAGTACACCGAGTCGCAGGCAATGATCGAAACCAACGACGCGACCAATGCCATCAAGCATCTGGACGATGAAATTCATAAGCGCGTAAAGGAAGCGCTGAACCAGTCGCGCAAGCTTTACGAGTCCGGCAAGTACAAGGACGTCATCGCACCCCTGGAGGATGCCGCCAAGCTGGGCGCCTTCCAGCCGGTGCTCGACTATGATCTGGCGGTTTCCTATCGGCAGCTTGGAGATCGTAATAAGGCCGTCGAGTTTTTGGGTAAGGCGATCGCGGGTACGCCCGACCCCAAACAGAAGCAAAGGTATCTTGAACTGCTCACGTTCTTTGTTACCGAGGAGAATGGAACTTCGATCAGTCCCAATGAGAAAGAACGCATCAGTGCCGCCGATCAACTGGTGAACAAAGTCGGGACGGATGCATTCGTGGAAGATGAACTCGGAGAAGAAGAGGAAGAGTCGTTCTCCACCGCCGACACGCCGGCCGCGCCGGGTGTGTCGCAAGCGTCGCTGAAGACGATTACGACGGCCGGCACTGAAACCCATGCCAGCATAGGCCGCCGGTCAAGTTTGTGCGACGCCATGGATGAACTCAAGGATGCTCTGCCGGCGAGCCCATCGGCGATTTACAACCGGGCCAATTGCGCGCAGAGCAATGGAAGGCCGGCGGAGGCGGTCCATCTTCTGAAGAAATATTTAGAGGTCTCTCCTAATGCGCTCGATGCCGCGGAGGTGCAAACCCGCATCGCGGAGTTGCAGTCGTTACTGGCATTACCCGCCCCGAGCGGGACCGAGGTCCGGCGGCTGCACGCGTCTGCGTATAGTTCCCTGGCCGAGCGCAGGTACAACCGCGCGCTTGCCGCATTCAACAAGGCGACCGAGTTAGCTCCGGATTTCGCCCTCAATCACTGGGACCTGGCCCTGCTCCACGAAGCCATGGGAAATGTTGATGGGGCGCGGGAGCATTTCATCCGCTACCAGGCTTTGACTTCCGAGCAGAGCTCCAAGGAGGCGGCGGGCCTTCACCTCTCCACACTGGATGCGAAGAAGTCGAAATACGACGACGAAGTGGGGGAAGCGGAAGACATTCTCGCCGATTTATTGAACCGGGGCATGAACCTGACCTTCAACCTGGACGAAAACCGCAGCCACCTCCGCGCGCAGCGTGCCCGCATCAAGAAAAAGCAGGACCGCAATAAAGACAAGAACCGGGTCGGCGGTTTCGCCATACCTTATTACTATGCCCAGCAACAACTGGCCGAAGCCAGCGAGCATCTTCAAGTCGCGCTGGCGCTGTTTCCTCTCGGCGCGGAGGCCAATGAGCTGATGGGGCTGGTTTTGTTGCAGGCCAACGATGGCCATGCCGCCACCAAAAGTTTCGATGCCGTAGCCAGTCAGGGACTGCCCGTGTCTTTCTACGCGGAAATGCGCGGCCACAAGCTGGACCATGCCGTGAAATGCGAGCTGACCCGGGACAAAGTTCGCATGGTTTTCCTTTCGTCTTATGGCAAGAAGGGCAATCCTATCGAGCCGGACAAATCCGCCGGAGACGACGGGTTGGGAGACATCACTCTGGCGCCGTCAGACCCGCACACGGGTTTCGACTCTCTCGAGTTCAGTCTGGACGATATTAAGCGAGTAGAGACCAACAAGGGACTTCTCGTCATAAAGCTGACGAAGCAGGAATTCACTCTGGCCCCGATTTATTTGCCCTCGTTTACGCCGGTGGAAGGCCCGCCCGCGCGCCGCTTTGCCAATAACTACACGCGCCTGTTCATTCGTTATCCGGGGCTGGAGGATTCCAAACTTGGCAACGAAGGAATGACCGGGGCGGAAAAGTTCGCCATGGGTTACAAACTGGCGACCTCCAGTTTTAACATTGCCACCAACCTCAATCCCGTGGGTGCAATCACCGCCACCCAGAATGCGATTGCCATCGCGCGGACCATTCATGCCGCCATGGCCTCGCTGAGCGTGAGCTTCGCCTCCTGGGAACGAAGCGCTGGCGACCAGCAACGGCTCCTTGCAGGCGAGGTGTTCAAGCCGATACCGGCCCAGCCGGTAAGCTTGGGATTTGTGCAGGAAGCGAAATAGTCAAAAATCCACAGTGGCGCCAGTGCAGAAACTTTTTGTGATTACGATCCATTCTTCCTGAATAAGCGATTGCGGACCCACAAGACCGGACGCAAAGGATAGTGCAGCCAGAACAAGCTGTCAGGGAGTGGAGGATCGTTAAAATCAGCGGAGGAAATCCAAATTTTCCGCAGGCATGCGCCGAGAGGCAAATTGGTTCGAAGTTGCAAAGTGTAGGGTAAGGAAATTACCGCTCCATAGCGCTCCAGGATTCTTAGTTGTTTGCGGCCCATGAGCATCGCCTGCAAGGCTTTTCCGGCCAGCGCGACACAAGCCATATCCTTTCTGACGAAAGCCGACAGAGGCCCAGCCAATCGGATTTCAAACAGCCAGTGCGCGAGAAGCGCAGCCTGGGCAAGCGCCCGCTCCAGGTCAAGGCGAGCAGCCAGGGCGAAAAGATCATCCCAGGGGGCCACGCGTTCCTGGTTCAGCAGAATGGCAACGTCGCTTAACCATTTAAGTCGAGACCACCGGTGTCCGGCGCCGTGGCTGCACAGGACAAGAAGCAACGCGTCGTCATCCAACTCCTGGAACGTGTTCCTCGAAAGCTCCATTTTTCGGGTGCGGCGCCAAAGTTCCTGAATGTTTTGTGGGGTCCATAAATCAAGGCCCCAATGAAGTTCCACCGCCACCCGGAGTTCATCCTGGATGTACGACAGGTGATGGTCTTGCAGGAGCGTTCGCTGCCACATCCTGGGAGTCAGTTCCGACGCTGGAAAGGTGCGGCGGTAGCCTTGTGTTTTAAGCAGGCAATCGGCACCCTTCAGGTCTTTTAGTCGGACCATGAGGTCAATGTCCTGCGAGTCCCGCATCGCCGGATCGCCGAACAATCGCTGGGAGAGGTTTACGCCTTTCAGCGAGATCACTTCCATTGCCTGATCCGCAAAAGCCCGGTTCAGACGGACCACTTCCGCCGTATGGGCCAGGGCCCGACCTCGCGCTTGCAGTGTCCGGACCCGTAGTGTTTCTTTGAGTTTTCCAGGAAGTTTGTCAGCAGCATGGCGACACAACGCGTTGTAGACGAGCGCGGCGATCTGGTGGCGCGCCACCAGCGAAGCGAAGGCTTCCCAGTCAACGCCCGCGGAAACGGCGGCGGTCAGTAGAGCGGGGTCTGGGACAGGCGCAGAACAAACTGCCAGCAAGCGAAACTCGGGAGTAAGACGAAACTTGGAAGGTAGCGGCGGCAGGTAACCTGGCCCTCGAAATGGAGCGGCGGGGGATCGCCCCTGCGCTCGCTCCATGGCAGCGGACCCGATGGTGGATGAAGTCATCCCATGTCCGCGTTGGTTGGTCCATGCTCGGCGTAAGCCAGGCTGAAGGCTGAAATCTGAGTGAACCGCTGGCGCCCGCCCGATCCGGTGAGAATATCAGCGCCGCAACCCAGCCAGGCGTGGGCCGTGAGGTGTTGCGCGTCCCGCGCGACTCCCAAGAAAAGCGTGCAGGGGACCTTGCGGCGGCGCAGCATGGCGGCCGCGGCCAGGGTCTGGACCAGGCAGGCGCTTTGCCACGGAGTGCGAGCGGAAGCGGTCCGCACCGCCCAACCGATCTCCGCGGCGGTGTTGGCCTGGGCCCGAGCGATATTTACTTTTGTATCTTTCGCAACCAACCCCACCCACCCGGCTACTCGGGAAAAACTGAACAGCAGCACCGCGGCCCGCGCTGCGCCCAGCAGCAGCAAGGCTTCCAGCAGCCGCGATCGCTCCCGCCAGGACCGAGCGCGGAGTTTGCGTAAATTATTCCGCCACGACATGGACCAGGCCCTCATTTTCAAGCTGGCCGAGAAAAGGCAATACATCACCGGCAATCTGCTCTTCCGTGGCGTCGAACTCACGGGTCAACTGGCGGCACAACTCATCCACGCGCCGGGGCTGCTCGAGCAACTCCCAGACGCGGCGCCCAATTTCATCCAGGCCCACATAATGATTGCTGGCCAGGCTGAGAATGACGATTTCCTTGTCCACCGGCGCGGACATGAGTTCAGAGAAGCGCACAACCCGGGTACTGAGTTCGACGGACATGAGTGACAGCTCCTTTCCAGTTCGATCCGCATTTCCATGGCAGGGTCCCTTCCGAGTACCCGAAACGCCGCATGGTCTCGCCGTGGACGCCAATGAGTTGCGCCGACAGCGCCGGGGACAATTCGGCTTGCCATGATCCAGCAGCGCCCTTGCGAAAAAACGGTCCTGTGGCCCGCAAAGGCCGCTCACGAAAACCCTTGCATTGTTCCTGGCGTTGCAATTCGGCGAAGGTGGAAAACTCCACCGCTTTGCGTACCCGGCGGACGTTCCAGGGCAATTCGCAAAACTGTACGACCGCGCCGAACGAGGCTTCCGGATCGCGGCACAAGTCTTCATAACGGACCAGGTGGATGCGCAACCCGGATTCGTCCAGCCAACTCTTGACGTGGCCACTCCAGGAAAAAAGCTTCTGCCGCAGTTGATCCGCCAGGCCTTCGCGAGAGCGGGCAAGAGCAAAGGTAGAGTCGCACAAATTGTCCACCGCCTTGTCCATGGTGGTCCCCCAGTGGTGAGCGCAGGACGGCGCAACATCCAGGGGATTGCGGAGCAGATAGACCACCCCCGCAGTGAGGTCGGAGGGAAACAACGCTTCGCCCTTGCGAGTGCGGCCCCAGGCATCGTGCACCTTCATATATAAGGTGTCCGGCGCTTCCTTCAGCATGCAGCGAAACAGGCTGGGTCTTAGGTCTTCGATGAGATCGTCATCCAGCGCCGACGCTTCAATACCGGCCCACTCGTCAAAACAGGCGCGCGCGCTGGCAATCGGGCCAATACCCAGCTCGTTGATATCGACTGGCGTATCGGCATCGCGTAAATAGTTGGCCAGCAGCGCCCGCATCCAGGTGTTGCCGGATTTCGGATAGGACGCCAGCCAGATGATCTTAGCCATGCAGTACAACCTCGGCCACGGCGCCGGCAGTCCAGCGATGCGCGGGGCGCTCGATGAGAAATACAGCGATCTGGCTGCTCAAGGCCCGAAAGAGCGGGAACCAGCCAGGGTGTTCCTCCGGCAACAGCGGGCCGTAGATGCATTGCTGGAGCGCGGCGAATTTTTCGGCGCCGGACAACCTGCGGATGCGCACCTCATCTCCCGAATGAGTCTGCAACCGATAGACGGCTTTGAGCTTGGCCGGAGCTGGTGCTATGGCGGACTCGCCCTGCACGACCACTTTCCTGCTTTGGGTGCGATGCCGGGGCAGTTGCCTGGCATCTTGTCCCAGGCCATCTGCCGCGTCGTCACAAAGACAAAACTGGGGTAAGCCGGGGATAACTTCTAGATGATGGTTTGCGTCCGGTCGCAGCGCGGTGACGTCATCCGCGAGCATGGAGCAACCCCGCTGCATTAATGTCGCCAGCGTGGTGGACTTGCCCGCTCCGGACTCGCCGCTGACTGCCACCGCTCCACCCGGCGTGACCACGGAGCTGGCGTGCAGGACCAGCAAGCCATTCTGGCGCAGCGCGGCCGCCAGCACGTTGTCGAGAAAATGACAGCGGATGATTTCGTCTTCGGCGGCCGGGCCACGTTGCAGCGTGATTTGCCGCCCGTTTTCCACCAGGAAGCGTCCAGCGCGCTTTCCCGCCTTCCACAAAAAGCGCCCGGGCTCCGCCTGCCAGTTGCGGTCCTGCGCAACCGGCGCAGGCAGTTCGCGCGGCACAGGGCCTTCGACAACGTTCACGTCGGGCTGCGCACATCGGCTGGTGGCCGCGAGCATGGGGCAGGGAAATGGCAGGTTGAAAGAGAGACCGTAGGCGGTGTGAGCGTGGATCACGCGCAGTCCTCGGCAATCCGGTCCGCGATGAGCTCGACGGTCCATTGTCCCCGCGGGCGAAAAAGGCGGCGGATGGGGACGGTTTGGGCGATGACGGACGCCTGGCGCATATATGCGGCCCGGTCGAGTAGCGCATCGGCAACATGGCTGTTGTAGGTCAGAGTTCCCAGGGCGCGAAACCGCTCCATTCCCTCCAGGCCGCGTTGTTCAATCTTGTCCAGGTTGTGTACGCCGAGCCAGTAAATCGCGCGCAGGGGTTGTGCGGTAGCGGAGAACTGGGCGTCCACAGGGACGATGTGCCAGCGGCCTTCGCCATCTCTTGCTTTGGGGGCAAGCCCAAACTGCTCCACTGCGTGTTGCCAGAGCCTGACTTCCGGAAAGGTTGGCGGCACGTGCGCCGGCCCATCTGGGCTGAGGTGAATCGCGGCCAACTCGTCCGCCAGCATCGTCCAGCCCCGGCGAAGCAGCGCCATGAGCAAAGTGGACTTGCCGGCGCCTGAATCCCCGGCCAGCAGGACCGCGCCTTTTACGTTGGCAGCCGCCGCGGCGTGGAACGCCAAAACGCCACGCTGGTAGAGCAACGCGGCCATAGGGGTCCTATGCAGGAACTGGCCCAGGGGACTTTCCAATTCAGGCTCGGCAGAAACCGTAATCCTGCTTCCGGCTTCCACCAGAAAACCTGTGGCTCCCGGCACGCGGAGCAAAAACTGCTGGGGCGCGGCCTGCCAGAGGGCTCCTTCGGCAGTCGCACCATGCAAAGAGTGAGGGACCGGGCCGGCTTCCAGGTGGACGTCGCGGAGAAACCCAGGCCAGCCCGTGAAGTACGCATCCGCTAATCCGCCCACGAGGCCTCCGCCAGTTGGCGCCCAGGAATTTCAGGCCCCACATCCGCAAGTTTTGTTCCGCGATCGAATTGCTCCACGAACAACCCAGCCATAATCCCGCGCGTGAGCACGGTGACAGACTTGCGCAGCGCCTCCGGAGTGTTCTGGGTCTTGACCATCTGCCATACGTTACGCATGTAGGCAACGTCGACGTATTCCGCGGCCCGGCCATGAGATAACTCTTCCAGCGTGCAATCTACTTCCGCGGCACACGCCCGCAACCGTGGGACCAGGTCTCCGGCCTGGCGTCCGCGTCGCCGGTTGAGCCGGACTTCATCGGGCACGCGGCCTTGCATCGCCGCGCGCACCAGCCAGCGGTCGAGTCCCGTCTCTGGATCTACGAAGATGGGATCGGGGACCGAAAGCGTAAAAGCCAGCACTCGGGCATCGGCCGTGGGATCACGCGCCTCCAGCCCTCGCGCGGCAGCCATCTGGGCGTGCAGGCCGCCCGCCGGGGAACGCCCGGGCAGCAGAATCCGATAGCGCTGTTCCAGGGGAGTGTTGGGCGCAGATTCGAGAGGGTCGGACAAAATCTGTTCCAGCAAATGCAAGCGGCGGGCGAAATCAGGATGAATCGCGGACAGCCGGTACCATCGCTGCCGCTCAAGGCGACTTCGCAGGAAGCTGGCTGCCAATCCAGGCCAAGCTCGCTTGAGCCGATGCCGTCCCTTTTTTACCTGACCTTTGGCCCAGGCGGCCAAGCCTAAGCGCCGAATCTGGAAAGCAACCGACTGCGAAGATAGGTCCCCCGGCCAGGAGATGCCGGCGTTGCCCATCTGCCCGGTGAGCAGCACACGGCAGCCACAGGCGTGGGCCGCCCGTTCCAGTTCCAGAATCCAAAACGCATTGCCGGCACTGTGGCTGGGTTCTCCCTGGATCGCTAACATGCTGCGGATGGCCTGAATGGGATTGAGCGAGTCGGACCGAATCGCATGCAGTTCCACATTTCCGGCGAAACGCGCGGTCACTTCGGCCAGAGGGAATTCATTCCCGTAGCGGTCGCCGACGTACTCGTCAGGATCGGCAAGAGGCACCGAAGTGAATGCCCTAAGATTTTGCCCATGGGTGCGTAAGCAACCCGCGGCCACGGCAGTCACTGCGCTGGAATCGAGGCCGCCGCTCAAAGTCACGGCAACCGGGCCGCCATAGGCGCGCAACCGGCAAGCTACGGCTTCGTCAAAAACCTCCCGGAAGGCGGCTACGTAATCCTCGCGGCCCGGCAAATTCAGTGGGGAGGTATCTTCCAGCCGCCAATATTGGCGGACCTCCTCTCGTTCGGGAGTGAGCGTAATCGCATGCGCGGGAGGCAGGCGGCGGACTAGCTTGTGAATGGTGCGCTCCCCATGACAGGCGGTCCATGACACCAGCACCTGTCCCAAATAGAGTTCGTCGAGTTCCACCGGCGCCAGATTCAGCGCCAGCAACGCCTGGCGGCTCGAAGCAAAAGCAAAGACCCGCGGCCCAGAGTGATAGAAGATCGAAGTGTTGCCAAAATGGTCGCGTGCCAGAAACAACTTGCGTTCCGCCGGGTGCCATGCGGCAAAGGCCCAGTCCCCAAAGATGCGGACAGGGAAATTCTCCCCCCATTTCAAATAAGCCCGGAATAAGAACTCGCTATCGGGAAGGTGGGGGTGTTGGTGAGCAGGAAGGTTGAGCAGGCGCCCCAATTCCTGGCGATTGTCCACCCGTGCGGCGGCGGTAAAGACCACGCCGTTGGCTGCGTCGGTGTAAGGTAAACGCTCGTGGCGCGACTCCGGCGTGCTGAGCAAACGCATTTGTCCCAGCGCGGCCGGCCCATCCTGCCAGGCCGTGTCTCCATCGGGCCCCCATACGGTCATAGCTTGGCGCATGGCCTGCACGGTGGATGGGGCCACTGGAGCGCCATTACGCTGTACGATGCCGAAGATGCCGCTCATGAAGTTCCGTCAGCTTTGCGCTATTTGGATTCGCTGGCTGTCTGTCCGCTGAGGTCAATGCCCGACCCCGCAAGAAACATCGTACGTTGGATATGCATCGCCCTGAGGTTCGGACTCCGCCAGACAGAACGGACATCGACCGCGGGCCCCGGCGCAGAGTCGTGGTTTTTCTCGCGGCACGCTGTACTGTTCGAGCGCGGGAGCGCGAGTCACGAACCCTTCTCCTCGGTCCCGCGAAACTTCAAATGCTGCCGGTAAGACCGTCCAATATCGACCCAAGGGCGAACATTGTGCGCCGGATGTCAATGATGGTGAGGTTCGGGCAGCGCCAGACCGGACGAACGCCCGGCGCGGACTCCACCGCAGTGTCGGAGTTCCCCGTCGTGGTCCTGCCGCTTGAATCTTCCTGAGGGTTAGTCATCCTTTTTGTCCTTTCCAGCCGCCTCGCATCCAATGGAGTGGGCAGCGTGATGTTGGTGCCCTTGGGCTCACAGGCTGCCGGTAAAACCGTCCGTTATCGATCCGAAGGCGAGCATGGTGCGCCTGATATCGATGATGGTGAGGTTCGGCCTCCGCCATGGGCCCTTAGACTGCACGGACTCCGCGACAGCCTTATCACCGGCTGCCTCCAGGTCCTTTGGATTGTCCGTTTCCTGATTCATGATTTTCCTTATTAAGAATCACCGCACGATTCGGCGCAAAAAACGTCTTTGCTCACAGGATATTCGCGCCACACACCTTCTAACTGGAAGCGGTGCCGACAACCCCGTCAATGAACGATCCTCCAAAAAACATAGTCCGCTTGATGTCGATGATCGTGATCGTCGGCTGCCGCCAGACAACCAGTCCAGCTGCCGTGCGTTCCTCGTTGTCGATAGCGGAGCCTGGGGCAATGCTTGGATCACGCTGCATGTTTTTCTCTTCCCACCCTGGCCGTATTTTCTGGCTTTCCTTGGTCGCTTAGAACGAAGAACCGGTGCCAAAATCGATATAAGCGCCAGCCGCAGCCATCGTGCGCCGCATGTCCATCACGGTGAGGGATGGACTATGCCAGGCGCCGCGTGCAGCCTCGGTCTGCAAACTAGCTTTCTGATCGCTCCGGCTGCTGTCTTGACTCAGCTCACTATTCATGCTTTTGAGTCCTCTTGTGGATTACTCTCAGCTTGCCTTCATTCATCGAGTGTATGCCGTATAGCTTTACTCTAAGAGAGTTAACTGCTGCCACGCGTGGACGCCCTCGCCCGATTTGGATTCCACTTCTTTCTTGGGAATGGACCCGCCTCCTCTGGCCGTCCGCGGACATGCGGCGCCCAGGCCATAAAAATGCGTCGGATGCAATAATTAAAGAAGCCTTTGCTCCCGCTGAGAAATCGAAAGCACCGTGAGTCTCGCCGAGAAGCCTAAGTCGCCGCGGTTGAGTGTTCCACGCCTTCACCTGGTCCTTCCCGCGGTCTGGGAACTGGTCCGCCCCCGGCGCGCGGTGCTGGCGCTGGGATTTTTTCTGATGGTCATCAATCGCGTGTCCGGACTGGTGTTGCCCTACTCGACCAAGTTCCTGATTGACAGCGTCATTGCCAAGCACCACAGCGAGTGGCTGCGCCGGCTCGTCCTGACCGTATTGCTGGCCACCGTGATTCAGGGCGTTACTTCATTTTCCCTGACCCAACTGCTTTCCAAAGCGGCGCAACGCCTGATCGCGGAGCTGCGGCAAAAAGTGCAGAAACACATCTCGCGCCTCCCGGTTGCTTTCTACGACTCCAACAAAACCGGCAACCTGGTATCGCGCATCATGAGCGATGTGGAAGGGGTCAGAAATCTGCTGGGGACGGGCCTGGTGGACCTCAGCGGTGGACTGCTGACCTCCGCGATTGCTTTGGTGGTGCTGTTCCGCATCAGCCCGTGGATGACGGTGATTGCCTTCGGCTTTCTGCTGTGCTTCGGCCTTTCGCTCAAGCAAGCTTTCGGCACCATCCGCCCCATTTTCCGCGAGCGCGGCAAAATTAACGCCGAAGTCACCGGCCGTCTGGCCGAGTCGCTGGGCGGCGTGCGCGTCATCAAGGGCTATCACGCCGAGGAACGGGAGGAGTCCGTCTTTGCCTCCGGGGTGCGGCGATTGCTGGAAAACGTCATGCGCACGCTGACCGCGACCTCGGTCATGGGTCTTTCCGCAAGCCTGCTGATGGGAGTGGTCGGCGCGGTCATTATGTATGTCGGCGCGCGCCAGATCATGGCCGGTACCCTTACCCTGGGCGGCTTCTTTACCTACACGCTATTCCTGGGTTTCCTGGTGGCGCCGATCATGCAAGTGGTCAATATCGGGACCCAACTCACCGAAGCCATCGCAGGATTAGAGCGGACACAGGAAATCCTGCGCGAGCGTCCCGAGGACGACGATCCCCATCGTACCGTCAGGTTGAAGGGCCTCGAAGGAAGAGTGGAGTTCGACCACGTCAGCTTCAGCTACGACGGCAGCCGGGTGGTCCTCGACGATGTCTCATTTACCGCCCCGCCCGGAACCGTAACCGCCCTGGTCGGTTCTTCGGGCTCCGGCAAATCGACCACCATCGGATTGATCTCCGCTTTTTACGTGCCGACCTCGGGCAAGGTGCTGGTCGATGGCGTCGACTTGAGCGCCGTGCGCCTGGATTCCTACCGCACCCGCCTGGGGGTCGTGCTCCAGGAATCTTTCCTGTTTGACGGCACCATTCGGGAAAACGTGAGTTTCTCGCGTCCGGATGCCAGCGAAGCGGAAATCATGCGGGCCTGTGCCATCGCCCGCGTGGACGAATTCGCCGGGAGTTTTTCGGAAAAGTATGACACCATCGTGGGCGAGCGGGGAGTCAAGTTGTCCGGCGGCCAGAAGCAGCGGGTTTCCATTGCGCGCGCGGTTCTGGCGGAGCCAGGCATCCTGATTCTCGACGAGGCCACCTCCAGTCTGGATTCCGAGTCCGAGGCCTTGATTCAGCAGGGCCTTTCGTATCTTATGCAGGGCCGGACGACGTTTGTGATCGCCCACCGCCTTTCCACCATCCGTCGGGCGGACCAAATTCTGGTGGTGGAACAAGGGCGAATCGTGGAACGTGGGACCCACGACCAGCTCTACGCGCAGCAGGGGCGCTACTACGATCTCTACACCAAGCAGCATGGCCTGGAGAGCAACTTGTTCCTGGCGCCGGGAGAAGGCGACGTTGCCCCATTCACCGAGGACGCGGGTCTTGCCAAAAATAACAATGCCGCTGGAGGTCCGCGCGATGCGCTCGCCCTCATGCGCGGCAATCAAGAGTAGGCTACCTCGGCCGAAGCAAGAGGAGGAAGAAGCGGTAATCCGCGCGCTGGGCGCGGGATTTGCGTGGGTGAAGTACTTCAGTCCCTGACTCCAGGTTATGGGGCCTATGTGGTGGCGAGTGCTTTTAACGAAGACTCGGCCGCCCACAACGCCCAGGTCATCGCGTACCTGTCAACTTAGGGAAGTGCCTGGGCTTCTCATTGAAGCATGTTTCCCCGATTGCTGGCGAGTTAAGGGTAAGAGTCTTTACTTTCGGCGGTAGTGTCTCAGTTTGCGAAACTGAGACACTGCCCCTTTTCGGACATCAGATTGCGCCCTTACTTGCCACTATGGTATCGTTTAAAATTGTCCCGGTTAGGCAGCTAGGGACCAGAGGACTAGTGTTGCTCCCAGGCGGAGTACCTGTCCCAGATTGCTGGCGTAGCTCAGTTGGTAGAGCATCTGATTTGTAATCAGAGGGTCGTAGGTTCAAATCCTATCGCCAGCTCCAAGAAACGGTTCCGGAGCAGGACATTTTGCGCGGGTGTGGTGGCGGCATAGAGATTTTCCAACAGCAACTTCCATAGAGAACTTCCAATTGGGCAGCGTAGTGAGCGCCCCGCAACGTTCTTCTGTGTAACGCCTGCTGAAAATTGCTCGTCTGTGTAGTGCGCAAATGCGGAAGATTGTTTGCCGGAAGCTTGGGCCTCTGCGGTTTTGCACAGGTGGGTGAGTGGTTAAAGCCAACAGACTGTAAATCTGTCCCTCCTAGCGAGGTACGAAGGTTCGAATCCTTCCCTGTGCACCAGATTGAATTGAGCCGCTTTGCGGGCGTGAGGCTGAGCGAATGCGAAGCGGGAGCCCGCTGGCGAATTCCTAAGCGATCTTTTTGCGAAGGATCTTTTCGTGACGCGTTTAGCAATGGCGATGGCCGCGTTTGTTGGCTTGGGAGTGCTCGCGTGGACCACGCTGGATGACGAGAGAATCAGGCTCCTGTGTTTGGCGATTTTGGCCATGTTCGCTTTTAAAACCTGGGTGCGACGTAAGGACACGATGCACTCGAGCGACAGCGAAAAGTAGCCTGCGGTTGAAGGATTCGCCGATGTAGCTCAGTTGGTAGAGCACTCCCTTGGTAAGGGAGAGGTCACCAGTT
>CAZETZ010000078.1:0-14321 GCA_964514735.1 uncultured Acidobacteriaceae bacterium | reverse complement strand
CGCAAGAAATGGCCGGGCGAGGTCGTCCGCGCCTTCAACACCACCCGCATGCTGGACCGTATTGCCGCCAAGCATGGCCGCAAGCTCAACGAGTGCCCCATCGGCTTCAAATACATCGCCGACCTGATGATGGAACGCGAGATCGTCATCGGCGGAGAAGAATCCGGCGGCATTGGATACTCGCGGTTCCTGCCCGAGCGTGACGGGGTGCTGAATTCCTTGCTGCTGGCCAATGTCATGGCGGAAGAGCGTAAGCCTCTAGGGCAATTGGTCGCCGACCTCCAGCAAGAATATGGGGCCCATCATTACGGGCGCGTGGATTTGCACATTCCCGAGAATGTGAAGCAAGGCGCAATCCACCGCGCCGCCTCGGACGATACCAAAAAACTGGGAACTTTCCCCATCTCCCAAAAAGCCAATCTCGACGGTATCAAGTTCTTCCTCGATGTCCCAACCAACGGGAATGGCGCCGACGCCTGGGTGCTGTTCCGGGCCTCCGGCACCGAGCCGCTTTTACGCATCTATACAGAAGCGGCCTCTCCGGCCCTGGTCAGTGAGATACTCTCCAGCGCCGAAGCCTTCGTAAAAGCAGGCTAAGTAAGTCTGATCAAAGCTTTGTGGACAATCGCCAACCAGGACGGGCGAGAGCCTGCCCTGAGCGATGTCGAGGGGACGCCCGTCGCTACATGGCATTGCACTGTGGTGACTGGCGACTCTTGCCTCAGAGGACTAGGATTTACTGGATTCATGACTGCTGCCAGCCCCATCACGGCCCAACCCGACTCCCCGGAAGCCCGGCGCTATAACAAGATCAAGCGCTGGCTGGGGATCGCCGACTTCGCTGCCGGTTTCGGCCTGCTGATCATTCTGTTACTGACCGGCTGGACGAATCGCCTGCGTGATATCGCCCTTAGCTTGGGCGGACAGTATTACACCGTGGCCCTGATCTTTTATGTGATCATGCTGATGCTTCTAACCAAACTGCTGGGTATCGGCCTGGACTACTACGGGTTCCGCCTCGAACGCAGCTACCATCTTTCCAATCAAAAACTGTTGGGATGGTTGTGGGACCAGGTCAAAGGATTCTTGGTAAGCATCATTCTGGCAACCATTGTTGCGGTGGTTTTGTATTCCATCCTTCGTGAGTTCGCCCAACATTGGTGGTGGTACTGTTGGGCCGTTTTTCTGGGATTGTTTGTGCTCATGGCGCAGGTCGCCCCCGTGGTGCTGTTTCCCATCTTCTACAAATTCGAGCCCCTGCAAAACGAGGACCTGAAAGCCCGCTTGGTCCGCCTGAGCGAGCGCGCCGGAACACGCGTACGCGGCGTGTACAAGTGGCGCCTTTCAGAAAAGAGCAACAAGGCAAACGCCGCGTTGACCGGGTTGGGGGCCACGCGCCGCATCATCCTGGCCGACACCTTGCTCGACAACTATTCTCCTGAGGAGATCGAGGCAGTGCTGGCCCACGAGCTGGGCCATCACGTCCACCGCCACATCCTAAAAAGTATTGGAGTGCAGGCAGTGGTGACTCTTGTGGGTTTCTGGGCAGCAAATTTCGTCCTGCACTTTGCCGTAGACCGCCTGCACATGTTTGAGTCCCTGGCTGACTTCGCCAATATGCCGTTACTGGTGCTGGTGGCGACGGTGCTGTCGCTGTTTCTAATGCCTGCGCTGAACGCATACTCGCGCTTCAACGAGCGCCAAGCGGACCGCTATGCTTTCCGCTCTATCTCGACCGTAACCCCTTTTATCTCTTCGATGAATAAGCTGGCCAGTCAAAATCTGGCGGAGCGCGCGCCCTCTCGGTTGGTAGAGTGGCTGTTCCACTCCCACCCGGCGATTTCCAGGCGGGTACAGGCGGCTGAAGCCTGGAGCCGTGTGCAGGCTTCCGCACGCTAATTATCATTCCGGCGAGGCACGAAATGCCCAGGAGGAATCTGCTTTCCCTGGATAGCACTCATGCACCGGCGGCGACAGCAGATTCCTCCTTATTCGCTGCGCGAATCGTCGGAATGACAAAGGGTGGATAGTCAATTTCCGCGCTAAAATAGGTGTTTAGGCGCAGTTCCATTCCGCCCTATCAGGGCTTTGAGGACTCATGTTCGAAGTCACCGTCGAAGATTCATTTGCCGCGGGCCACTACCTGCGCAATTACAAGGGCAAGTGCGAGAACCCGCACGGGCATAACTACAAGGTGCGGGTCACTCTGGCGGGCCAGGAACTCGACAAAGCCGGCCTGCTGCTCGATTTCAAGGACCTCAAGGAAGTGATGAAGCACGTCATTGACCGCCTGGACCACAAGATGATTAACGATCTGGAGCCATTCACCGTGGTGAATCCCTCGGCAGAAAATCTGGCAAAATATTTTTACGATGAATCGAATACCCGGCTACAGCGCGTGACCAACGGCCGCGTGCGCATCAAGGATGTGACGGTGTATGAAACCGATGTCACCACAGCGAAGTATTCAGAACCATAATTTCTCAGCCTAGAGCTGACAGTGAAAGCTGTCTTCCATGCAGATCACGGAAATCTACAAATCGCTTCAGGGCGAATCCACCCATGCGGGATTGCCCTGCGTATTTGTGCGATTGACCGGCTGCAATCTGCGCTGCGCCTGGTGTGACAGCGAGTACTCCTTCTACGGCGGCAAGAAAATGTCGCAGGAGGAAATTTTCCTGGAAGTAACGCGGCTGAGCCCAGGCGGCGGGCTGGTTGAGATCACCGGCGGCGAACCCATGCTGCAAGAGCGCGAGGGAGTCCCGTTGATGCGGCGCCTGCTGGATGCAGGTTACACCGTCCTGCTCGAAACCAGCGGCGAGCGCCCGCTGGAGCTGGTTCCCGCGGGCGTGATCAAAATTGTGGATGTAAAGTGCCCTAACTCGGGAGAGCCGGATACATTCCGCATGGAAAATCTGGCGGCGTTGTCTCCCCATGACGAGGTCAAGTTCGTACTGACCGGCCGTGCCGACTACGAGTTCGCCCGTGATTTCGCGGTTCGCCATGATCTTTCCCGCCGCGTCAACGCAGTGCTTTTCTCTCCTGCCTTCCACCAAGACGCCAGCGGCAGTTCCCATACATCGCACTGCCTGTTAGACCCACGGGAACTGGCCGAGTGGATGCTGGAGGACAACGCCCCAGCCCGGCTAGGCCTGCAAATCCATAAGTTTGTGTGGGATCCGGCAATGAAAGGGGTATAAGTCGGAATGGCATCTAATTCAGAGAAGGCGCCGGCGGTAGTCCTGTTGAGCGGCGGAATGGATTCCGCCGTCTGCGCAGCCATCGCCGCCCGCGATTATAATGCCGCCGCCCTGCACATCAGCTACGGCCAACGCACTGAAGATCGTGAGCGCCGGGCCTTCGTTAGCATCTGTGATGCGTTGGGAATCGAGAGCCGGCTCATGGTGAAAAATGACGCCCTTCGAGTCATTGGCGGATCGGCTTTGACGGACACAAAGATCGCCGTGCCGGAATCGCACACCATCGGCCAGGACATCCCGGTCACCTACGTTCCCTTCCGCAACGCGCACTTTCTCGCGGTGGCGGTAAGCTGGGCAGAAGTCATCGCCGCGGAAAAAATTTATATTGGCGCGGTTGAACAGGACAGTTCGGGGTATCCTGATTGCCGGCCGGCGTACTATCAGGCATTTAACCGCGTCATTGGAGCGGGGACCAAGGAAGGCCGGATCGAAATTTTGACTCCGCTGATCGCCATGCGCAAGGTGGATATCGTCCGCCGCGGCCTTGAATTGGGGGCTCCCTTCCATTTAACGTGGTCATGCTATAGCCGGGAGGATCGGGCTTGCGGGGTGTGCGACAGTTGTGTGCTGCGTCTGCGGGCATTTCAGGCAGCAGGGACTGAGGACCCAATCCCCTACCTGCAGGTCGCGGAAAAGGTTTAGGAATCGTACGGAAGTAAAACGGAATTTAGGAGGCAAGAGAGAGATGAAACAACGTTGGATGTTTGCGCTGCTGGCTATCACCGTGGTCGCGCTCTGGTCCACCTCGGTTCTCGCGCAGAACTTCGCCAAGGTATCCGGCACCTGTAGGGACGCCGATGGCAAACCGATGGTTGGAGCGATTGTGCGATATATCAGTAAGGACACCGGCCAGAAGTGGGACTTGAAGACCAATAACAAGGGCGAATATTTGTCCATCGGAATCGCGCCCGGACACAACTACAAGGTCGTCCTGATTGACGCCGACGGGAAAGAAATTGATCACGTGGACAACGTCAATGTCGCCATGATCGACAACACGCCGGTCGATTTCGATGTAAAAAAGCGGCAGCAGGAAGCCCTGCAACAACAGGGGATGTCCGCGGAACAAGCCAAGCAGACACAGTCACAAATAAAAGAAAAGCAGGCCGCGGCCTCGAAAGAAGCGGACGTGGTCAAAGCGCTCAACGAAAAATTAACCGCTGCCAATGAAGCTTCCAAGGCTGGCGATTACGACACCGCGATCACGCTGTTGACCCAAGCGACAGACCTGGACGCCACCCGTGATGTTATCTGGTACAAGCTCGGGGATGTGTACTCTCAGTCCGCGTTGAAACAGACCGATAGCGCGGAAAAGAACAAGCGCTTGGACTCCGCAGTCGTCGACTTACAAAAAGCGATCGAAATGAAGAAGGCCGACATAGCGTCGGCCAACTCCTCGGACAAGAAACCGGACGCGGCCAAGCAGGCTGAATCCAACAAGAACCTGGCCGCCTACTACAACGGCCTGGGCAACGCCTATGGCCGCACGGGCAATGCCAAGGGTGCGGTAGACGCCTACAATCAGGCCGCCCAGATTGACCCCGCAAACGGAAGCATGTACTTCTTTAATCTCGGCGCCATCATGACCAACGGTGGCCACGTGGACGAGGCGATTGCCGCATTTGACAAAGCCATCGCCGCTGACCCGAACAAAGCCGGCGCTTACTATTGGAAGGGCGTCAACTTAATGGGAAAGGGCACCCTCAGCAAGGACAATAAAATGGTTTTCCCGGATGGTACAGCCGAGGCTTTGAATAAGTATCTGGAACTGGATCCAACCGGACCCTACGCGCAGCCTGCGAAGGACTTGCTGGCTAGCATGGGCGTTTCGGTGGAGACCAGCTTCGGGAAAAAGAAAGCAGCCACAAAGAAGTGAGATCCGCGCTCCCGACCGAAAATCCGGGCGGCCACGGCCGCCCGTTTTTGCGCTTTCCCAGCCTCGCATTACGAAGGTGTATGCACTTGACGTTCTCCCTAGTCGCCCACTCCCGGTTTCGCTACATTTAAGGTGGCTCGTTCCGCATCGTCCCCCACGCGCCGCAAAGTTTGTGAACTGTTATGGCCACCCCTGGCGTCGCGCCGCTTTCTCTCTCGATTGATGCCCCGGCTTCGGGGAAGTCCGCCACGCATGATCTGCTGGCGGCAATGCTGCGCGCCAACGATCAAATCAGCGATTTCATCTTCTCCCCGGGGCGCCCGCCCCAGATTGAAATTCATGGGCAGCTCATTCCGGTGCAAGTCCCCGGACTTGAATCCCTGACTCCCGATGACACCCGCCGCATCGCCTCCGATTTGATCGGCAATAACAAACAGGCCATCAACATCCTGCGTGAACAAGGATCTTGTGACATTTCCTACGGCCTGCCGGGCGTGGCCCGCTTTCGCGTCAACGTATTTATTCAGCGTGGCAGTTGCGCGGTGGTCATGCGCGTAATTCCTACCACCATTCCTGACTTCAGTTCTCTGGGCCTTCCTTCGCGACTCGGAGAGATCGCCCATTTGCGAAAGGGGATCGTGCTGGTGGCCGGTCCGCGCGGATCCGGCAAATCTTCCACCCTGGCCACATTGCTGGATGGCATCAACCAGGCGCAAGTCTGCCATATCATTACCATCGAAGACCCCATCGAGTTTCTGCACCGCCACAAACGCGCCACCGTGCATCAACGCGAGTTGCATATCGACGCACCCAGCTTCGCCATTGCCATGCGTTCCGCGTTGCGGCAGTCGCCAAAAGTGATTCTGGTGGGTGAACTGCGGGACCGCGAAACCGCCGAGCGGGTGATTGAAGCGGCTGAAACCGGGCACACGGTGCTTTCCACCGTCAATGCAGTGAATGCGGCAAAAACCATCGACCGGATCGTTTCCTGGTTTTCCGTGGAGGAACAGAAATCGGTCCGCGCCCGCCTTGCCAAGAACCTAAGCCACATTGTTTCCCAGCGTCTACTGCCGCGCAAGGACGGGAGCGGCCGGGTCGCCGCCATCGAGGTCTTCAAGCTCACTCCACGCACCGCCGGGGCAGTGGAGTGCGAGGATGAAAGCGGACTCAACCTGCTGGAGGTGATCAAAAAGGGCGCACCGGAAGGTATGCAGCACTTCGATGCCGAGATCGAAAAGCTGGTGCGCAGCGGCGCGGTAGACGCGCAAACTGCGCTGGTCTACGCCAATGATGCCCAAAGCTTGAAACAGGCGCTTGCCGAGGCGCGCTCTTAACTTGCGGTTAGATTTTCTTGTCCCGCCCTCGTATCATTTCCTCCATGCCAGCCCAGCCCGAACTTTCAGCCATCCTGAGTTTTGAAGACGCGCTCCAGGTGGTGGAAGAGCACGCGGCAAAACTCGCCGCGGGCGGCCAAGAACTGGTTGCATTGATCGAGAGTTATGGACGCGCGCTGGCTGAGCCGATCTCCGCCGATCGCAATTTCCCGCCTTTCCCCAGGGCGGCGCGCGATGGATATGCCGTAATCGCGGCTGATTTGTCGAAGCTGCCTGCCACGCTCAAAGTAGTCGCCGAGATCCGGGCCGGCGCCAAGCCAGAGTCCCTTCCTTCCTTGGTTTCCGGTCAGGCAGCCGCGATTATGACCGGGGCCCCCGCACCCCCTGGAGCGGATGCGGTAGTAATGGTGGAGCACACCTCGACCCAGGGGGATTCGGTCCAGGTTCATCACGGCCTATCCGGAGGAAACAACATCGTTCCTGTCGGTTCAGAGGCCAGGCGCAATGAGCGCCTGCTTGACCCTGGCATGCGGCTTGACCAGGCGGCGATTGCGGTTGCGGCCTCGGTCGGCAGGGCACGCCTGCTGGTCTATAAGAAACCCAGAGTCGCAGTGCTGTCCACCGGAGACGAGATTGTAGACATCGACACTCCACCCGGTCCAAGCCAAATCCGCAACTCCAACAGTTACTCGCTGGCTGCGCAAATTCAGGCCGCTGGAGGAGAAGCAGTGTTACTCCCCATCGCCCCCGACGAGCCCGCACGGCTCCGCGAGCTGATTCACGATGGCCTGGAAGCCGACCTGGTGCTGATGGCGGGCGGTGTTTCCATGGGCAAATATGATCTTGTCGAGCAGGTGCTGACCGGACTGGGGGCGGAATTCTTCTTTACGGGAGTAAAAATCCAGCCGGGAAAACCCATCGTATTCGGGCGCGCCGCGGACAAGTATTTCTTTGGGCTCCCCGGGAATCCGGTCTCAACTATGGTGACCTTTGAGCTGTTCGTACGCCCGCTCCTGGATGCCCTGGCGGGCGCTACGCCACGCAAGCTGTCATTCCTATACGCCAGGCTGAAATCTGAGATCAAAACCAAACCTGGCTTGAGGCGATTTCTACCGGCCAATCTTTCCGGCAAATTCGAGCACACCGAAGTAGAGCTGGCCGCGTGGCAAGGCTCCGGCGATATCGTGGCAACAGCTCGGGCTAATTGCTATGTGGTAATCCCGCCGGACCGTGATTACGTCGCCGCGGGTGAGTGGATACCAGTCATGATGCGCTAGTCTGTAAGTCTCTCAGATAGGATAGTTTTTATGGCAAAACGTCTTTCCCATTATGACCGCGCAGGCCAGGCCCGCATGGTAGATGTGTCCGCGAAATCCCCCACCAAACGCCAGGCCCAGGCCAGCGCCTTTGTGGCCTTAAAGCCGCTCGTCTTGAACGCCCTGCCCAAGAATCCAAAGGGCGACCCGCTGGAAGTCGCGCGCCTGGCGGGCATCATGGCCGCCAAGAAAACTGCCGATCTAATCCCCATGTGCCATTGCTTGCCGCTGTCTCACGTTGATGTAGGCTTACGGCTGTGCGAGAATGGCGTCTCTATTACCTCACAAGTTACTACCACCGCCACTACAGGAGTGGAGATGGAGGCCCTGGTTGCCGTCAGCGTGGCCGCCCTGACCGTGTACGATATGTGTAAGGCCCTGGATAAAGGCATTGAAATCCGTGAAGTTGTGCTAGAGAGTAAGACAGGGGGAAAAGGCGGCGACTACCGCCGGAGCGAGAAGACCTAAACCGGAATGGCGAGCAACGTCAAAATTCTGCTGGTGGATGACAACCCCATGGTCATGGGGATGCTGCGGGAAGCGCTATCTCCTCTGGCACAGGTCATAACCGCCACCGATGGCGCGGACGCCCTGCTGAAAGCGGTAGAGGATCCCCCGGACCTGTTAATCAGCGACTACCACATGCCCGGCATGGATGGGCGCCAACTGGTGGACAAACTACGGGGACGTCCCAATACTCAATCCACCGCCGTGGTCATCCTGGCAACCAAATCCGAGATCTCCGAGAAGCTGGCCCAGCAGGAACACCTCGCCGATGATTTTGTGGAGAAACCCTTCTTCTTGAAGGATGCCATCCGCCGCATCAAGCGCGTGATTGACCGCATCGCCCTGGAAAAAATGGCCAAAACCGCGCCCTCCGACGGCGTCCTGCGTGGCAACCTCTTGCAGATGAACGTGATTGACCTGGTACAGTCCCTGGAAATGGGCCGCAAAAGCTGTCAGCTTACGCTCACCAACGAAGGCGATCGCTGCGAGATGTTCTTCAGCGAGGGCCAGGTGACCCACGCCGACTACGGCGGCGTGACCGGCGATGCGGCGGTCTTTAAAGTCTTGCGCTGGACAGGCGGCAATTTCGAGCTCAACTTCGACGGCAAGACCACTCAGCAAAGCACCACCCTCAACACCCAAGGCCTGCTGATGGAAGGCCTGCGCCTCCTGGATGAGTCCAAGCGCGAAGAAGGCGTAACCGAGGAAGACGATGTCCTCCTCGACACCTAATCTGAGAACTGAGGACCGGGAACAGAGAACTGGTAATCCCACCGAGATTCTTACCGCAGCTGTATTGACTGTAAGCGATTCCTGCGCCAAGGGAGAGCGCACAGACCGCTCCGGCCCTGCGATAACAGAAATCCTGACCCGCCATAAATTCTCAGTGGTTGCAACCGAAATCGTGCCCGACGACACATTGGCGATTTCCAATGCCATCGTCCTTCTGACCGGCGAAGCCCGTCTGGTTGTTACCACCGGCGGAACCGGGGTCGCCCAGCGTGATGTCACCCCCGAAGCTACGCGCATGGTATGTACCCGCGTCCTGGAGGGAGTTGCCGAACGCATGCGGGCCGAGGGCACAAAGAAAACGCCTCTGGCGGCCCTAAGCCGTGGAATTTGTGGGGTGCGCGAGAAATCGCTGGTTCTGAATGTCCCCGGTAGCCCCAAAGGCGCGGTCGAGTCTCTAGAAGCGGTCATTGATTTGTTACCTCACGCTCTCCAGTTGCTCGGTGGTAACACTCGACACCATGAATGACCGCTCGTGGACCATGATGACCGGATTTTTAGAATCCAATCTGCGGAACGCGTCATCTTTAGGGTCGCATCGAAATTCACCGTTGGAGGGAAGTATGTACAAGCGGTTTCTGGCATTTCTTGTGCTCACCATGGCGCTGGCGGGCTCAGCTTTTACTCAAACTCAGGCGGAAAAAGACAAAGCCCTTAAATATCTCGAAAGCACCAAGCAAGGCGTGATGGATGCGACCAAGGGCCTTTCCGCCGCGCAATGGGACTTCAAACCCGCTCCCGATCGCTGGTCCGTGGCCGAAGTCATGGAGCACATCGCAGCCGCGGAAGATTTTATCCGGGGAAATATCACCGAGAATGTGATGAAAGCTCCGGCCCGGCCGGAGGGCGAAGATGTGGCCGCCATCGATCAGATGGTCTTGAGCATGGTCCCAGACCGCAGCCACAAAGTTCAGGCCCCAGAGCCGCTGAAGCCAACCAACCGCTTTGGTTCTCCGGATGGCTCCTTAAAGCATTTCCTCGAGAGCCGCCAGACCACCGAAGGGTTGCTGACCGGCCACGACGATCTGCGTGCCCATGCCACTGACAGCCCCTTCGGCAAGAAGCTCGATGGCTACGAATGGATCTTGATGATCGCCGCCCACAGCGAACGTCACACCAAGCAGATCCTGGAAGTGAAGGCCGATCCGAACTTCCCCAAGATGTAAGGAATTACCGCTTCCACGGGCCGAGTAAGGCTCGGCCCGGGAAGACGTCTGGCACGAGCTTCCCTTGGTCCACTAAAACTGTTCCGCCCACGACCAGATACCGCACTCCGATACTGGGCTCCATTGGATGCTGGTAGGTGGAACGATCCGCAATACCGGAAATTTCCGCATGGTGCCGGATCATATACGCTGCGCGGTCAGCGCGGCAAGATGCAGGGTGGAAGCCTGTTAAAATCTTCTTTTGAAAACCGTCAAAGCCATTCTTGCGAAATACGTCGTATTCCTACAAAGTATTTTGGTCCCATTGGGCCCGTGGGGCCCGCTGGTCATTTCCGCGGCGGACGCGGCTGCAATTGGCCTTCCCATGGATTTGGTCATGGCGGGATATGTGTACCAAAAACCCTCCGCATTTCTTCTCTATGTAATTATGGGAGCGGCCGGGTCGGCGCTCGGCAGCTGCATCCTCTACTGGATCGGATACGAGGGCGGCGAGAAATTACTTCGCAAGCGGATGTCCCCGGAACGTTTTGCCCGGATTCATGCCTCCTTTGAGCGGCACGAGTTCTGGGCCTTGATGTTCCCCTCCATGCTGCCCCCGCCTACGCCATTCAAACTCTTTGTGCTGGCGGCCGCCGCATTCGAAATGAATTTTTGGCATTTCCTGCTGGCCATTTTTTCCGGACGCTTCGTGCGCTTCACCATCATTTCGCTGCTCACCATAAAGTTCGGGCCGCAATTCGTGGAATGGAGCGGGCGCTTCCTGGGTCAGCATATTTTCTGGGCCTTGGGCGCGGTACTGGAAATCCTGGCCATCTGGTGGGTGGTCCGGCGGGTCAAAAACAAACGCAAAAATTCGAACGGCTCCCAAGAGAATGCCGGCAATCATTAAAGCGTTTGCTTGAGCTACGCAGCGGCGATGTGATCGCTGCCCTTTTCAGACGCGCCAGTCAGCAAATGCAGAGCATACGGCGCGGCAAACATCAAGCCCGTGAACAGCAGGTCGCCAGCAATACTCCGTTGGAAAAATGGCAAGCCCATAGTGTAGGACATCATCAATCCGGCAAGCGTTTTTGGGTAGAGCTTGGTCGCCGCCCACACCGCGAAGTTGCTGACCACAAAGAATGAAACGGACGTGGTGAGCGAGGCCAGGACGATCCGGGCTGGTTTCTGGTTGTTCTTCAAGGTCGTGCCCAGCCACAAAATTCCCGCATACCAGGCCCAGGTCACCCATTGGTCCCAGCTCATGGACAAGCCGTAAACGTACTTGGTGAGCACAATGTCGCAAACCATCATAAGGACTACTGGCACCCACATCATGCGGCGTGCCCCCCGCGCCCCAAAGAACAACAGCGAGGCAGGGATGGGAGTAAATCCCCAGGGATGGGGAACGAAACGAAACGCCACAGCCAAGACTACAAACAAGTATGCGAGCATCGTTGACCTCAATAAGTTAATGCATGATTGTGGCGCGTGCGGGCAGCGGCGTCAAGGAGCGACTTTCGGCGTCACTCGCTGGCTGCGCATTCCGGTAAATTCCCGCACCACGTTGAGATTCGCATCCAGTTCCACGCCTGCGCCAAGCGGAGAGCGCCCGGAACGTCCAGGGTAGTCGAACCGCAGGTCCTTAAAGCGGACGATAGAACCGCCTGACTCCAGCTTGTCCGTCTCGGTAATCGGATACTGCGCCCAATCCAGATAAATGCGCCCCAGATAAGACCTTTTCGCAGCCAGAGTAACCTCTGTCTCCTCTGGCTTATAGCGGATTTTCATCTGCCCGCGCGGATCAACCTCTGGCCCGGAAGAATCCACCAGCATGGTCGCAAAAAAATTCTGCGTTTCCACCACGCCGTACCATTGAAATGGATTCAGCGCCATAGGATATGCCGACACTCGAATCGGGTCAGCGTCTCTGTACAAGCGCGCCTCCATTGCGCTGACGGCCCGGCGATGCTCATAGTCCCGCACGCCCCAGGTCATACAAACCCCTGCCAGGGCGGCTATCGCACCGGCGCGTCCTTTGGGACCTTTGACGCGAGCTCCGATTTCAGTATTCACCAGCGAGAACAAAGCCGGCAGCGCCAGCCCGGCGACCAGCAAGACCAGCAGCACCGGCTCGACAATGAAAACAATGTCCCAGGAATACCATCTCTCGGAAAATGGCCAGAATGGCCTCACGCCGTAATTGTTGGTGAAATCGAGCAGAATATGGCTCATGCAAGCCAGATAAGCCAACCCATACAGCACTCCCCAGCGCGGCGGCAGATTGGTTTTAGTTTTGCGGCCGCGGATTCTCCACACCAGATACATGAACCCGACCACCAGCCCAGATACCAGGAACGCTCCGAGAAAAGAATGGGTAAATCCGCGATGATGCCCAAATCCCAGCGCCGGCCGGCCAAACCCGCTCAGGACATCGAGATCAGGCGCTTCCGCGGCCAGCGTCATGGTGGCGGTGGCCAGCGCGGTTTTGCGATTGAATCCGGCGCGGCCCAGGCACGCGCCAGTTAGGAAGTGAGTGATCGGTTCCAAAGCGATAGTGAGAACAGATATTGAAGTTACGAGGATACATGGTTCGCCGATGCAAGGCCAAACCAGTTCCTGTAGCATTATTTCGTAAGCATGAGGAACCTCGCGGAACCCGCCACGCGGCAGCAAATCAAACAGCGCCTGCAAACCGTCGGTCCGGAAAGTCAGCGCCGCTGGGGACGCATGTCGGCCAGCCAGATGATCTGCCATCTTGCCGATTCTTTTCGCCGTACTTTGGGAGAAAAGCGGACTACGGACCTTCCGCCTCGCAAGCTTCTGAAGCTGGCGGCATTGTGGCTTCCCATTCCCTGGCCTCACGGCATCAAAACCAGGCCAGAAATGGACCAGGAGATCGGCGGCACGCGGCCGGCGCAGTTTGAAAGTGATCGCGAGCAGTTACTGCATCTTATGGACCGGTTCAGCAGTCAGTCGCCGGCGCCGCAGTTTGCTCCGCATCCAATCTTCGGACAAATGACGCGCAAAGAACTTATGCGCTGGGCTTACCTCCACATGGACCACCATCTGCGGCAATTCGGAGCATGAGACGAGATCAGCGGCTCCGCGAGGGGGCCAGCAACGTCACCGCATTGGGGATGACTGAGATTTTTGCCGGCAGCGTCCCCAGCAACTCTCCGTCAGCTTCCACAAAAACCCGCGAGGAGTTTTCCGGCGGGCTGCACGCGACGTAGCCGGAATTAGCGTATTCCACTCCTTTGACCGTCCAACTTGCCCCCGTCAGGCAACGAGCTATATACCGCAGGTAGGCCAGACGGCCGCGCGTACGAAAAATCACCAGCCGCAGATCGTTACGGTCCAGCGACGCGCCGGGGGCCAGTTTTCGCAGCACTCCACCAAAGTTTTCGATGCGCACCGCGAGCAATTGCGAAACATCGGGACAGATATGTTTTCCGCGCTCATCGCTAAACTCCACCGCGAAGTTTTCCATGGGGTGAGTGAGCCATAACTGAGTTGCGCGGGCGTAGTAGGAAGTCATTCCCAGCCGGCTTTTCATCGTGGCATTCAGCTTGTAGAAAACGTGGGCATCAACGCCGATTCCCACTGTGGCCAGAAAAAATTGTCCGGCAGGTTTTCCGTTCCGGCCGGCATACTCGATCTTTCCCACTGCAACGCGACGTTGGCGGGCGGACAGGGCGGCCCGCGCGGCGGCAAGCGGCGAGAGCGGAAGCGCGAGATCATGCGCCAGAACATTGGCAGTACCGAGCGGGATGATTCCGAGGCACGCGTCAGTCTCCACGAGCCCCTGCAATACATCGTGGATAGTCCCATCGCCGCCGCAGGCCAAGACCGTGTCACACCCGCTCCGGACCGCTTGAAGCGCCTGGCCGCCGGATTCCAGGGCCCCGTGTGTGGGCTCGGCAAAGGCTTCTACGCCGGCCTCCCGCAGCACCGCAACGACCGCTTCAATATCTTTGCGTCGGCGTTGCTGGCGGTTCCCCGCCAAAGGGTTGTACAGCACTGCGGCTTTGCGCATGAAAACGGAAGTAGATCGCTAGGATTGTAGCGCAGCAAAAATTAAACGACTGCCA
>CAZETZ010000077.1:11223-14549 GCA_964514735.1 uncultured Acidobacteriaceae bacterium | reverse complement strand
TTGGGCGTGACGTAACAAAGCATGGCGGCGCCGTGCCATCCGATCATGGCCGCGCCAATCGCGGAAGTGATGTGGTCGTAGCCGGGAGCGATGTCGGTGACCAGCGGCCCGAGCGTATAGAAAGGGGCTTCATAGCAAAGCTCCTTTTCTTTGTCGACCTGCTCCTTGATCTTGTCGAGCGGGACATGGCCAGGGCCCTCGATCATCACTTGAACGTCATACTCCCAGGCTTTCTTGGTGAGCTCTCCCAGAGTTTTAAGTTCGGAAAATTGGGCTTCATCGCTAGCGTCGGCAATGCAACCGGGGCGCAGGCCATCTCCCAGGGAGAAGCTGACATCGTGCTTGGCGAAAATCTTGCAGATGTCATCGAAGCATTCGTACAAAAAATTCTGCTTGTGGTGATAGGCCATCCACTGCGCCAGAATCGCGCCACCGCGGCTTACGATTCCGGTGATGCGCTTGGAAACCATGGGCAGGTACTGAATCAGCACACCGGCATGGATGGTCATGTAGTCCACGCCCTGCTCCGCCTGCTCTTCGATGACTTCCAGCATCACGCCGGCGGTGAGGTCCTCCGTGCGCTTGACCCGCGAAATCGCCTCATAAATCGGCACGGTGCCGATCGGAACTGGCGAGTGCCGCAGAATCGCTTCGCGAATCTCAGGGATATTTCCCCCGGTGGACAAATCCATCACCGTGTCGGCGCCGTAATGCACCGAGGTGTGCAATTTCTTCAACTCTTCGTCAATATCGGAAGTGACCGCGGAGTTTCCGATATTCGAATTGATCTTGCACAGCGAAGCCACGCCAATGCCCATCGGCTCCAGCTCAGGATGGTTGATGTTGGCGGGAATAATCATCCGTCCGCGGGCGACTTCCTCCCGCACCAGCTCAGGCGCCAATTTTTCCTTGTGCGCGACGTACGCCATTTCTTCCGTGATCACGCCGTTGCGGGCGTAATGCATCTGAGAAAAGTTACCGCTGCTGTTTTTCGCCTGCCGTTGCGCAATCCACCCCGCCCGGGGTTTAAGGACAGAGTGCCCGTTTCCATCGCCGTTCGTAGAATTCATCGCCATCCTGCCACCGTGAGTAAAACTTCGATTATACGCTGTGAGATTGCAGAGCAAGGGTAGAGTATGCCTGCCGGTAGTCGGCAGTTTGATCAGCCAACGCACCGATAAGGCACGCCTGCCCAGTGCCTTGGCTCCCTTGATCGTTGCGTCCTAGCGGCCCGGAACAAGTTTTTTCTCCAACGGATGAGCTATCCTTTTGTCACCTTGCTCGTCCAAACCCCTTGGGCAAAATGATTTTTCACGATTTGAGGTTACGCATGCGCTTTGCCATCCTGCTGGTTCCTTGCGTGTTTCTTTGCGCTTTTTGTTTGGCTCAAACAAGCTCTCCCGCCAAAACGCAGATTGGTTTCAGTCTCGACAATCTCGATAAAACCGCAGACCCCTGCGTAGATTTCTACCAGTACGCCTGCGGCAACTGGCTGAAGACCCAGGAAATCCCGGCCGATCAAACGGAATGGGCCAGTTTTGTCGAGCTTTATGAGCGCAACCTGGTCACCGAGCGCGAGATCCTTGAAAAGGCCGCGGTCGCCACCGCAAAGCGCACCGCGGTGGAACAAAAGATCGGCGACTACTACGGCGCCTGCGTGGATGACGAGAGCGCGGACGCAAAGGGACTAGGTCCTCTAAAGCCCGAATTGGCGCGTATCGCTGCGGTAAAAGACAAGCAGGAGCTGATTGATGCAATTGCCCGCGTCCAGCTCCTGGGGCCAAACCCGTTGTTTAACTCCTATGCCGCTCCCGACCTCCATAATGCGGAAATGGTCATTGGCTACATCGACCAGGGTGGACTATCGCTCCCTGATCGCGACTATTACCTCAAAGACGACGCCAAGATGACCGAAATGCGTAAGCATCTGGTTGAGTACGCGACCCAAGTGTTTACTCTGACCGGCCAGTCCACTCAGCAAGCTGCGGATTCCGCGCAAGCCGTTCTACGCATTGAAACCGCATTGGCCAAGGCCGCCATGGACCGCACTCTGCGCCGCGATCCCAAGACGCGCGACCATAAGATGAGCCGGGAGGAAGCTGCGGCCCTGGCGCCGAACCTGTATCTGACTCGTTATTTGACGGCCATGGGCGTCCCGGATATTTCTGAATTGAACGTTTCGAACCCGGAATTTTTCAAGCAGATCAACAGCTTGCTGGAGTCCGAGCCGCTCACTGCGCTGAAAACCTATGTCTCCTGGCACCTGCTGAACAATTCCGCCCCCTGGCTCTCCAAGCCATTTGTCGATGCCAACTTTAAAATGAACCAGGCGCTCACCGGACAAGCGGAAATCCAGGCGCGCTGGAAGCGATGCGTGGATGCCGCGGACGGGGCATTGGGAGAAGCCCTGGGACAAAAGTATGTTGAGCTTACCTTTGGGGCTGACGGCAAGCAGCGCATGTTGAAAATGGTGGACGCTCTGGAACTGGCGCTCGACCAGGACATCAAAACCCTGCCCTGGATGACCGAGGAGACCAAGAAGCAAGCCAAGATCAAGCTCGACGCCATACGCAACAAAATCGGCTACCCCGACCAGTGGCGCGACTATGGTTTGCTTGAGATCGTGCGCGGCGATCTCATGGGCAACTTTCTGCGGGCCAATGAATTTGAATCCCGCCGCCAGCTTGCCAAGATCGGCAAACCGGTGGACAAGAACGAGTGGGACATGACCCCGCCCACCGTGAATGCCTACTACAGCGGCTCGCACAACGAAATTGTTTTTCCCGCCGGCATTTTACAGCCGCCGTTTTTCGACAAGAAAATGGACGATGCGGTCAACTTTGGCGGCATCGGTGCGGTGATCGGCCATGAACTTACCCACGGCTTCGATGATCAGGGCCGCAAGTTCGATCCGCAAGGCAATCTTCGCGACTGGTGGACCAAACAGGATGGGGAAGAATTCGAAAAGCGCGCCAGTTGTGTGTCCAGTGAATACGGGAACTTTATCGCGGTCGATGACCTGAAACTGAACGGCAAGCTTACTCTGGGGGAGAATACGGCCGATAACGGCGGGGCCCGCATTGCCCTGATGGCCCTTGAACAGATGATTGCCGAAGACAAAACTGGCAAGGCTGCGGAGAACGTTGACGGCTACACTCCGGAGCAGCGTTTCTTTCTGGGCTATGGTCGTGTGTGGTGCGAAAAGCGGCGCCCAGAATTCTCGCGGATGTTGGTCAGCATCGACCCGCACTCTCCGGGAAAATATCGCGTAATTGGCGTGATGCAGAACATGCCGGAATTCCAGAAGGCGTGGAAGTGCCAGGCCA
>CAZETZ010000077.1:0-11123 GCA_964514735.1 uncultured Acidobacteriaceae bacterium | reverse complement strand
CTTTGAATCCCTTTCTCCGTTGATCACTATAGCGCTGTAGCGCGTCTAGAATGATTGGGTATGCTTCGGCGGCCGGGCGGATCTCGTCCACCTCAACGGCTTTTTTCTCCAGCAGCTTGTAATCCTGAAAAAAACGCCGGAGCATCAACGAGCGGTGCGAGGGCATCTCGCTCGCCTCACGATAACTGCTGAACTCCGGGTCTTCGGTGGCCACAGCGATAATCTTGTGGTCTTTCTTTCCGGAATCAATCATGGTCATCAGGCCCACGGTGCGGGCGTGAATGATGGTCAGCGGAACCACAGTCTCCTGACACAGCACTAAGACGTCGAGCGGATCGTCGTCCTCGGCCAGTGTTTGTGGGACAAAGCCGTAGTTCGCCGGATAGTAAACCGCGGAGTACAACACGCGATCGAGCTTGATCAGACCGCTGGTCTTGTCCAACTCATACTTCACGCTGGAACCGAATGGGATCTCAATCACGCTCTGGAATTCCTGGGGTAACTTATCGCCAGGGGTTACGTCGTGCCAGGGATGAATCATGGATTGACCGGACCTCGTTGAAAAATGGGACTGAATCACGATTCTAGCTGAAAACTCCGGGATGCCCGCAGCACCTTGGTAAGCGATAAAATGGGCAGGTCGGGTGACCCTCGATCCTCCGATTCCAATCAAGTTGTTCTTGGGCGCACTGTCCGTTGGTATCCTTGACGGGAGTTCAGCGCGGGAATAAAGTTGAGCAAGAGTTGGCCTATGTCCGGAGAGCAAAGCAAATACGTGAAGTTTGGCGGCGTGATTTTGGTCATCCTTCTGTCCCTGGGTTTCCTTGCCTATACCGGGATACAGGAGAGCAAAAGCTACTATGTCACCATTAAAGAGCTGCACGGCATGGGGGATGGGGCCTACACCAGGCGCCTGCGCGTGGCGGGAAACGTCCAGCCGGGCTCGATCAGGCGCACCGGCACTCGAGTAGAGTTTGTATTGATGGAGAATGATCAGACGCTGCCAGTGGTGTACACCGGGACCGAAGCTCCGCCAGACACGTTCAAGGATGAGTCCCAAGCCCTCGCCGAAGGGAATTTCGGGCGTGATGGCGTATTTCATGCCAAACAGCTGCAAGCCAAATGCGCTTCCAAATATGCGCCGAAAGATCAGGCTATGCCCGCTTCCGCCGGCAGGACAACTTAGAGGAAATTTAAGCGGTCCAACCTAGGACGTTATACTGCCACGAGTATGGGCGACTCGGTTGTCGACATCCAGGGAAGGCGCCTCAAACTCACCAACCTGGAGAAGGTGCTGTATCCCGCCGCTGGATTCACCAAGGGGCAGGTCATTGACTACTACGCGAGAATCGCCCCGCTTTTAGTGCCGCATTTATCCGGGCGTCCGCTGACCCTCAAGCGTTATCCCAACGGAGTCGATGCAGAATTCTTTTTTGAAAAGAACGCGACCCAGCACCGTCCCGAATGGATCCAGACCACCCCAATCTGGAGCGAAGGCAACCAGCGCACGGTCAATTATCTGTTGGCAAACGATCTGCCCACCATGGTGTGGATCGCCAATCTGGCAGGCATCGAGTTGCATCCCTCGCTTTCGCTGGCGAACAAGATGGACTCTCCGACCATGATGGTGTTCGACCTCGATCCAGGACCGCCAGCCGACATGGTGCAGTGTTGTCAAGTGGGGGTTTGGCTGAGAGAAATTTTCGAGCACCTCAAGTGGCAGAGCTTTCCTAAGACCTCCGGCTCGAAAGGGCTCCAGATCTATGTTCCCCTGAACACGCCCACAAGTTACGATATGACCAAATCTTTTGCCCTGGCGTTGGCACGCCTTCTCGAAAACGAGCACCGAAAGCTAGTGGTTTCTGACATGAAGAAGCAGTTGCGCTCAGGAAAAGTTCTGGTGGATTGGAGTCAAAACGACCAGCACAAGACCACCATTGGCGTGTATTCGCTACGGGCGCGCGAACGTCCCACGGTTTCGACTCCCGTGGAGTGGGAGGAGGTGGAGCGGTGCCTCAAAAAGAAAGACGCAACCATGCTGGTGTTCGAAGCGGATCGAGTACTCAGTCGTGTAGGGAAAATGGGGGATTTGTTTGGGCCGGTCCTGACACTCGAGCAAAAACTTCCCAAACTTTCCGGTCTGGCAGACGGACCTGCGGAATCGGGCGTAGACATGGCCGCCCAGGCAGAGAAAACCTCTCGGCCACGTCTGCGCAAGCCAAAGCGCAAGGTATAAACTGATCGCGTTATGGCCCAACTTTACGTCGGAACCTCAGGGTGGGCGTATCCCAATTGGAAGCCCGATTTTTATCCCGCGAAACTGGCGCAGGCCAAGTTCCTTGGCTATTACGCCGCGCAACTGAATGCGGTCGAGGTCAATTTTACCTTTCGTCAATTGGTGAAGGACACAACCATCCAGAAATGGATCGAAGGAACTCCCGCCGGTTTTTGTTTCAGCCCCAAGGCCCACCAGGTCATCACCCACATCAAACGCCTGAAGAACACAGAAGATTTTCTGCCCCGGTTTCTAAGAACTCTGGAACCGCTGGCGCAGGCGGGCAAAATCGGGCCAATTTTGTTTCAGTTGCCGCCGAATTTCAAGCTGGACCTCGCCGTGCTGGAAGGCTTCCTGGGAATACTCCCGCGTGGAGTGAAGGCCGCGTTTGAATTCCGTCACGAAACCTGGTTTTCCGAAGAGGGTTTTGCACTCTTGCGAAAACACAATCGCGCCCTCTGCGTGGCTGAGACCGAGGAGCGGGTGACACCCGACGTCGTGACCGCGGATTTCTGCTACTACCGCTACCGCAAGCCGGAATACACCCCGGAAGAGCGCCGCGCCATGGTGGGCCGCGTTCGTGAGCACTTAGGGCAGGGGAGAGATGTCTTCGGCTACTTCAAGCACGAGGAAACTCCACAAGGCGCCTTGTACGCGGTCGAGATTTTGAGGGAAATTCAAAAGCCGAAATAAGTATCTCCGTCAGCACTTTCCCCAGCGTCCGATAATGCGCATACTAACCGAGTGTTCGCCGAAGCCAATTCCCGGACCGTCGCCGGTTTTATCGATTACTTGAGAATCGAAAAAGGGCTGGCTCCACTTACCCTGTCCGCTTACAAAAGCGATATCACCCAGTTCGCCGAGTTCTTAAACCAGCGAAAACGGGACCTGCTTGGCGCGCGCCGCGAAGATGTCCGGGAATTCATCCAGCAACTGTTCGCGAACTCCGTGGATGGCCGGTCTGTCGGGCGCAAACTTTCCGCTTTGCGCCATTTCTACAAATTTCTTTTGCTCGACAAAGCCATCGCGCGCGACCCGACACTGAACATCGATTCTCCAAAACAATGGAAGGTCCTGCCGAAATCGCTGGCGCGAAGCGAAATAGAAACCATCCTGGGAGGTCCTGGGCGAACCACGAAGGGGGCTTCTACAATCTCTCTGCGTGACCGCGCCATGCTGGAAGTTTTCTATGCCGGCGCGCTGCGGGTCTCCGAAGTAGCCGGCGCCAAACTCGAGGACTTAAAACTGGAGACGGGGTACATCCTGGTCCGCGGCAAAGGCGACAAAGAACGCATCGTCCCCCTAGGTCGTTCCGCGCAGAATGCGCTGACCGCGTATATGAAAGAATCGCGCCCAAAGCTGGCAGGAGGGAAGAGTTCTCCTTTTCTTTTCCTGGGGCGCGGCGCGCGCGCGCTGACCCGCCAGCGAATTTGGCAGTTGGTGCAAGCGGCCGCCGCCGTTGCCGGACGCCGTGCCAGTCCGCACATGCTGCGCCACAGTTGCGCCACGCACATGGTGGAAAACGGCGCGGACCTGCGCACCGTGCAAACGATTCTCGGCCATTCTGACATTTCCACCACGCAGGTGTATACCCACGTGGCGCTGGACCGCCTGAAAAATGTCTATCGCAATCATCATCCGCGCGCGAAGTCCCAACCGCGAACCGGGAACCGGCAACTGCGAACTGGGTAAACCCGCCAATGCCAACCAAAATAGTAACGACGCAGCCAAAATCCGTCACGATTGTAGGCAAGGCAGTGGCAGAATTTCTCCGCACGCTGCGCGAACGCAATGTATCGGCACATACCATCAAGGCCTATACAGGAGACCTCAGAGAGTTCGATCAGTATGTTGAAGCGTCCGACTGGAAGGCGATTGATCACCTGGTCATCCGCGGTTTTCTCTCGCGTCTTTATGCAAAAGGACTGAGCAAAACTTCCGTTGCTCGCGCGCTGGCCGCTGTGCGGTCCCTATACCGCTGGCTGGCGCAAGAAGGAGTAGTAGAGCAAAATCCTGCATCGCTGGTGGCCACTCCCAAATTGCCCAAGAAGTTGCCGCGTGTTCCCACCATCGAAGAAATGAACACGGTACTCGATGGCCAGATGCCCGAAGTAGCGGCATTTCCTGAGCGCGACCACCTCATGCTGGAATTGCTCTATGGGTGCGGCATCCGCAACTCGGAACTGATCGGCATCGATCTCGAGGACATCAGCCTGAGTGCCGGAGCAATCCTGGTCCGCGGCAAAGGAAAAAAACAACGTTATGTGCCCTTTGGCGACTCGGTTAAATCCGCGTTGGCGATTTATCTGCCAAAGAGGCAGCAGCTCATGGCAGGGAAGAAAGGCCATCAACCCGCGTTGCTCGTCAACCGGCGCAGTGGGCGCCTTACTACCCGCAGTGTGGCGCGGATTGTGAAAAAAATCGCGGTGGCCAAGGGGCTCCCGCCGGATGTTCATCCGCATACTTTACGTCATGCGTTTGGTACTCATTTGCTGGAAGAGGGCGCCGACCTGCGCGCCATCCAGGAAATGCTAGGTCACGAGCGCCTCTCCACAACGCAACGCTACACGCAGCTTTCCATCCAGCACGTGCTGGGCGTGTACGATCGGACCCACCCGCGCGCGAAATGAACCCAAACTAACTCATGCCTTGCAGGTCGCCCAACATCTCTACTACCCGGGTCCGAAGCTCGGAAGTCAGTTTTTCATAAACTGCCTCGGATGCGTCGTTTTTCGGTGGGGGATCGATGGGGTCGCCGAACTTCATGCGGAACTTCGTAAGCTTTTGAAAGAAATACTTCCCTCGCGGCCAGGCCTCGTAAAATCCTTCAATTGCCACAGGCACAATCGGTACTTGCGAGTGGACGGACAGGATCGCCGCCCCTTTGCGGAATGTTTTGGGCGTGCCGTCAATGGAGCGCTCGCCTTCGGGATAAAGAATCAAAGTTCGTCCATGCCGCAACCCAAACGCAGCGGCGCGCATGGCGGGAACAAGGTTGGCGTCGGGGTCTACCACGATGACCCGGATCCAGTTGGCCAAGCGGCGCATGAATCCCGATCCGAAGATTTCGCTGGTCCCCACGGCAAAAGTCTTGTTGAAGACCTTCCAGGGAAGGATGCTGGCCAAAACCACCGGGTCAATGAAACTCTGATGGTTCGAAGAAATAATGACTGGACGGTCCGTGGGCAGCTTCTCCAGGCCCTCAACCCGCAATTGATAGAGATCAAGGGCCACCAACTGCAGTAAACGCGTGATGGCGAACCAGAAGACGTCGGAAAGCGGACGCGTGCGGATGAGGGCTTGCGCTTCAGGGTCCGTGATTTCTTCCCGGAACACCTCGCTCCATCCGGCAGATTGCGCTCTCTTGTGGGTCTCCCCGCCCGCTTTCCGCAAGACGGCCTCCACAAGCTGGCGCACGGTATAGAGATTGGCAATTTCGGATTCAGGAACATCGCCGCCCAACTCGTGTTCCAGCGCCACCAGGAGTTCGACCCGCTGCATGGAGTCGAGGCCGAGATCGAGTTCCAGATTGTGATCAGGACGGATTTGCAATGGCGGCGTGCGCGCCGATTCTTTGACGATGCTAAGCGCGCGCTGCACATTGGCATCGTCCAGCCATGCGGCCTCTTCCGGGGCAAGCGGTTTTTCGTAGGAAAGACCGCCACCCGGCGGTCCCGCACCCTGATTGGCCCGCACTCGTTTTTCCACCTCAAAACGCTTGATCTTGCGGGTGGTCGTGCGCGGCAGGTCGTCCTGCCAGATTTCGTAGCCGGCGATGCGTTTGGTGGAGGCCATCTGCGACGAAAGAGTCTCAATGTCGAAGCGAATCACTTCCCGGGCATTGACAATTTTGCGTTCTTTCAGCACCTCGAAATTCGGGACCAGCACAGCGTAAATCCGGTCGGGCACGGGATCGCCCGCGGTTGCTTCAATCCCCATCACGCAGATTTCCTTGATAAACACCGATTTCAGGTAATGAGCCTCGATTTCCTCCGGGTAAACATTCTTGCCATTGCTGAGAACAATGACTTCTTTCCTGCGTCCGGTGATGAACAGGTTCCCGTTCTTGTCGAAGTGTCCGATGTCTCCCGTATACAGCCAGCCCTCGCGCAGCACGGCCTCGGTGGCATCGGGACGGTTCCAATATCCTTTCATGACGATCGCGCCGTGAATGGCAATCTCTCCGGTGGGCGGTCCCTCTTCCTGCGGTTGTGGATCGACAATCGTTGCCTCAACTCCGGACAGCGGCCTGCCAACTGAGCCGATCACGTTATTGTCAGGATGCGTGGCAAATGCGCCCCCGCAGGTCTCGGTCAGTCCATAGGCCTGTAGGACGTCAATTCCCAGATCGTAAAAATCCCGCCCGATTTGCGGCGCAAACCGTGAGCCCCCGGTCACCAAGTAGCGCATCCGGCGGCCAAAGGTAGCGTGGATTTTCCCAAACAAGACTGGTCCGGCATTGATGCCAAACTTGCGCAACCCACGATTGAGCCGCATCAATCCGCGCAGGCTGCGTTCCATCAGGGGCCCGCGCTTGGCGGCTTCCTTGAAAATGCGCTCATGAATCAGGTAGAAGAACTGCGGCACAACCGCGAACGCCGTAATGTTGCGTTCCCGCAGCGCGCGCAATAGCTCGGTAGTGTTCAGGGTCTCGAGGTACACTACCCGCGCCCCATTTACCAACGGCAGCAGCAGATTGGCCATCTGGGCCAGGGAATGAAACAAGGGGAGAATCCCGAGGAGGGCATCGTCAGGCCCGAGCGCAGCCCAGCGGCGTACCCCCTCCACTTCGCCCAGCAAGTTGCCGTGAGTCAGCATTACGCCTTTGGGATCGGCAGTCGTACCCGAAGTGTAGAGGATTGCTGCCACAGAATCCGTTGCCGGAGAGGCCGCAACAAACCCGCTGGGGCCAGCGGAAAAAATTTCATCCAGCGAGAACCGCGGTTGTTCTTGTGCTTTGGCATCAGCGCAGGCGGGTGGTGGCTCGCCTGCCCCAAGTAAAACAGTCTGGATGGCGGACTCCGCAACCGCTTGACTGGTCGCCGCCAGATGCTTCCGGTCACAAAACAACAGCAGACTCCCACTATCTTTAACCAGCTTCGCCACCTGGTCCGGGTGAAACGCTGTATCCAGCGGCACAGCCGTGTGTCCGGCAGCAATCGTTCCTAGATAAGCCGCCACCCACCGCGGATGGTTCTCCGCCAGAATCGCGCATCGCGAGCCTGGCGCCAGCTTCTGTTCTTGCAGCCACCAGGCCACGGATTCCGCCATCCGCCGCAATTCGGAGTATGTGTAGCTCTCAAGCTCCGTACCGCGTTGGATCTCCAGGGCAACGTTGCCGGGCCAGCGTTCTTCGCACTCTAAAAAGAGGTCATAAAAGGTCGGCATGATCGAGGGGAATATACCTGAAAAAGCCTGTGGGAAATACCTCTCCTCTCCCAGTCCAGGCGCGATAGACAAGATTATCTTAAATATTTTGATTACCACCAACGCCCAGGCGCATCCGTATCAAGGCCAGCTACTGGGCCCTCAGCTTCTGCATCGAATATGCTAGGCTCTTAATGAGGCCCGACGAGCTGTCCTCCAAAGGAACCTCCAGTTTTGATTAACACCCTTGTAGCCAAGATTTTTGGCACCAAAAACGAGCGCGAACTCAAGCGGCTGACCCCTCGCGTGGCGGAGATCAACGCGCTTGAACCGGCCATGCGGAAGCTCTCCGATGAAGAGCTGCGCGCCAAGACCGAGGAATTCCGCCGTCGTATTCAGGAGCGGCTGGCCAATATTGGCGACGAACCCGAGGCTGATTTCGACCGCCAGAAGCAAATCGAGACGGACCGCTATAACGCAGTCCAGGAAGTCCTGGACGAGGTCCTGGTTGAGGCCTTTGCCGTCTGCCGCGAGGCCGGACGCCGCGTGCTCAACATGCGCCACTTCGACGTGCAACTGATTGGCGGCATGGTCCTGCACCAGGGCAAGATTTCTGAAATGAAGACCGGAGAGGGCAAGACGCTGGTCGGTACTCTCCCGGTGTATCTCAATGCGCTTAGCGGACGCGGCGTGCACGTGGTCACAGTCAACGATTACCTGGCCAAGCGCGACTCGGAGTGGATGGGCAAGCTCTACCGCTTCCTTGGATTGTCGGTGGGCGTAATCATCCACGACCTCGACGACCAGGAGCGCAAGGACGCTTACGCCTCCGACGTTACCTACGGAACCAACAACGAGTTCGGCTTCGACTACCTGCGCGACAACATGAAGTTTGACCTCGCGACGTGCGTCCAACGTGGTTATTACTTCGCAATCGTCGACGAGGTCGATTCGATTCTAATTGATGAAGCAAGAACACCGCTCATTATTTCGGGTCCATCCGATGAAGCAACTGACAAATACTACAAAGCGGATGCGATCATTCCGCAGTTAAAACGCGGCGAAGAGATCGACGGTGTTAAGACAGGCGAGTATATCGTCGACGAAAAGGCTCACACCGCGGTGCTGACTGAAGAGGGTGTTGAAAAGGCTGAGCTACTATTGGGTGTCGGAAATCTCTACGATCCCTCAAATATGGAGTTGCTGCACTGCGTCGAGCAGGCATTGAAAGCACACACGCTTTACAAACTGGATCATCAATATGTGGTCCAGACCGGGGAAGTGATTATCGTCGATGACTTCACTGGTCGTCTGATGAAAGGGCGCCGCTGGTCAGATGGCTTGCATCAGGCCGTCGAAGCAAAAGAAGGCGTCAAGATCGAGAAGGAAAATCAAACTCTCGCCACCATTACTCTCCAGAACTACTTTCGCCTGTATCAGAAGCTGTGTGGCATGACTGGTACTGCCGAAACTGAAGCGGCTGAGTTTCACTCAACCTACAAGCTTGACGTCATCGTCATCCCGACGAACATGCCAATGATCCGTACCGACTTCTCCGACGTGATCTATCGGACGCTTCCCGAAAAATGGGACGCGGTAGTGGATGAGATCAAGGACTGCCACGACCGCGGCCAGCCGGTGCTGGTCGGCACGGTGTCTGTCGAAAACTCGGAGCTGATCGCGCGGCGTCTAGTGCGTGAATCGATCCCACACAACGTACTCAACGCGAAGTATCACGAGCGAGAAGCCGAAATCGTCGCGCAGGCAGGACGGAAAGGCGCCGTCACTATTGCCACGAACATGGCAGGCCGGGGCACCGACATCCTGTTGGGTGGCAATCCCGATTTCATGGCCCGCGAGTTTCTAAAAGCCGAGGAAATCGATCCTGACGAAGCCAGCGACGAGCAATGGGACGAAGTTTTTGTCCGCGCCAAACGCATCATCGATGCCGAACACCAGGAGGTCGTTGATCTGGGCGGCCTTCACATCCTCGGCACCGAAAGACACGAATCGCGAGGCATTGATAATCAGCTGCGCGGCCGTTCCGGTCGTCAGGGTGATCCGGGTTCATCGCGATTCTTTCTTTCGCTTGAAGATGATCTAATGCGCATCTTCGCCGGCGATAAGGTCAAAGCGTTGATGCAGCGGTTGGGCATGGAAAAAGGGGTCGCTATCGAATCCAAGATGGTGTCGAAACGAATCGAGGCTGCGCAGAAGTCGGTCGAAGGGCGCAACTTCGAATCACGCAAACACTTGCTGGAATACGATGACGTGATGAACCGGCAACGCGAGACGATTTATAGTCTGCGCCGGCAATTGATGGAACAGCCCGACCAGCGGGACTACCTCGTTGGTGAAACCGGGGTTGCTCGCGATCTGCTCGCGGACATAACCGCGAAGTATCTGAGGGCGGATCTTGGTCCGGATGAATGGGACACAGAAAACTACAAGGTCCAGGTACATACCATCTATGGTTTGGACCCGGATGCTGAAAAGGTCGATTTTCACAACTCAACGGCGCTGGAAATCGAGCAGGCGATCTGGGAAAAGCTAAAACAACACTACGGAACGAAGGAAGAACAAATCGGCGTTGAGGCGATGCGAACTTACGAGCGCATCATCATGCTCAACATTATCGACGCCCAGTGGAAAGATCACCTGCTCTCTTTGGATCACTTGAAACAAGGTATCGGGCTGGTCGGTTATGGGCAGAAAGATCCTCTGGTCGAATACAAAAAGCAGAGCTTCGATATGTTTCAGGAGATGCTTGATCGCATCGATACAGTTACCATTCGATCGCTCTTTAATTTGCAGGTCGTTACGGAAGAGCCACCCGAAGCCTTACGCCAACGACGGCCTCCTCGACGGCCTTCATCGCTAACCTTCACTGGTCCTAATCAAGGCGCGGCAGCAGCAGGTGAGGAAGCCGGAAAAGTCAAAACGGTGGTCCGTGATCAGCCGAAAGTTGGACGCAACGAACCGTGCCCGTGTGGCTCCGGCAAAAAGTACAAGAAATGCCACGGCGCGACGATGTAAGGGTCACCCGATGCAGCGCGAGACGTGAACCAATCGATCAAATCAACTAATCCTGCGGTCCAGGCAATTCTCACCGGGAAAGCGCCACGGGCGGCCCAGGTCGCTGCTGCCAGTGGTCTTTTGCCGTTGGAGCAAGCCGACTTGTTGGAGGTTTTGGTTGGGCTGGCGTCGAGTACCGATCCCACACTATCTGAAGCTGCCAGTGAAACGCTCAATTCACAGACTCCGGACGATCTGCTGATTGCAGCAAAGTCTGAAGATGCAGCGCCGGCTGTCCTTGGATACCTGGCAACACGTTCTGATGGGGGCTGGCAGCTTCACGAAGCTACGGTTCAAAACCGCGGCACGCCGGATGACGCGATCGCGCTCCTTGCCACCAGTGCAGGAGATGGCGCGTTACTCGAGTTAATAGCAATGAATCAACAGAGACTGGGCCGAGCGCCCG
>CAZETZ010000076.1:0-15033 GCA_964514735.1 uncultured Acidobacteriaceae bacterium | reverse complement strand
AACCCGCGACTTCGACCTTGGCAAGGTCGCACTCTACCACTGAGTTACTCCCGCCTACTCAAGGCAAATTATAAACAAGGGATGGGAGCGCGGCAAATCTAATGGCCGGTGTGCCATTGCGGGTCCTTCTCCGGATCCACAATCTCTCCATCGCGCATGTGAATGATGCGGTCGCCGTAAGCCGCCGCCGCCGGATTGTGGGTGATCATTAATACGGTTTGGCCCAACTCCTGGTTGGAGTGGCGCAACATTCCCAGCACGGTGTCGGAATTTTTTGTGTCCAGGTTTCCCGTAGGCTCGTCCGCCAGCACGATCGCAGGTTTGTTGATCAACGCCCGGGCCAGCGCCACGCGCTGTTGCTCGCCGCCGGACAGCTCGGAAGGCCGATGATTCAGGCGCTTCTCCAGGCCCAGCAGCCCGGTGATCTTTTGCAAGTAAGTTTTGTCGTAACTTCCGTTGGCGCCGGCAATGTCCACGGCCACGTCAATGTTGGTTTGCGCGCTCAAGGTGGGCAGCAGATTAAATTTTTGAAAAACAAATCCAATTTTACGCCGCCGCATGCGTGTCCGCTCTGAGTCGGACAGTTTGGCGAAATCGTCTCCATCGATGATCACGCGGCCGGAATCCGCCTGCGTCAGTCCGCCCAGCAGATAAAAAAGCGTGGACTTGCCGCTGCCTGAGGGGCCGACCACGCTGACAAATTCGCCCTTCTGCACGCTGAAGGAGATGCCTCGCAATGCGGGAACTTCAATTTTGCCCACTCGGTAGGTCTTGCGCAGTTCGATGGCTTCGATGAACGGATTCATCCCAAGTGTTCGATCTTACACGAAAAGTTGTGGAGAATCGGCACCCTTATGGTTAAAGCAGTGGTCTGCGTAAACGTTTAGTTCGATTCTGCTGCGGATGCGGAATCGCGGGCAGAAGAAGAGCGCTGGAACCAGGAAGCGCCGACAAATGGGCTGTGGCTGGCAAAATCCGGAGTGGGGGGCAAATAACTACCTTGAGCGTTGGGATTGTCTTGCATCCAGATCGGATTATATGGAATGCGCCGGTCGACCTTAGACCAACTGCATACCAGATGACCTGTTTTACTTTGCCAGGACGATCTCATCGCGGTACTCCTTATAGCGATCAGCCCGAAGATATCACAATCAAGCTTTAGGCCGTAAGTCTTAAGCGGCCCCCATTTGCGGGGGCTGCTGCGTTGCGCGTACGACCGCTTTCTTCGGCCCGCGCTTGCGCACCAGTAATAGCCGTATGCGCTCCAATAAATCAGCGGGCGCGTACATTCCCTTAGCCAAAAACACATCCGCGCGGCTGCCGTGGTCGTAAGTGCGCGCCTTATCGGCCAGCAGAATGGCGGGCGTCTGAGGAGAGAGATTCTTGACCGCCTCAATTAGCTTGCTGCCATCCACCCCCGGCATGCTGAGGCGTGTCACAAGCAGGTCGATGTCGCCAATCTCGAAGCGCTGCATGGCTTCCTCAATGTTCTTGCAGGCGGCGACACGGTAGCCCCGGGTTTCCAGCAGAACCTTGCGGATGGAGAGCGATTGTTCGTTATCGTCAACGCAGAGGATGGTCCGTTTCGGTTTCATGCGGGTCGAAGTGGCAAAGACGAATACTTCTTACTGGGAGATTGCCAGAGCGAACTGCATCGTAACGGGAATCCCACCCGCCTGTAAAGTGACATAAATGCCAATGGCGCGAAAGTTCCATTCACAATTTTTCGTGGGGCTGAAGCGTTGTAGTATCAACGCCTGGAAGAGACTTCTTCACCAGGAAAGTTCGCCGCGCAAAATCTCAATTGCGTTGCCTCCAACACGGACGTTAACCACTCGGTCATCTGTTTTTCCCGCGCGGACAAAAATTCGCGACGGACGGTTGATCTCGATCCCTTGTTCGATCAGCACACGCTCGTCCGGCTGGGCGACGCCACAGGCCACCATCCACGCGGAGCAGCAACCCGCGGCCGAGCCGGTCGCCGGATCCTCGCCGCCATAGAAAATCATGCGAGTGTGCAAACGCGCCGCGGGGTCCACCGTCTCGCGGGTCAGAAAATAGAAAAATCTGCTGTCGGTTTTATCCAAATACTCCGATGCCACCCGCGCATCCAAATGTAACCGCCGAATTGCCTCCAGTCCGCGCAGCGGGACCATCGTGTAAGGCAAACCCGTCGAGACCGTAAGCACGGGCAACGAGGGATCAATGTCTCCATCACGCAAGCTGGCTGCGCGCACCACCGCCTCACGGTCGTGTTCCACGCCGAAGACGGGGTCCTTCTGGGTCATTTCGCCAAACGTAGGCTGGCCGGGAATTTCCTCAAAACGCACCGGTACTGTTCCTACATTCAAATCGAGCGACACTTCATTCACGCTTGTAGCGCCGCGCAACGCGAATGCGGTACCCAGCGTCGGGTGTCCAGCAAAGGGCAACTCCTCTTCCACCGTGAAAATCCGCACTCGTACCCCGCGTTCCCGTTCCGTGGCCGCATCGCGCGGCAGGACAAAGGTGGTCTCCGAAAGATTCATCTCCTTGGCGATGGCCTGCATTTCCGCATCGCTTAAACCGCGCGCATCCGGAAGAACGGCCAGAGAGTTCCCCTCAAACGGCCGGGAAGAAAAAACATCCAGCTGGACAAATGCGTATCGCCTTTTGTCGTTCATGGTTTGACTCGATATGGTTTGACTCGATTATGACAGGCGGGTATTCTACAAGAGAGTATGCGGATGTGCTCAACCCCCGGTTGCCTGTGTTGTTGTAGACAGGCGCGGGTGTCTATGTAAGGCTACCAGCCACCCCACCCCGCGCCAATCGAGTTGCTTAAAGAACCCCCAGGATTAAGAGGAGATTGAACCGTGTCCCTGCGCATCAACGATGTTGCTCCAGACTTTACCGCTGAAACCACACAAGGCGCCATCCAGTTTCACCACTGGATCGGCGACGGTTTTGCCATCCTGTTCTCGCATCCCAAGGACTTCACCCCCGTCTGCACCACCGAGCTGGGTTACATGGCCGGACTGCAACCGGAATTCGCCAAGCGCAACACCAAGATTATCGGCCTGAGCGTCGATCCGGTGAACAGCCATGGCGCCTGGGCCGCGGACATCGAAGAGACCCAGGGCCATAAAGTGAACTTCCCCATGATCGGTGATCCGGAGCTGAAGATTGCTCAGCTATACGACATGCTTCCCGCGGACAGCGGGACCACTTCCGAAGGCCGCACGGCCAGTGACAATGCCACGGTGCGCACGGTTTTCATCATCGGCCCCGACAAGAAAATCAAACTGATGCTCAGTTATCCAATGAGCACGGGGCGTAACTTTGACGAAATCCTGCGTGCCCTGGATTCCATCCAGCTCACCACGAAGCACAAGATATCGACTCCGGTGAATTGGAGGCCAGGGGGGGATGTGATCATCAGCGGGGCGGTTTCGAACGACGAAGCCAACAAGCTCTATCCCAACGGATGGAAGTCGCCGAAACCCTATATCAGGATCGTTCCCCAGCCGAAGTAAGACGAATCATGCCCCAGGTCACGCGGATTGCGATCGATCGAGAATCCGCGAAATCCGCGTGCATCCGCGGCTCGGGCTTTACGCCTTTCCCAGCTTATTCCGCGTAAGCGGCAACTCCCGCACCCGGGTTCCGGTAGCGGCAAAAATCGCGTTGCACAATGCGGGAGCAAACGGCGGCACCCCCGGCTCGCCTACCCCAGCCGGCGGCGCATCGCTGTCCACGATATACACATTGGTCTGCCGGGGAGCTTCGTTGATGCGGGCCACCGGATAGGTATCGAAGTTCGATTGCTCCACCGCGCCATTCTTGGCGGTGATTTCCCCGCTCCGCACAATGCTGGTCCCAAAAACCGCGGCGCCTTCAAATTGCGCGCGCGTAGCTTCGGGATTGACCACCAGCCCGGCATCGACAACCGTGTCCACGCGCGGAATGGTCACTTCGCCGCTGTCGTCCACATTTACTTCCACAACCGTGGCCACATACGTCAGGAAGCTGCGGTGCAGCGCGATCCCCATTCCCGGTCCCTGACCCAGCTTTCTTCGGCCCCAGTTGGATTTCTCCGCCACCATCTCCACAACTTTGCGCATTCTGCCAATGTCGAGCGGATAATCATCGGGCGAGCCATCGTAGTTCGGATAGCCGAAAGCCTTCAAGTCCACCTTCCGCGCCGGTCCAAGCAATTCGAGTAGATACTCCACCGGGTCCCGCTTGGCCCGATGCGCCAGTTCATCACTGAAGCTCTGCACCGCGAACCCGTGATAAATGTTGGCCACAGAGCGTAGCCATCCGATGCGCACGTGGGCTTTGGCATTGCCGTTTTCCACCCGCAGGTTGGGAATGGCGAACGGAACATCCGTCCAACCTTGTTGCAGATCGCCGGCCTCGCCGTGGACCGCCTCCGGATTGAAGGTCGAAGCAATGGGCGGAAATACCGACCGTTGCAGCCACGCCGTGGGCTTCCCCTGACCGTCCAGCGCGGCTTTCATGTACATGGCTGCCACTGCGTTGTAGTAGCCGAACTGGATATCGTCTTCGCGCGACCACACGACTTTTACCGGTTTTCCCAGCTTCTTCGAAAGTACCGCGGCTTCGGCAACATAATCCGGCTTCGATTTCCGGCCGAAGGCCCCTCCCAGCAAGGTCACATGGCAGGTCACGTTTTCTTTGGGAATCCCTAATTCCTGTCCGATGGTTTCCTGCACCGCCTGCGGATTCTGCGTTGGGCACCAGGTAGTGACTTTGCCATCCTTAAACTCGGCCACGGCCACCATCGGCTCCATGGGAGCATGTGCCAAAAGCGGCACGTAGTAATCGGCTTCAAAAACATCGCCGCCCTTGGCAAAGACCGAGTCCGCGTCCCCTTCGTTGCGGATTACGTTGGCGCTCTGCCGCGCCGTCCGCTGCAATTCTTTTTTATATTCGTCCGAGTTGTAGGCAGCGTTCGCGCCGCTGTCCCAGACCGCATTCAGTTTCTTGCGTCCTTGAAATGCGGCCCAGGTGTTGTCCGCAATGACGGCGATTCCACCCAGCGGCTTGAACACTGCCGGAGGTTGAAACGGATCGATGGTCAAGGTCTGCCGGACGCCTGCAACCTGCAGCGGCGCCTTCTCGTCATAAGATTTCAGCCTGCCCCCGATCACGGGCGAATGTTCGATAGAGGCGTACACCATGCCATCCATGTGGGCATCCATTCCATAGACTGCGTTCCCATTCACGATGCCGCTGAGGTCGAAACTCTTAGTCCCTTTGCCGATGTACCGCCACTCGCTCCTCTTCTTAAACTGCAAATCTTCCTTCTTGGGGACCGGCAACTTGGACGCGGCCGAAGCCAGCTCTCCGTAACCGAGTCTTCGTCCGCTCGGCGTATGGACCACTGTATGCAGATCGGCCTTGCACTCCCCTACCGGTACTTTCCACTCTTGTGCCGCGGCCTGCACCAGCATCGTGCGCGCGGTGGCTCCGGTTTGCCGCATGGCGTCATAAAATGCGCGAATCGAATACGAACCGTCGGTGCTCTGGTCGCCATACTTTGGATCGCCGATGGCTTGTTCGATCTTGACCCGCTTCCAGTCCGCATCCAGCTCGTCCGCCACGACCATAGGCAGGGAAGTGCGCGTGGTAGTTCCCATCTCCGAGCGATGGGCCACGATGTGCACGGTCCCGTCGGTTTCAATTCCTAAAAAAATGTCGGGGTGCAACACGGACTTCCCCGGCGCGCCGGCTAAATTGGTTCCTTCCGCCCAGAGCGCCTGCGGGAGATAGCGGGCGCTCAAAACAAACACGCCCGTGCCGGCAAGCCCGGTCATAAATCCACGGCGGCTGACGTTGGAGATGGCGCTCATGCCGTCACCCCCGCCGCCGCTTTAATCGCGGCCCGTATCCGCTGATAGGTGCCGCAGCGGCAGATGTTTCCTTGCATGCCGTCGTCAATCTGTTCATCGGTGGGCTTGGGCGTTTTGCTCAACAAGGAAATGGCTTGCATGATCTGCCCCGGCTGGCAATAGCCGCACTGCGGCACATTGGCCTCGACCCACGCCTTCTGTACCGGATGAAGCTGTCCGCCCGCCCCAATCCCCTCAATCGTGGTGATTTCTGTGCCGGCCAGCGAACTCATCGGGGTGACGCAGGAGCGAATTGCTTTTCCATTTTTGTGTACCGTGCAAGCGCCACACAGGGAAGCCCCGCATCCGAACTTGGTCCCCGTCAGACCCAGTACGTCCCGCAGATACCAAAGCAGCGGCATATCGGCGCTGCCCTGGAAGGATTGGCTTGTTCCATTTACTTTCAGCTGAATCATCGTTTCACCTCGGAGAACCAATGATTGCCGGCGCAGAGTGCGCCATGTGCGGCATTGTAAAACAAAGTTGGGATCGGCGCTCGAACCTACCCGAGTGGGTAGTGGGTGCAATTTGATTCAGAATCTAAGAATCGGGTTCGTGTCAGGGCATGGCCCTTAGCCGTGCCGCTTGGCGAGAGAAAAACTTGTTCCGCGTCGCTAGGGCGCAACGATCAAGAGAGTCAAGGCCAGTGGCAGTTTCGCCCTGATCGGCGCGTGGGTCGAAGCAGGAAGAATGGCAGGGCTAAAAGCCGCTACCCTGACACGAACCATTTACCAAACTGCGCCACTACCCCTGAGTCCCTAGAAGTTGGCACGCCGGTGAAGGCGTGCCCTGATACCAAGCCTGAAGATATCGTCCCGGTGTGGCCCAAATCCTCGGATTACAATGTTCCACTGTGTACTCCACCCAGACCCTCGATCACTTTCAAAATCCCCGCAACGCGGGAGACGTCCCTAACCCCGATGCCACAGCGCAGATCGAAAATCCAGCCTGTGGCGACATCCTGAAGTTGACGCTACGCATGATCGGCGGCCGCATCGGCGAAATCCGCTTTCGTGCCAAAGGATGCGTTCCCGCCATGGCCTGCGCATCATTGCTCACCGAACTGGCGCAAGAAAAGACCCCAGCCGAAGCCCGCAAATTGACGGGTGAGGATTTGATCGTCGCCATGGGCGGCCTGCCGGAAGCTTCGACTCACGCCAGTCACCTGGCCATCGATGCGCTGCATGCCGTCTTACGTGGATTGTAACTTCAGCGCGGCATAATCTTCCGGCGTATTGATATTCATGGTTATATCCGGATCTTCTAAATGGACATACTGAATGCGCGCCTGGTGTTGATGTTGAATCTCGCGCGCGTTCGCGGTCGCCGGCGCCTTCAAAAAAGCTTCAATCATCTCTCTTCCAATCAAAATAGGGTGCCCATGCTGTCCCCCGTGCTCTGGCACCACCGCCCATTTCCCGGCAGACACGGCAAAATCGAATTGCTCTCGCAATCGTTCCAGCGTGAATGCCTTAGCAGGCGGCTTGTCCACGAGAGTAATCATGGCCGCGTCGCGCCCGCGGTTCAAAACTTCCTGCAATCCGCACTGCAAGGAACTAAATTGTCCCCGCTCAGGATCGGAATTAACGGTTGCAAAACCGGCGCTGGCATCAACCACCGGTGTAAGTTCAGCCGCGTTCGTACCGACGACAACAAGCACCAGATCGCTAAACTGTGAGAATGCTTGAATTGACGCGGAGAGCAGCGTACCGCCGCCCGTGCCATCCGGTGGCCAGGGCAGCAACCCTTTGTCCTTGCCCATCCGGCTGGAGGCCCCCGCCGCGAGGATTACCCCACAAAAGCTGCGATAGCCCATGTCGCGAAGATAACAGACAAGAGTAAGAAAAGAATGTCCCGCCGGGAGGGCACGAGTTCAACCCCGCGGTTGGGCCATAAAGGCGATGTGCGGGTCAGCGCCCGAGGTCGTTCTCCGTGGGAGCCTCGACTTCAGGCCCGGCCTCTTTCTTCTGTCCGCGATGAAACCAGCTCATATGCGGCAATTCCCGTTCCACGTGCCGCCGATGCGCAATCAACTCCGCGGTAATTGCCACTGCAATCTCTTCCGGAGTGACCGCCCCAACATCCAGTCCTATAGGCGCGTGCACCCGATGGAAAAGCTCCGCCCGAATGCCCTCTGCCGTCAACTCACGAAAAATAGCGATTGTCTTCCGCTTCGACCCAATCATCCCGATATACTTCGCCGGAGTCTGCACCGCCCAGCGCAAGATACGCATATCGTCACGATGGCCGCGCGTGAGAATCACAATGTAAGACAACTCTCCGGGCGAGAGCCGCGCCATTACCTTGTCGAATTCGTCCGCGATCACTTCTTTGGCGGCAGGAAATCGTTCACGGCTCACGTAAGCTTCACGGTCATCCACCACGGTGATGTCAAACCCGGCATTGCCGGCCACTTTGCACACATTGACCGCGACATGCCCGGCCCCAAACAGGTACAGCACCGCCGGCGGCAGGACCGGCTCAATAAAAATGTCGAGCGTGCCCCCGCAAATCAACCCAGTGTCATATTTCGGGTTCTGATTGAGGTTGAATTTCAACGTCCGCGGCTTCTCGTCCTCCATCACTTCCCGCGCTGCCTGCCAGACCTCGGCTTCCACGCACCCGCCCCCAATGGTCCCCACAATGGAACCGTCATCGCGCACCAGCATTTTCGCGGTTTTAAAGGAAGGGACCGACCCATGCACGCTGACAATCGTAGCCAGCGCCCCCCGCCGCCCAGCGCGGCGAAGCTGCACGATTTCTTCATAAAGGTCCATGGTCCACAGTGATTATTAGGTCTTCGGGATGCAGAGTCAATCGCCGAGTCGTAAGGGAAGCAAGCTGCAGATTACGCGGCTTCCGAATAAACTCCGCCATTGAACTTGCCGAAGCGAGCTCAGGCGCTGGCAGCGTGGCCCAGTGTATCCATGGCTTCTTCCACGGTCTCGAAAATCAGGAACAGCGAATCCGTCCGGGTAATTTCGAACAACTTCATGACGCGCGGACATACTCCGCTCAAGGCCATCCGTTGCCCAGCTTTGTGCCGCGAAATGTAAGCGCTGACCAACGACCCCAGCCCGGCCGAATCCACGTAGGGGACTTCGGTGAGATCCAGCACCACGGTGGCTGAATTCTCCCGCCGGATGGCGTGTTGAAAGGGCATCAGATTTTCCGCTGTAAGCGGCCCATGCAGACACAGCACTCCCTGGCCGGGTTGATCGCCGCGCAACCGCTCAATTTCGAGTGAGTCCGCCATGTAGGAGGCAGATTTTAGGCCAGATCACCCAAGGTATCAAGCCCCCCGCAAAAATATTACGCAGCCTTGGTCCGGGGCCGATCATAGCTGTCCAGTACCTGGTGGGTGATGTCCCACACACTACGGAATTCGCCCGGTTTGGGCAGAATAATCCGGGCCAGTTCAGCAACCAACTGCTGCACTTCATCCAAACGATTGAGTAAGGCCTGCGTATTGTCCTGGGGAAACTCCCTTAACTGATACATCTACCACGCTCCCGTACTACTCTTGTTGACTTAGATTCTGGTTGTGATGAAAGCGCAGCACAATCGGCAAGAAACTTGATTACCGAAGTACATGGCCCGCTGCAACGCATGGGGAAAGAAGGCAGCAACCTTGAATAGTGAGGAAAGAAAGCCCTGCGTTTCATTAGCGGGTACATCAAAAATGTGGACGCGGGAGAATGTTAGGATTTGAACCTGCAAATGCCTCGCTGATTCTCTGTGTTCCTCTAGGTCCCTGTGGTCAAAAAGTTTTTTCTCACCACGGGGAGACGAAGAGGAGCGTAAGGTAAGCGATCGGAAGCGCATGGGATCCGGTGGTCCTCCCGGTCTTCAAAACCGGCGGGCGGTCCGCTTCGCGGGTCGCCGGTGGGTTCGACCCCCACTCGCTTCCGCCACTTTGAACTATTACTGATTCGCGGCGAACGTCCGCGTTCGCTCTGGCGCGGTGATCGCGGCGGCGATTGCATGCCTGGGCCTGGGGCTTCTCACTGGGGTCACGGCGATTCGGGCGACGCGAAATAGCCATGAAAATACCGGGCATTAGGTGATGGAAGAAAACTTCAAAGGAACCAGCTAGGCGTTGTTGAAGTTTTTGGACTAAGCACTTCACGGTGGAGACCTCTAATCCAGAATTGGCAGGTGCAGGCATGGCTCAACCAGAAAATCGAGTTGGGCGATTTTCTGCAAAGCCTTGTCTACCAATGACGCTTTGCATGCTTCCAGGGTGATCACGAAGGGCAAGCTGGTTTTGGAGAAGCCCGGTTTCTGTAATACCGAATCAATATTAATCGCGTATTCGGAAAGAATTGTGGCAATGGAGGCAATGATTCCTGGACGGTCATCCACCATAAATCGCAGGTAATGGCGGGTGGTAAAGTCGGAAGAGATGGGATGGGCGGTTTCCGGAATGTGGGCGAGTCCGTTGCGCTCGCCTCTCTGCGCTCGCGCAATCGCGATGATGTCGGAGACAATCGCTACCGCCGTGGGATTGCCGCCAGCTCCGTGGCCGCCAAATACCGTCTCGCCGCCGAACTTGCCCGTCGCAGTCACTAAATTGCGGCCGCCTTCGACGCGGGCCAGCGGCGACATCAATCCGACCAGCGCCGGCTGCACGGCCGCGAAGAGATGGTCGTTTTCCAGTTGCACCCACGCGATTTGCCGGATCGTGCACTCCAGATATTTCGCGTAGTTAAAATCCAAGGCGCTGATGGGCGAAATAGAACGAGCAAGAATTTGGTCCGGGACCGCGCGGCTGTGCAGCCCGATGCGGGCCAGGATGGCAAGTTTGGCGCGCGCATCCAGACCGTCGATGTCCTCAGTCGGGTCGGCTTCCGCAAAACCCAACTTCTGCGCCTCGGCCAGTGCCTCCGCAAACGAAACTCCCGCCCTCTCGATTTGAGTGAGAATGTAGTTGCAGGTCCCGTTGAGAATTCCGTAGATTCTAAAAAGCTCGTCGCCCGCCAGGCCTTCTTCCAACCCGGAGATCACAGGGACCCCGCCGGCCACGGAAGCGCCAAACACGAGGTGGCAGGAATGCTCGCGCGCCAGTTGTTCGAGTTCGGTCCCGCTGCGCGAGATCAACTGCTTGTTGGCCGTGACTACCGATTTGCCGGCGGTGAGCGCCTTCCGGATCCACTCGCCGGCTGGTTTCAATCCGCCGATTACTTCCACCACAATGTCGACGTCAGACTTCAGCACGTCATGGAAGTTGTCGGTCCACTGCACATCTCCCGGCAGCCAATCCACTTTTTTTCGGGAGACATTGCGATTGCAGATGTGGGTGAGTTGCAATCCCATCAGGCCGCGCTCGGAGAGGATCCGCGCCACCGAACTCCCCACCGTGCCGAAACCTGCGATAGCAACTTTGCAGGTGCCGCTGGAGGAAGATTTCCTTGACGCAGACTTGGCCGCAGATGCGCGCTTCGCAGATGCTGTCTTCATAACTGGCTTGGAACGGCTGCCGCCTTTCTTTGCGGCCGTTCCTTGCGTTCTCCACGGTCAAAAGCCCTTGACCGCAAAGGACGCAAAGAAAATACCGGGGTCCTATTTCCGGGCGGCAGCCTTCTTGGCCGGCTTCGCTTTTACCCTTGCCGTGCCAAAGAAATGATCGTGCAGGCGCCGCACGCAGTGCGGCACATCGCTTTCCTTGATCACAAAGCTGATATTGATTTCCGACGCGCCTTGCGAAATCATGCGAATATTTACGCCTGCTTTCGCCACGGTGTTGAACACGTTGGCTGCAATCCCGGGCCGCCCGTGAATGTTATCGCCCACCAGGCAAATGATGGCTTGCTGATCTTCCGCGGTGACCTCGGCAATTTTCTCCAAATCTTTCAGCAGCGCCTGCGGCAGCCGCTTGGTCTCCATGGTGAACGACATACTGACTTCGGAGATGCCAACGATGTCCACCGACGCCGCACGCTGGTCCAGCGCCTCAAATACCGAGCGCAGGAAGCCATGGACCATCACTCCGCGCGACGCAACCACGGTCACGATGCTCACGCCGGTCTTGGCGGTAATCGCGCGGAAAGTGTCTTTTCCGGGAGGCGCCTTTTCGGCGATCTCCGTTCCCGTGCTGTTCACATTGCGGGAATTCAGCACGTAAACCGGAATATTTTGCTGAATGGCAGGCAGCAGGGTCGCCGGATGCAGGACCTTGGCCCCAAAATATGCCAGCTCCGCCGCTTCGTTGAAGCTGATCTTCTCGATCGTCCGCGCGTCCGGACAGAGGCGTGGGTCGGTTGTCATCATCCCCTCGACATCGGTCCAAATCTCGATGCGCTCCGCATCCAGCACCGCGCCGATTATGGCAGCCGAATAATCCGATCCCCCCCGGCCCAGGGTGGTGGGGACTCCGTCGGCGCTGGAAGCGATGAACCCTCCCAGCACTGGGACCTTTCCCTTGGCAAGCAGGGGAGCGATTACCGCCTGTGCTTTCTCCCGGGTCCGGTCCAGCAAGGGCAGGGCGCGCGTATGGTTCCCGTCGGTCACGACGCAGCTTCGCGAGTCCACCCAAACCGCCTCCAGGCCGCGAGCGTTGAAAGCCGCGGTCACAATCTCACTCGAAATCAATTCTCCAAAGGAAAGCAGATAGTCGCTACTGCGCGGAGACAGCTCCCGCACCGCCGCCACGCCCCGCAAAAAATCCTCCAACTGGTCAAACGTGGCTTCGATCCTGGGCCCGATTGCAGGGAACAGTTTCGATCCAAGCAAGGACTTGGCAGTCCGCAGATGCCGCTCCCGCTGCCCCCTGGCGACTCCCAGGCCGGCGTCGCAGTCACCGGACGCCGCTTTTTGCCCCATGGCCACCAGTTGGTCGGTAACTTTGGCCAGCGCGCTGACCACGACCACACGCCCCTGCCCTTTGCGGCTGGTCACAATTTCCGCCACCCGTTGGATGGCTTCCGAATTCTCCACCGAGGTCCCGCCAAACTTCATGACAACCGGCGAGACTGCACTCTTCGATTTTCCAGATTTCATGGTCTTAAAAGCCTGACATGTAAAAACCCACTCGCCTTGGAATTCCGGCGGTGGGTCGATTAAGCGCGGCCCCTCAGCAACTTAGGCGGACGTGCGGCCAGAAGGAACATATTATCAGGTCAGAGCAAATGGAGCGAAGGGCGCGTCCCGCCTGGTAGTGTCTCAGTTTAGTTTTTCTCTGGTTAAAAGTTGAGTGGTCTGGGGAAGGACCAAAATCTGGAACCACAGAGGACACAGAGTTCCACAGAGCAAATCCACGGAGGTCTGGGTCGGTTTCCTCCGTGAATTCCCTCTGTGGAACTCTGTGTTCTCTGTGGTTTCCGCTCTTGCTTTTCTCCGAACTCCTAAAACAAACTGAGACACTACCTCCCGCCCCGGTTTTGCGTGCGGCGTATCTGCTCTTCGGGGAAAACCTGCGGGGGGGGACGCCCGTCGCTCCATTCCCCGAATCTCAAATTGGAAATATCCATTTTCGTGATCGAAATTTTCGCACGCCGCTTTTCTGTTCATAAGGCCAATACCACGAATAATATAGATACTCCCTAGAGGGCTGATTCCAGCCCTGGGGCCAGCCAGCCGATGAACGGTTTATCGGCAAGTGTCTTGAAACAAACGGAGATAACCAAGGTTGAATCCGCCGTACAAGACGATCAATGGTTTACCCCCGGCGCAGGGGATGTATGACCCTGCCCATGAACACGATGCCTGCGGCATGGGTTTTGTGGCCAGCATCCGCGGACACAAGAGCCATGACATCATCCGCAAAGGCATCCAGGTCCTCATCAACCTGACCCACCGCGGGGCGTGCGGGTGCGATCCGGAGACCGGGGATGGCGCGGGAATCCTGATTCAGATTCCCCACAAGTTTTTTGCGCGCGAGTGCGCAAGCTTAGGCTTCGAACTGCCCGAACCAGGCAAGTACGCGGTCGGCATGACATTTCTGCCGGTCGAGAAAAATCCACGCCTGCAGACCGAAGGAACATTAGAAAGAATCGTTCGCGAAGAAGGGCTGACGGTATTAGGCTGGCGCGACACGCCGGTCGACGGTGATGCCATCGGGCGCGTGGCCCGCGCGTCCCAACCGTACATCCAGCAGATTTTCGTCGCCTGCCCCGATTGCGTGGACGAGGACACCTTCGAGCGCAAGCTTTACATCGTGCGCAAGCGCGCGGAAAAGGAGATCGCCGAGTCGGACATCGAAGACAAGGAGTTCTTCTATCTCCCCTCGCTTTCGTGTCGCACCATCGTCTACAAAGGCCTGCTGCTCGCCCCGCAGATTGCCAACTTCTACGGAGAACTCTCGGACCCGGACGTGACCAGCGCGCTGTGTCTGGTGCATCAGCGGTTCTCCACCAACACCTTTCCGAGCTGGAAGCTGGCCCATCCCTACCGCTACATTGCCCACAACGGCGAGATCAACACCTTGAAAGGCAACGTCGCCTGGATGCACGCCCGGCAGTCGATCCTCGAGACTCCGCTGTTCAACGGCGACATCAAGAAGCTGTTCCCCATCATCCAGCCAGGCGGCAGCGACTCGGCAAATTTCGATAATGCCGTCGAATTGCTCACCATGAGCGGACGTTCCATCGCCCACGTGATGGCCATGCTGATCCCCGAAGCCTGGGCCGGCAATCCGCACATCAAGCCGGAGAAGCGCGCCTTCTACGAGTATCACGCATCCTTGATGGAGCCGTGGGATGGACCTGCGGCCATCGCGTTCACCGACGGAAAAATGATCGGCGCAACCTTGGACCGCAACGGCCTGCGTCCCGGCCGGTATGTCGTCACCCATGACGATCTGGTCGTGCTTTCATCGGAGACCGGAGTGCTCGCCATCGAACCCGAGCGGGTGAAGTCCAAAGGCCGCCTTCAGCCGGGAAAAATGTTCCTGGTGGATACCGTCGAAGGCCGCATCATCTCCGACAAGGAAATCAAGAAGAAACTGGCCGCGCGCCAGCCCTATGAACAATGGCTGAAAGAAAACCAGATCCGTATTGAGCAATTTCCGGAGCCTTCCCGGGTATACGGCCCCGCCCACTCGACCATTGTCCCCCGCCAAGGAGATTTTGGTTACACTGACGCAAGTTTGGAGATCATCCCCACGCCCCAGAGTGACACTGGAGAGGAACCAAAGCGG
>CAZETZ010000075.1:0-15102 GCA_964514735.1 uncultured Acidobacteriaceae bacterium | reverse complement strand
ATGGATGATCTTCGCGCGCCGCTCGCGTTCCGCTTCCGCCTGTTTGGCCATGGCGCGCAGCATGGACTCCGGCATGTCCACTTGCTTGACCTCAACATTGGTGACTTTCACGCCCCAGGGCGAGGTGTGCGTATCCAGAATACTTTGCAGGCGGGTATTGATCTTGTCGCGGTGGGCCAGCAATTCGTCCAGTTCGACTTCGCCCAGCACCGAGCGCAGCGTGGTCTGCGCGAACTGCGAAGTCTGATACACGTAGTTCGAAACTTCCACCACCGCTTTGCGCGGCTCAATCACGCGCAAGAAAATGACCGCATTCACTTTCAAAGTGACGTTGTCGCGCGTGATGATGTCCTGCGGAGGCACTTCCAGGGCCTCCTGCCGGAGCGAGACGCGCACGATCCGATCAATGGGGGCGAAGACCAGAATGACTCCCGGCCCCTTGGCTTGCCCCATCAGCCGGCCTAAACGGAAGATCACACCCCGTTCGTACTCGGCGAGAATCTTGATCGAACTTAAGACGTAAAGAACAACGATGATGACTACGACGGTGGTAAACCCAAACCCAAAAAGTTCCATTTTCTTTCCTCCACAACCTGGGCCGTGAACTCGTCTCTGCGGCGGATTGTATCGTACTTCCGGATGCCGCAGCGGTGATTCGACGCACCTGGGTTGTTTCCCTGGGTGCGTTTTGTCCAACGGCGTTACCAGACCGTCTTCAACAACGGGCTGCGAAGCATGTTCTCATCCCGTGTCACCAGTTCCAGCCCCTCGGCGCGCGCGGTCGCTCCGATCAGCCGGTCCGCGGGATCTTTCGAGTAGTCCTCGGGGAATTGCGTGGCCAGCGCGGCGATTTCTGGAGTGATGGGTAGGATCGAGCATCCTTCCACCAGCAGCCGAATGGATGCATCGAGTGTGCCATATGCCTGGATCCGTCCTCGCGCCAGCAAAGACGCCAACTCCCAAAGGCTGATGGCCGATATAGCTAAACCGCCTTCTTGTTGCGCTTTGGCAATGGCCCGTTCCGCGTTACGCGAAAGTTTGTTTCGCCCCGCGACCGCCCACACCAGTATGTGAGTATCGAGCAAAATCAACGGAGCGCTTCCCAGGCTTCAGGCGGTTCTATGGGGGATTCGATATCGCCGTTTATACGGACTATCCCCTCAAGGCGGCCAAGGAATTGTCTTTCTGGCGTTTCCACTGGCACCAGTTTTGCGACGGGTTGCCCACGCTTGGTAATCAGCAATATTTCCCGGTTCTTGCGCACTTTTTCCATCAGCGCCAGGCACTGTGCCTTGAATTGGCCGGCCGGGACTGTCTTCATGGTCGCCTCTCTATGGTCATGGTCATTCTAGCATGACCATTAAGATATAGGCATTTTTTACAAAGCCAATGGAATAACTTGACTTTGTTCCGCCGGGGCCGGATCCACCAGGAGTTGAAATCCTTCCATGCGCCGTATCACAACTTTTTGCCCAGCGGCGACTTCGGCGGACGAAATCGCATCCCAAAGCTCACCGTGAACAATCACTTTCCCCAGAGGCGCCAATGCGGTCTGTGTAATAGCGGTTTCGCCAATTAACCCCTGCTCCCCGGTTACAACTTTGTTGGCACGGGCCTTCAACGCAATGTTCATCAGAAATACGGTAATGGCCCCCAGCGGAACGCTCACCGCCAGCGCCGTCCACAAATGCACACGCATCTCGGGAATGGGCGCGTCCACCAGCAACAAACCACCCAGCACCATGGTGACAATGCCACCGATGGTCAATACTCCGTGGGTGGCGAATTTTGCCTCCAGCGCAAACAACGCAAAGGACGAAAAAATCAAAATCACGGCCGCGAAGCGGACCGGCATCAGATTCAACGCAAACACCGCCAGCAGTATACAAACTACCCCCACTGTGCCCGGTAAGACCGCGCCCGGATGATTGAATTCCGCATACAGGGCCAAGGCCCCGATGGTCAGAAGAATGAATGCAATATTCGGGTCCATAATGAAGCTGAGGATGCGCTGCTTCAGCGTCATGTCGAATAAACGCACCGGCTGGCCCACAAGATTTAACACCGCTTCCTTTCCATCGAAACGTTTGAACGGTTTGCCCTGAATTTGCTTAAAGAGGTCTTGCTCGTCCCTGGCCACATAATCAATCAACTTTTGAGAGAGCGCTTCCTGTTCGGTAAAAGATTTCGATTGCCGCACCGTGCTCTCAGCCACTTCGACGTTACGTCCGCGTTTTGAAGTTACCGAACGCATCAAGGCAGCGGCATCATTTTCTATCTTTTCATTCAGTGTTTTCTGGATATCGTTTCCGTTTCCTTGTACCGGATGCGCTGCCCCGGTATTGGTCCCTGGCGCCATGGCCGCGATGTCCGCGCTTTCCAGGATAAAAAAACCGGCCGATGCGGCGCGATGTCCGCTGGGAGTTACGTAGATGATCACCGGTACGGGAGACGTAGTAATTTTCTCGATGATGGTGCGCGTCGAATCCACCAGCCCGCCCGGAGTGTCCAATTCAATCAACACCGCCTGGTCATGATTGCGGTCGGCCTCCGCTAATCCCCGCTCAATGTACTCCTCCGTGATGGGATGAATCGCGTCATCCACCACGATCTTGAGCACTTCCGCGGACGCGGTAAGGGAAACTCCAGCAAGGACCGGCGTAACTAGTAAGAGGTGGAAAAGAAGCTTCACGATGCGGGGCTTCATGCTTTGGCCCTCTACCGATTATTGTCCCTCAAAAGGCCCGCGGTTGCGAGTACCTAGCGTATACGCCGGTTTTCTCCGCGATCTCCGCGTGGTCTTTACTCAGCGCTCTCTGCGGTTAAGATTTTGTTGTTGAAGGCAATGCCAAACCTTAGACCGCTGAGCACGCGGAGGAAACGCAGAGGTCGCGGAGAAGACTGTTTCCGTTCACACGAGGTCAACCACCCGCCTGGTGGGCCACCGGTTCATCTTCTTCCTGACTCTCAATCCATCCCGGCAAACGCGTATCCCCGGTAATCAGGCGCGCGCCACGCTCGTACGTGAAGTAGGACCACGCCCAGGAAATCATCACCACGATCCGGTTGCGGAACCCGATCAGGAAAAAAATATGCACGAACAGCCAGGCCATCCACGCGATCAACCCGGAAATATGCACCTTGCCGAAGTTGGCCACCGCAGCCGACCGCCCGATCGTGGCCAGGTCTCCTTTATTCCAGTAGCGGAAATTCTGCCGCGGTTCTCCGCCCAGGTCGCGCCGAATATTTTTGGCCGTCCACCTGCCCTGCTGCATGGCCGCGGGAGCGACCCCCGGCACCGGCTTCCCATTTTCCTGTTTCAGCGATGCCAGGTCGCCTATGACGAACACTTCGCTGTGCCCGGGAATGCTCAAGTCCGGATTCACCAGCACCCGCCCGGCGCGGTCCAACGGCACTCCTAATCTCTTGCCTAACGGAGAGGCCAGCACTCCCGCCGCCCAAAGCACCACTGCCGCCGGAACTCGTGTCTCGCCTACGTGGACCGACCCTGCCTCCACTTTCGTCACCTGAGCTGAGGTGTGGACTTCTACTCCCAGGCGCCGTAGCTGTTGTTCCGCGCTGCGGGAAAGGTCCTCGGGATAAGTGGCCAACACCCGCGGGCCACCCTCGAATAAGATGATGCGCGCCCGCTTGGGGTCAATCGAGTGGAATTCGTCCGCCAGTACTCGGCGGGCAATTTCTGTCAAAGTGCCTGCAAGCTCCACGCCGGTTGGGCCGCCGCCGACCACCACAAAATTGAGAGGGTTCTGGGTTTCCTTATGGAGGGCCTGCCGCTCCGCCAGTTCGAAGGCCAAAAAGACCCGTCGCCGGATTTCCAGCGCATCCTCGATCGTCTTGAGGCCAGGCGCCATCGGCTCCCAGTCATCGTGGCCAAAGTAAGCGTGACTGGCGCCGGTGGCGACAATCAGGTAATCGTAGGGAATTTCAAGATCGGGAAGTTGGACGACTTTGCGCGCCAGATCAAAGTCCTGCGCCTCGCCCATCAGCACTTCAACATTGTTCTGTCCACGCAAGATCCAGCGGATGGGCGCGGCAATCTCTCCTGGCGACAATCCCGCCGTCGCCACCTGATAAAGCAGGGGCTGAAAGGTGTGATAGTTCCGGCGGTCGATCAGCGTCACGCGGAGGGGAGCGCGCTTCAAAGCGCGCACCGCCAACAACCCGCCGAACCCGCCTCCAATCACCACAACCCGGGGAGCCTTATCCATAGCGCTACTGTATAAGATTTCCCCGGGATGTCAGCGGCGCAAAAAAATTTGGTAGTGGTGCAGTTGATCAATGGTTCGTATCAGGGCAGCGGCTTTAAGCCCTGCCATTTTCCTGCTTCGACCAACGCGACGGTAAGGCGCAACTGCCAATGGTCTTGATTCTCTTGATAGTCGCGTCCTAGCGGCGCGGAACAAATATTTCTCTTGTCAGACGGCATGGCCGAAGGCCATGCCCTGATACGACCCGATTCTTAAATTCTGAATCAAAAAACTGCGCTACAACCCAAAAAAATTGCGCAGAATCCTACGACTGTCCCAGCCAGAAATCCAGTTCCAGAGCTTTCTCGCCCTGGAACCAGGCCGCCTGCCAGCTCTTCGGGTCTTTCATGACATCCACCACGTTCTTGCCTTCTTGCTGCATGCTCTTTGCCACGGCGCGGAAGTTGTAGTGGTCATAGACCGACTGGACGTTCACCGCATACGCCGTGGCCAAGGCCTTGTCTCCGCGAATGATGACCATGTTTTCGTCGTTCTTCCCGCTGGCCGCCGCCGAGAAATTGTGCGATCCAGTGATGACGATTGGGTTGTCTCCGTTAGGATCAATCACAATCACCTTCGAGTGCACAATGGCAAAGCCGATCTGCGCCAGAAAAGCGGCCCGCGCCATCTCCGCCGCCCACTTTCCCACGCTTTTTAATCCGGTCGGCTGCACGATTTCGAATTTAGGGACTTTCTTCGTGCCCTTGCGGTCCACCAGACTGACTTTCGCCGTGTCGGTTTCCTTGCTGTCCATGGTGGAAATCACGCCCTTGACGAACAACTTTTTATTTTCCGTCTGCCGGTCAATGATCGCGTCCAGCATCGGAGACCCACCCGGTTGGAACATCAGAAACACAATTCCTTCCTGCGCGCCTTTAATCAGCTCGTTGGCCGCGTCCATTTCCTGCTGATTGCTGGAACGCGTAAACCATACATCCACGCCGGTGCTTCCCACCTTGGTTGACTTGACGGTCGAATTTTCGTCGATCAGGTCTTTGGGAGTGGCGTTCCCGGCGGCGCTCAGCCGGTCGAACTGGTCTTTAAAAAACTTGCCCACCGCTGGGTCTTTTATCAGGATGCCGTTGTTGATTTGCGTGCACAATCCGGTCGGGCTCCAGTTGGTGCTGCCGGTCCATGCGGCCTGTGGGTTTTCACTTTTGTCGCAGAGCGCCATAAACTTGTTATGCCCGAGCACTCCGGAGGCCAGCATGCGGTCTTTGACATCGCAGCCGGCGTCTTGAAGGGTTTTCCGGGAAGCTGCGTTCTCGTCGTCATCTTTGCTCTTGTGCGCGCCGTTGGAGAGCACAATGTGCGCACGTCCTCCCAAAGCGGTTAGCTTCTCGATCAAAATTTCGTCGGAAAGCTCGAACAGAGCGCAAAAGACATGTCCTCCAGACTGTTTGGTTTGATCGAGCAACGCAAGCAAACGCGCGCGTAAGTCTCCTCCCAGGAAGATGCGGATGTTGTTTTCCGTGGCGTCGTTGATGCTTTTCTTGAAGGCGTCGGTAGCTTTCCTGCTGAAGTCGCCCTTAAAGAACCGCGACATGAATTGTGAAATGACCAATCCCCGGTTGAAGTAGCACTCAAATGAGTCGCTCACGTCGCCGGTGAGCTCCACTTGGTTGGAAAATGGACTGGCTGGCCCCTCTTCAACCTTGGAATCGGCGCCTCCTTTCTGGATTACAGGGACAACTTGATAAGAAACCTTGTCGCCGGAGTTGACCTCGTGGTCCGTCCAGGTGTAACGGCGCAGGGGTGACTTGACCGAAGACTCGGGGCTGGTAGGATCGGGCCCGCCGCTGGAAAACGAAACCCGGTTGCGGACGATTTCATCCTTCCCATTCCGCTTGCGGCGGAGTTCGAAACCGATGCAATCGGCGATTGGTTCAGGCGAGCGCCAGGCTACAAAGGCGTCGTCACTATTGGTAAACACTTCAATCTGTATGGCCATCGCGAAGCTCCCTTAGGGGGTGCGCACACCCAGAGTTATGGGGAAAGTTTCGGAAGTATAGTGCACTGCAAGCCCGGAACGTGTCAGATTGCGCAGCAGTCTCTATTTCGCGAACAAGCTAGTTCCTATCTGCAACCACACATCTTTCGACCGAATTTCAGCTTTTCGCTATAATCAAGAAGCAGCACCTGCCGCATCGCGCCCTTAGCTCAGTTGGATAGAGCGTCTGGCTACGAACCAGAAGGTCGGGAGTTCGAATCTCTCAGGGCGCACCATTCTAATGTTTCCAGGCCGGAGACATGGGTAACAGACTGTACCGGCTATATGGCGACAACTTGGTCCGAGCAAGGTTTTGTACCCAGTCTTGCGGGTGATTCCGAGCTTCTGGTATGGCCGCCGACCAGCCGGTAGCCACTAATTGCAGTCTCTCATCCATCCGAACCCTCTTCCCACGCACTTCCTCCATACCTTAGTGGGAAAAGTGTCACCCATGTGTCCGTACCACCTGTCATCTGGATATCGGGCCGGTTACCTTTTGACGGAGTCCACGCAGCGATTTTTTTGTTAGGATGTATCGCCAACCCAAATTTGGCACGCGGAATAGAAGATTCCTGGCCGGAGGACGAACATCAATGGTTGGTGCGGTTATGTACCGTTTTCGAACCAAGCTTTTGATCTGCGCGGCGTTGACTATCGGTTTTTCGCTCGCCACGGCGCAGGCCCCTAAGCCCCAAGGTCTGAAAAAAGTCAGGACCCAGGCCGTTCCGCCAGGAGTGATGCGCGGGAAGTTACTCTTTGCGCGGGATTGCTCTTTCTGCCATGGGCGGGATGCTGCCGGCGGCGAAACCGGCCCCGACCTCACTCGTTCCCATCTGGTGGCCCGGGACGTTCGCGGAGACCAAATCCGCGCAGTCGTGCTGAACGGCCGTCAGGAAAAAGGCATGCCACCGTTTCCCAAATTGCTTCCGGCCCAGCTTACTGACCTGATTGCTTTCATTCGCGATCAAGCCGCCAAGGCGAACGCGCGGCCAGGGGAACGCCGAGGGGTGGATGTGTCCGACCTGCAAACTGGAGATGCGGAAGCCGGTAAAGCGTACTTCAATGGCCCGGGAAAGTGTTCCTCGTGTCATTCCCCAACCGGTGACCTTGCGGGCGTGGCCACCCGGCATGTTGGACTGGAACTGGAGATGCGCATGCTTTATCCCGAGGGCGCCAGATACAAAGTAACCGTGACCACCGCGTCCAACGAAACTCTCTCCGGCACGCTTGCCTATCAAGATGAATTCACCATCGGGATGATCGATGCCTCAGGCTGGTACAGATCATGGCCGGCCAACCAAGTGCAATACAAAATTGACGCGCCTGCAAACGCCCATGCGGAGCAGTTTGAAAAATACACCGACGACGATATCCACAATCTGATGGCTTATTTACAGACGCTGCAATAGTGGACTGGACGAATATGAATTTCCTTCAACAGAAACTTTGCGTGTGCTTTGCCGCAACCGCGCTGATGGGTTTTTTCTCCAACTCCCTTCTATCGCAGGGTCTCGACCCGGCTACCATGGCGAATCCTCCCGCCGATTCCTGGCCGAGCTACCACGGCGACTATTCGGGCAGGCGTCACAGCCAGCTGACCCAGATTACTCCGCAAAATGTCGCTACTCTTGGGCTGGCGTGGGCATTTCAAACCGGGCAGCCGGCGACCCTCAAGTCTTCTCCACTGCTCGTGAACGGGGTCTTGTATTTCACCTTGCCCGATCATGTGTGGGCTGTAGACGCGCGCTCAGGCCATCAGATTTGGCACTACACCTACAGGCAAAACAATGGTTTGCATCTGGGCCAGCGTGGAGTCGGAATGTACAAGGATTCAATTTTCACCGTCACTCCCGACGCGCATCTGGTTTCGCTGGACGCAAAGAACGGCCGGGTCCGGTGGGACGTGGTGGTGGGCGACATCGAAAAAGGATATTGGACATCCATAGCGCCGCTGGTGATCGGCAATCATGTGATCGTCGGAGTCGGCGGCGATCTGGATAACTTGACCGGATATGTCCGTTCCGTCGACGCCGAAACTGGGAAAACGCAGTGGCAATTTGATACCTCGCCTCCCGCTGGCACGCCCAACATGACCACCGGTGGCATGATCTGGGTGACGGGGACCTATGACCCGGACCTAGACTTGCTGTACATGGGAACCGGCAATCCGACGCCGGTGTTAAACGGCCGGGCGCGCCCGGGCGACGATCTTTACACCTGTAGCATCGTAGCCCTTAACCTGCACACCGGAAAGCTTGCCTGGGCCTTCCAGCCTTCTCCGCATGATACGCACGATTGGGATGCCATCGAAGTCACAGTGGTGGTCGACGCCGACTTTCACGGAGAGCCTCGCAAGCTGTTGATGCAGGCCTCGCGCAACGGCTACTTCTTCGTGCTCGATCGTACCAATGGAAAAAGCCTGCTTACCACGCCGTTCGCGCCCGTGAACTGGGCGCTCGGCGTGGATGAAACCGGGCGCCCGACTCCGAACCCGCAAAAAGAGCCGGCCCCCGATGGGCGCCTGGTGGCCCCCGACGAAGGCGGTGCGACGAACTTTCGCTCGCCCAGTTTCGACCCCAAAACTGGGTTGCTGGTTGTGTCCGCGCGTCACAGTTATGCCATTTACTTTTCCAAGCCCGCCGATGGCGCCTATGGTTGGGCGGGTGGAGACTATGGCGTCTGGTCTAAAGGCTTGATCAAGGCCATCGATTATCAGACGGGAAAAATTCGCTGGAGCCATGAGATCGGTGGAGGCGCGCCAGCCGGCGTGTTGACCACTGACTCCGGCCTCATCTTCACTGGAGATGACGGTGGCAATGTTCTCGCTCTGGATAGCAACGATGGCAAGACGCTCTGGCACGCAGGCACCGGCGGGACGATCGCAACTTCACCCATCACCTACGAACTGGACCACAAGCAATATATTCTGACCAGCGGGGGCGGAGTTTTGTTTGCCTGGAAGCTGCCAGAGAGCAGGTAAGCCGCCAAAAGTTGGATGAAAAGAAAAACCCTGGCCGGGAAGCCCTCCCGCTTTTGCCCGGCCAGGTCCAAGGGAGAGCTTTACTCGTTGTTCCCTCGTTGTTCTGCTATGACGGGGACGAGCTTGCCGAACAAGCCGTCATTTTCACCATTCGGTCCCGCCGTGAAGTACAGTTCAATGGCTGACCCTGAAGCTCCATTGCCGCCAAAGCTGAGCGCCCACAACCCATCAATCCACACCGGCGCACCGGTGCTATCCAGCAGCTTGCCTTCAAATTCGCCGGAAATCGGGTTGAAAGCGTTGATGGTGCCGTCGCCAAAGTTGCCAATCAACAGGCGGTGGCTGAATACCCCAAAATCCGACGGGGCCTCGGCGATCCCCCAAGGTGCGTTCAGGAAGGGCCCGCGATCCAACCGTTGAATCCGCCGTCCAAAGGGATTGAAGATGGCGACCGCTCCAAGGCCGGGGCCGTGGGCTTCGTCGTTGCTGCCCTTTTCCTTTTTGGCGTAAGTCACTACCAGGCTGCCGCCAACATTCTGGATGTTGAACGGAATAAATCCACGGGCGCCATGGTCATCGTCGTCGTGCGAGCCAAATCCAAAGCCGTGGACCGGTTGGAACTTTGAATCGTAGACTTCGATTTCTCCGCTCTTGAAGTTGGTGACATATAAAAATGTGCCGAATTGGGTCGTCGCCAGAGTGCAGCCTTTGTAAATGGCCTTGCCTGCGCGATTGACCATGATCACGGATTCGGTCGGCTTCACCCCCGGGTTCCAGCCCGAGATGGTTCCGTCCTCGGTGACGAACAGGAAGATTGACTTCTTACCAGGTGCCACTTCAAACCCTGTCGTGTAGTTAAATACCGTCCCGGTGGGCGTGGACATTGCGCCAGCGGTGGGGGAAGGAATTGTGACCACCAGCGGCATGGCGCCGGGGGGCGGTGGAACCGGCTGGGCAACGCCTGCTCCGTTATAAAGCGTGGAAACCCCGGCGCCATTGTCGGAAATCCACCAGGGGCTCCCGAAAGAACGGGACAATCCCCAGGCATTGACCAGGTGTGTATCTATATTTGGCGCGGTCGCGGAAACGCTGGGCTGGTTAACGGTTAGATCGGTGCGGGTGAAATGCTGCGCAAACGCCGGCAAACTGACCAGGGAAAGCGCCAGGAAATTGCTTACCCATACAGAACGCCGCAGGGAGATAGCCTTCAACATAGTTCATGACCTCGTGTGTGAGACAGGACACGGCGTAAAGCCGCCCTGGGATCCATGCGCAACGGGGCGCATGGGTGGTAGTGTTGACCCTAGACGCGCTCTGTTAAGCATTTGTCAACGGATTGTCAGGAAGTCGTTATTTTTTTTTGTAGACCGGTTGGCGACGAGCGGAGGGAAGGGGACCTTGCAAAGAGAACGGTTGGCGTTCGCATCTAATTTTGCGTAGTCTGAATCTGTAAGCGCCGTGGACGGCATCTCTGGCCCGTCCACGTAATTGATTGCAGCTGGATCTTGGGCCTTGCAACACTTCCGCGCCCGGCGATGGGCGCGAACTGAACGCTACTCCGATCATTTCCGTTGATGGCGCCGGCTTCGTCGAAGGGAAGGAGACAACAGCGCTGTGCCACCGGTTGCGGATGCACAATGGTACAAAGACGCGGTCATCTATCAGGTACACGTCCGCTCTTTCCAGGACAGTAACGGGGACGGTATTGGGGATTTTGCCGGGCTCGCGCAGAGACTGGATTATCTCCAGCGCCTGGGGATCAATGCTCTTTGGCTGATGCCGTTTTTCCCTTCGCCGCTGCGCGATGATGGCTACGACATTTCCGATTACTATTCCGTCCATCCGAATTACGGGAACGTGGACGATTTCAAGGCCTTTCTCGGCGCCGCCCACCAGCGCGGCATCCGCGTCATTATTGAGATGGTGCTGAACCATACCTCAGACCAGCATCCGTGGTTTCAGGAAGCGCGCAAGTCGCCGGACAATCCGTACCGCGGCTGGTACGTGTGGAGCGACACCGATACCCGCTACGCTGGAGTCAGAATCATTTTCGTGGATACAGAGCTGTCCAACTGGGCGTGGGACCCGGTTTCCAAGGCTTACTACTGGCACCGCTTCTTCAGTCACCAGCCGGATTTGAACTTCGACCATCCCGCCGTGCGGGAGGAAGTTTGGAACGTGATGAAGTTCTGGCTGGAAATGGGCGTGGATGGGTTCCGCCTGGATGCGGTGCCTTACCTGGTGGAGCGGGAAGGGACATCCTGCGAGAACTTGCCCGAAACCCACCTAGTCTTGAAGGAACTGAGGGCCAAGCTGGACCAGTATTTCCCCGGCAGGATGCTGCTGGCGGAAGCCAATCAATGGCCCAGCGATCTAAGGGCATATTTCGCTGACGGCGACGAGTTTCACATGGCCTTTCATTTTCCCCTCATGCCTAGAATGTTCATGGCGTTGAAACTGGAAGACCGGAAACCCATCACCGAGATCCTGAAGCGGACGCCGCAAATCCCCGATATTTGCCAATGGTGCCTGTTCTTGCGCAATCACGATGAACTCACCCTGGAGATGGTCACCGATGTAGAGCGCGACTACATGTATGACGAGTATGCGCGGGACCGGTCCGCGCGCTTGAACGTGGGTATTCGGCGGCGGTTGGCGCCCTTGCTGGACAACGACCGGCGCAAGCTCGAGCTGATGCATGGATTGCTGATGTCGCTTCCAGGCACGCCCATTGTCTATTACGGAGACGAGATCGGAATGGGCGACAATACGAGCCTGGGCGATCGCAACGGCGTGCGCACGCCGATGCAGTGGGACGGGGGCTGGAATGCCGGTTTTTCATCGGCCGATCCGGAGGCTTTGTATTCCATGGTGATTCTCAACCCCATCTATGGATACCCCGCGGTCAACGTCGATGCCCAAGAACGCTTCCAGCATTCGCTGCTTTGGTGGATGCGCCACATGATCGCGGTGCGCAAGTCGAGCCCCGTGTTCGGACGCGGGACCATCGAATTCCTCTATCCCAATAATCACCGGGTATTGGCCTATGTAAGGCAGCTTGGGAACGAGACCGTCTTGGTTGTGAACAATTTGTCCGCCTCCGCGCAAGCCGTGGAACTGGACCTGGGTCGCTACAAAGGCAGTATTTTGGTCGAGATGTTCGGTAGAAATTTATTTCCCCGCATCGGAGACCTCCCCTACTTGTTGACCCTGGGCCCGTACCAATTTTTCTGGTTTCGCCTGCGCAAACTTTGAGCAAGCGCGCCGGACAGAGCAAGCTTGAATGCCCAGGGAGGAAAGTCGGCTTGGCCGAAGAAAGTATTTTGCCGGATGATCTTCTCCGCCAACTGATCGAGGTTGGCGAAGTGGACATTCTTGTGGGCTTGCCCACCCACAATCATGCCCGGACGGTAGGCCATGCCGCGCAAATGATTCGGACAGGGCTCCTCAAATACTTTCCGCGCGAGCGAACCGCCATTCTGAACGCGGACCTCGGATCGAGGGATGGAACTTCCGATCTAGTGAAAGCGGCATCCATTAGCGATACCAGAGGACCTTCCACCCTGCAATCGTTGCGGACCCTGCATTGCATCAGCACGCGGCTTGCGGGAATTCCAAACAAGGGAAGCGCTCTGCGGACCATTCTTGCGGCCGCGGATTTGCTAAGAGCACGGGTGTGCGCCGTGGTCAGTCCGGAGGCCACGAGCATGACGCCGGAATGGATGGACCGGCTTGCCCGGCCCGTCTATCGGGATGCATTCGATCTGGTTACCCCGGTATATCGCCGCCACGCCTTTGACGGAATTTTGATCACGAATCTGCTCTATCCGGTGACCCGCTCCTTATATGGAAAACGAGTGCGGGAACCGAGTCCGGCGGACTTCGCCTTCTCGGCGAGACTAGGTGGTTCCCTCATGGGTCAGGCTACTTGGCAGCAGGAACTGGGGCAGTCTGGCTCCGAATTCTGCTTTACCGCCGCCGCTCTGGCCGGTGGATTTCGCTTGCAGCAGAGTTTCCTCGGCGTCAAGGACCGCATCGAACATCCATCCACGGATCTGCTGGTGGCCATGCGGCAGATCCTGGGCGCGCTTTTCTGGTCCCTGGACGAGTATTTCACCACCTGGAACGGGGTTACCGCATCGCAGCCAGTTTCCGCCCTCGGGGCCGAGTATGAAATAAGCATGGAGCCGGTACGGGTCAATCGAAAACGGTTGTACGAAATGTTTCGCTCCGGAGTCGCCGACCTCGCGCCGGTCCTTACCTCAATTCTCACCGGTCCCACGCTAGAAGAGCTAAAGCGCTGCGCCAGCCCGGAAGAAGCGACGGTGCCATGTTCGGACGAACTCTGGGCAAAAACGGTCTACGAATTCGCGGCTGCGTATCACCGAGCTGTCATCAGCCGCGACCATATTATCCAGGCGCTCGTGCCTCTCTATCGCGGCCGGGTACACACCTTTCTCGAGCAATGCCGCGGAGCGTCCGCGCAAGAGATCGAACAAAACATAGAAGCTCTTTGTCAAACGTTCGAACGGTTAAAACCCAATTTGCTCGCCCTTTGGACGAAGCAAGCAGGAGGTTCATGATGCGGGACATGATTGTGAGCGAATTAAGCAAGGCCACACAGGAATTTGCCCGAGGGGTCGCCGAGTTCCTCCCCCGTTTGCTGGTCATGCTGATCATCGCGCTGGTGGGATGGGTAGTTGCGCGTCTGCTAAAAGTCGTGCTGCGCCGCATCCTCCGCCTGATGAAATTTGACCGTCTTTCGGAGAACGCGGGCGCGGCAAAACTTCTGGCACAGGCCGCGTTGCCCTCTTCCACCGAACTGCTGTGTCGCCTGGTTTTTTGGGTGACCTGGTTCGGATTTATTCTGGCCGGCCTTAGTGCTCTCGGGATTGTCGGGCTCCAGGAGCATATTTCCCGGTTCCTGCTCTTCCTGCCCCGGCTGCTCGCGGCGGTGGCGATTTTCTTCCTTGGCATGATCGCTTCCAGTTTTTTTTCCCGAGCAACTTTGCTGGCGGCAGTGAACGCGGACCTTCCCTCGCCCAGGATATTGAGTTATTCCGTGCGGATGGTGATCCTGTTCCTGACGGTGACGATGGCGTTTGAGGAAATCGAAATTGCGGAACGCACTATCTTGGTTGCATTTTCCATCGTATTCGGGGCGGTGATGTTGGGCCTGGCGATTGCGTTCGGTTTGGGCGGCCAGGACTTGGCCCGGCAAACACTGGAACGAAGGTTTTCCGAAGGAGCGCGGAAAAATGGGAAAGAAGATGAACTCTCGGCGTTGTGACCGCCGGCGCCCTGGTGTACGGAGAACGGAAACACTCCCCAAACTGGTGACTTGGGTCCAACCGCAGTCCCAGCGGATTTTAACGGGCCCCGCCCCCGCAGTTTCCGGAATCCTCTGTTACAATTTATTCGCTGAGCAGGGACAGCTGCTCGAGCTCCATTTCGCACGGCGCAGAACTTCAAGGGTTTCCTGCAAACCATTGAAAAAGTTGGGGACGTAGTTCAGTTGGTTAGAACGCTGCCCTGTCACGGCAGAGGCCGCGGGTTCGAGTCCCGTCGTCCCCGCCATTCATTCCAAAGCAGTTAGCCCAATTTCCATAAAACCATCGAGGACGCGAAAAGGATGCATTTGCGCCCTCTTTGCGTCCTTTTTGCCTTCCGCAACTCTGTACTGCCACTATCTCAGCGCATCGCTGTCCGGCGAGCGTGCCCCTCCGTTCACGTTAGAAGCAAATACCAGCGAGAGCACCGCAGCCTGTGCGGCGTGTTTCGCCGGCATCACGATTATCAAGCTTCAGCTTCTTATTTCGCCTGTGTCAGCCCCGCAACGACTGCAGCAAGCTTATCGAGTATCT
>CAZETZ010000074.1:0-15105 GCA_964514735.1 uncultured Acidobacteriaceae bacterium | reverse complement strand
GAGGAGGAATCTGTTTTCCTGGGCACTATCACGAAGCTGCCGGCAATAGCGGATTCCTCCTTAGTCGGAATGACAAAAGGGGTGAGCACATTCAAGCTGCGTCATACAAAGCACTCCTAACGGATTGCGCCGGTCGTCAAGTCAACGGCAACCGAGTCAAATGGCGTATGACTGGTTGAGCCGAGCGGCCAAAACTCGATCTTCAGTTGCGTAACCGAGACCATGACCATGAGAAAGCCGTATGACATGTGCGATGCTTCGTAGGTCACGTCATGCGAGCTGTCCAAGGGCTGACCCGCGGCTAAATCGACCTTTTGCGGGCTGATGCCTCCGGTCCCGGCAATGATGTAGGGAACTTGTTTTCCCCCAACGTGGCGGGTGTATCGCTGATAGTTGTGAGCATGGCCGGAAAGGAACGCGTCCGGCGTGACGCCTGCGTCGGTGCAGGCCTGGTCGATGGTCGTGTTCATCTCCGTGCTGCCGCTGTGGCCGCCCTGGCTGTAGGGAGGATGATGGGTCGCAAGAATGACCGCTTTTTTCTGGCTTTTGTTTTTGTTGTTCTTGGCGATGTTCTTTAGCGTGGACTCCAGCCAATCAATCTGTGCGTTGTCGTTCTTCCCCTTGTCGTCGATACCCTGCAGGAAGCCGGGATTTTCCAGCCGGTTGGAATAGAGGCCGACGATGTAAACGAACGGCGCGTCGAGCAGCCAGTAGGCGCCGGGCTGGGTCATGGTCATGCGGAAAATGCCGCTGCCCGAAGCTTGTGGAGGGACCGCGGCCTTAGCGGCGCAAAAATTGTCGCGGAAGGCTTGTAACGATGGCGAATCCGCGGCAGTCTTGGCTTCGCCATCATGGTTGCCCGGAATGGCCAGGATCTTTCCCGGATAGCCTCGGTACGGGCGGTAGAAGCGTTCTCCGTAGTGGTTCTGCTTGTCGGGACCGTAGACCACATCGCCCAAATGAAATAGAAAAGCGGGATTGAGGCCTCCCGCGCTGGGATGGAAGTCGCCGGACATCTCGTTCGCCACTTCTTCGGCTTTCTCGGCGTGGTTGACTCCGCTGTCTCCTACCGAGTGAAACCGGATTTCTCCAATGCCGTCGATTTCTTTCACGCCGTCTTTCCCGATAATGTCGGCGAGGTCCATGCGACGGTCTCCGGGCGTAGAAAAAACTGGGCCTAGTTGTTGCTTGCTCCAGTCGGTCATTCGGGTAGCGCCGTTGAACGGCTTCCGTGAAGCCGGAGGAGCGTCGGTAAAGAAAGGGTGTGCAAAACGAGTGTGAGAGTTCGCGGATAAGACTGTGCGTTTTGGGGCTGGCATAAGGGATCCTCCGAAAGTTGGGTTACAGTGCAATTCCCTGGGTTCGCTCGATTACGGTTCAGTGCTGGAGGAAGTTTGCTTGCTTGGGGTGCCGGTACAGTACGTGATGCCTTTCGCCTTGTCAACAGTTACCTTGCACCCAGCAGATCAGGTTATTTCTTTGGCAAACTTTGCGCGTGCGGCGCTCCCGCCGGTATCGGGTTTATACTTGCGGCGCTGTCGATTCGACCGCCGACCATGAAAAACAAAATCTTTTCGGTTTTTATGATCTCCGGCCTTCTCTGTTGGTGTAGTTGTAACCACAGCAAGCAATCGGACCACGCAACCTGGAGTGTCTATGGTGGCGGGCCGGAGAACATCCGCTACTCCACTCTTAAACAAATCAATCGTGACAACGTGAAGCAACTGCAAGTTGCCTGGACTTTCGACACGGAAGACGCCTCGACTGGTTCGGAGATGGAATGCAATCCCATCATCGTGGACGATACTCTGTACGCGACTACTCCTAGGTCGAACGTCATTGCTCTAGACGCTGCTACCGGAAAGCTGCGCTGGCGGTTCGATCCCTGGGAGAAGGAGCCTTTCCCCTATCTCTATAACAAAGTTCGCAACCGCGGCGTGACGTATTGGTCGGATGGCGGAAGCGACCGGCGGATTTTTGTCGCTGCCCGGCAGTATCTTTACGCGCTCCATGCGGACACTGGCAAACCAATCGAGAGTTTCGGCAGCGATGGTCATCTGGATTTGCGGGAAGACCTGGGGCGGGACGCCAAAAACTGGGTCACCATGACCTCGCCGGGAATTGTCTATAAGGATCTGCTGATCATCGGCAGCAGTATGGCGGAAGTTCCGCCTGATTCGCCCGGCGATATACGCGCCTACGATGCGCGTACCGGGAAACTTCGCTGGACCTTCCACACCATTCCGCATCCCGGCGAGTTGGGATATGACACCTGGCCAAAGGACGCCTGGCAGTATGCAGGGGCAGCAAACTCCTGGTCGGGCCTTTCTTTAGACGTAAAGCGCGGGCTGGTCTTCGTTCCTACTGGATCGGCTGTTTATGATTTTTACGGAGCAGATCGTCCTGGGGACAACCTGTTCGCCAGTTCGCTGGTGGTCTTAAAAGCGGACACCGGTGAGAGGGTCTGGCACTTCCAGAATGCGCGGCACGACATTTGGGACCGCGACCTGCCCACGGCGCCAGCTTTAGTAACGGTGAAACACGATGGGCAGGATGTGGATGCTGTCGCCCAGCCGACGAAATCCGGATACATCTATTTGTTCGACCGCCAGACGGGAAAACCTTTGTTCCCGATTGAAGAGCGCAAAGTCCCGCCATCGGACATTCCCGGAGAGGTGACTGCTGAGACCCAGCCGTTCCCAACTTTGCCGGAGCCATTCGCGCGGCAAAAACTTACCGCGGACATGATTACTCACCGGACGCAGCAAGCGCATGATGAAGCGCTCGCCAGATTTTCCAAAGTTCGCAGCGATGGCCAGTTCGTCCCGCCCAGCAAGGAAGGCACAATTATTTTCCCTGGCTTTGATGGCGGCGCAGAGTGGGGCGGTGAGGCTTACGACCCCGAAACTCATATGTTGTACGTGAATGCGAATGAGATGGCGTGGATCCTGCGCATGGTGGAACAAAAGCCACAGTCGGGCAAAGTTACTGGCAAAAGTATTTATCTTCATGAGTGCGCTACGTGTCACCAGCCCAATATGCAGGGATCCCCGCCGGAATTTCCATCCCTGGTTGGACTCAGCCAGCGTTTTGAAGAGAACGACATCATGGGATTGGTTTCCCTAGGTGGCAATCGCATGCCCGGATTTGCGCGTTTGGGGAAAGACGGCATTCAGGCGGTTGTGGATTATGTCTACAAAGGAGCGGACAGCAGCGCGAATGTTCAGGAGTCAAAATATTTCATGAAGTATATGAGTGATGGCTACAACCGCTTCTTTGATGTGGATGGCTATCCTGCGATTCAACCGCCCTGGGGGACGCTGAACAGCATCAGCCTGGACACGGGGAAAATCGCGTGGAAAATTCCTTTGGGTGAGTATCCCGAACTTGTGGCGCAAGGTATGAAAGACACTGGCAGCGAGAATTATGGAGGCCCGGTTGTGACTGCGGGCGGGCTGATCTTCATCGCTGCTACCACGTATGACAACAAGATTCGCGCCTTTGACAAATCGAACGGACAACTGTTGTGGGAAGCCACCTTGCCCGCTGCGGGCAATGCGACGCCAGCGACCTATGAAGTCAACGGGCGGCAGTTTGTTGTGATTGCCGCTGGCGGCGGGAAGATGACAAAGCCGGGATCACCTAAACCGGCAGTGGCTAAGTATGTAGCGTACGCGCTGCCAAACTAATCCGTGTCTGGCATGGTTCAGGATGCGCCGCAGTTTACGGCGCATCCTGAAACCATTCTGTTTAGCGCACACTCCATTGCTGGTTTGTAGCGCCGGTGTAGGTGGATTGGTCCAGGAAAGTTCCATTGGTCGTAGATGCCCCAGGGACTTCCATGGCCAGGCCGCTGTTCACGTTGGTGATTTCGTAGAACCCGCCACCCAGCGATGTAATGTGCCACTGCTGGTTGGCTGCTCCCGTCGATGTCCACTGAATGACCTGGCCGCCGTTTGACTTCGATGCCCCGTTCATATCGAGCGCGAGGTTGCTGGCCACACAGATCAGCCGGACATTGTTACTACCCAAGTTGGTCAGCTGCCATCTCTGGTTGGTGCCATTGTTGGACGCCCACTGCTCGATCCTCTGACCGGCTGTCGTGGAAAAACCAGGATCGTCCATCACCAGATTGCTGTTGCGGTTGACCAACGTATAGGTTCCATCGGGGATGAGGTTTGCGCTGGTGGTGACCGTGAACGAGACCCCGTTGCTGACCGAGCTTCCCACCGTGACCGTCACGCTCACCGTGCCTGCGGCAATACTGGGAACGTTGGCGTGAATGGAAGTCGCGGCCCAGGAGGTTACGGTCGCTGTTGTGGTTCCGAACCTTACTGTGCTCGATCCCTGAGTTGTCCCAAAGTTGGAGCCGGTAATCGTGACCGATGTTCCCGCGGTCCCCGAAGTTGGGCTGAGCGAGCCGATACTCGGCGTGGCGGTCCCGCTGCTCGCGGTGGTCACGATGTCCGTGATGGAATTGGCAGGCAGGCTAATGGTGAAGCTGCCGCTCAGTCCGGAGATTGAGCTTTGCGCCACCGAACTGCTGCCTTGCCCGTAAAGGAATTTTGTGCCGGTGGCGGCAACCGTGGCGCCACTGACGGTGACGGGCACGTTTAACGTTCCAGCGGTTTTGTTGATCAGCATGATGGCCAGCCGCCCGGAAGAGTTCTTCGCGGCATGCACCGCTACATTGGTGGAGCTGGAAGTGGCGGACAACAAGGTTTCCCCGGGGGAAGTGAAATCGTGCACCATCTGATGGCCGTAATACGCGGGGAAAGGAGTGTCCGCCGGCGGTTCACACGTGCTGCCCGAGCAGCTTGCGTTCGACAGCACGCCGGAATCCATGTTCACTCCGTTCTGCAAGAAGATCCCATTGTGCAGGATTTGCCAATCCATGCTGGAGATTCCGTTCTCCCACCACGCCGGGTACTGGTCGGCGGCAAATAGCGCGCCCGGTATCTCGGTCCCGTCCCAATTCCCCTCCGTAAGCCAAATCTGGATACTTGAGGAGCGAGATGGGCAGAACTGGTTGATGCGGGACCGGATGGTCGAGGCGATTCCGGGAAGTTCATTCTCCGGAGCAAACAGAGGATTGGTGCTCGGATACCAGTGGAAGATCACGAAATCGACCGAGGGGCAGACGATGGGCAGGACGGTGGAGGTCCAATCCGGCGCAACCCCATCGGGCCAATTGTTTGGAGTCGTGAGAACCGCCCCGACCTTGATGGTCGAATCGACCGCCTTCATGGCGGAGGCATAGGCCAAAAAGTTGTTGCCATAGGCAGTGGGAGATTTGTCCGCGTGCAGGTCTTCCTCCCACTGCGCGCCATAAAATCCGTTGCCATAGACTTCGTTCCCGATCTCCCAATATTTCACTCCATAAGCTTTCGTGATATTGGAGTAATTGACCCACGCGGCGGCTTCGTTGGGATCGCCTCCGCCATTGCCGGCGGCGTTCGACCCGTAGTTGGCGGTGATGAGCGCGGTTTTGCCGGCGGCCCTCACTTGCGACATGAAGTTATCGAAGGTGTCGCTGGCATTGACATACGCGCCCCCGGTGCCAGTGTTGGTCTGCCAGTGGTAGATGTCGGCGTACGATCCGCCGGGATAGCGAACGATGTTATAGCCCGCGTTGCTGATCAGGCCGGGAACAGCGGCGTCCATCAGGTTGCCGTCATACACTGCGGTCCCGATGCCTTGTCCATACGTGGGTACGGCGCCGCGGGAAGAGTTGTAGTTCACGGAAACCGTTTGGCTGAATGCGGCGGAACAGAGGAGCGCAAGTACGACCGCTTGCGCAAAGGGGTTGGTGAAAACGTTTACATTCCTGCCCCAAAGAAGACCTTTGGAAGTGACTGACATGGTCAATTCTCCTTTCGACGTGGTGATTCTTTCCCTGGGAAGTGACGGTGTCCGGCGAAGATGCAACCCTGAGCGTTTCAGTTTCCTTGGAACGATGGCCAGCGCCAGGCGGTCGAAATCATACCCCATTGCCGGATTTTCGCAACTGTATTGAAAAGATTTACAAAATCCAAACAAAACGCGCAGATGCGCTTTTTTTAAACTCCCCAGGATTTCGCCAGCTCTCGACGCCCTCAGGCGCCCGGGCTCGCGATTCGTCCCGCAAACCTGCACATCCCACAGGCCATGTCCGGCAGGAATCTAGTGGAGACACTTTTCTCCCCCATACACTGAATCTCTCCCCAACCGTGGCCGATCTATTTCTTAAGCGCGCGATCTTTCAGCTTTTCCAGCGGTAGGCGTTGGGTTGCGGCAGGCCGATGTGGGCCAGCACGCGATAGGCGAATTCTCTGGCCAGCGCCTCGAAGCTGGTGGGGCGGTTATAGAAGGCCGGGATCAAGGGGAAAATTGTAGCTCCCGCGTCAGAAGCCCGGTACATGTTGCGGATGTGGATTTTATTGAGCGGGGTTTCACGGACGCATAACACCAATGGACGTTTTTCCTTAAGCGAGACGTCCGCCGCGCGCTCAATCAAATGGGAAGCGTCGCCGTTGGCGATGCGAGAAAGGGTCCCAACGCTGCAGGGGATGACCACCATGGCTTCGGCGGGATACGAGCCGCTGGCCACGTTGGCCCCGATATCGCGGTTGGACTGCTGCTGGATTTTGCCCGACGGCTTGCCGAGCAGTTGCTGCATCAAATTGCTCCGGCCTTTCAGGCCGAGCTCCTCTGCGAGGACGCGGAGGGCGCTGTCCGAGGCGATGAAGTTTACGGTTTTAATCCTCGGATCGCGCATGACGGCCAGGAGGAAGTGCTTGAGGAATAACGAGCCGCTGGCTCCGGTTGTGGCTACCGTTAGGTTTTGTGGGGACTGGTTGGGCAACGGCTTTGGCTCCGAGATTGGAGCATAGGGAGAGTGCAGAGAAGAAGTCAAGGACTGACGGGGCAAGCCCCGTCTCCACACAGGAATCACCACAATCATGGCGACGACTACCAGCCTACGGTCACGGCGCAGCGCGGCCCAGCTTCACGCGCTGAGTGGAGTCGAGCGCGAAATCCGGGCCAACGATCCCAACGGCCGCCGCAAATATCTCCAGGACTATAGCCAGTCCTTCCTTTCCTACGAATCGGTTTTGGACGAATCGGCGTTGCGGGCGCAAATCAATAGCGGAGAGATTGTCCTCATCGGGGACTATCATGCCTTGCCCGCTTCCCAACGCTATACCGCCTCTCTCCTGGAGCAGCGGGCCCTGGATGGTGGGCGTCCGGTAGTGCTGGGGGTGGAGACGATCTTTGCCCGCGATCAGCACATTCTCGATGAATGGTGGCGGCGCGAAATCGACGAAGCGGAGCTGCGGGAGCGCATTCGCTTCGATATCGACTGGGGATATGACTGGCAGCCCTTCTATGATTTGCTGGTGACTGCGCGCGAGCACGCCGAAGGCATTTATGGTCTGGACTGCATGCCGCGGGAAGATTTGCGGAAGATCGGAGCGCGCGACCGGCATGCCGCGCATAAGATCGCCGAAATCCGCCAGCGGCACCCGCGGGCCGCGATTCTGGTGATGTTTGGCGAGTCGCACCTCGCTCCCGGACATTTGCCCCTGCGCCTGCGGGAGCAGCTAGCCGGTGAGCGAATTGTAACCGTCCTGCAAAATGTGGATGCCCTCTATTGGCAAGCGGCGGGGGAGAACCAGTCGCAGGTCAATGCCGTGAAGGTCTCTGAGGACGTGGTTTGCGTGTTCAATTCCACTCCGCTGGAGAAATATGAGAACTATCGGTTGCATCTGAGCCGCTGGGGCCGGACCGACGAAGAAGGGCCGGACCCCACGCCGACGATCCACAACCTCATCGATAGCTTGCTGCGGTTTCTGGAGATCAAGTTGTATTCCACACACAACGGGACCCAGCCGAGGTTTCTGGTGGACCTGATGCCGGAAGTCTACGGACGCAATTCAGAAGCCCGTCTAAGCCGATTGCTTTTGCGTAACCAGCTCACCGCGGAAGACCTGGACAGCCTCTTACGCGCCGTCGAGGAACGCGGCTGCATTTACTTGCCCAAGGCAAATACATTCTACGTGCGCGAGTTTCAAATGGCCTATGCGGCGGAAGAGGCGGCGCGCTTTCTGCATTACGCCTGTCGCGGGATGCTGGCGAGTGGAGCTGAGATTCCCGGAACTTCCAAAGACCGCTTTTATGGGAAAATTTTGGAATATGCCCTGGGATACCTGGGCTCACGCATCTTGTATCCGGCACGAAATATTCCTCAGGGCGACAAGCAATGCGACTTTTCGCGGAACGCTTTTGAGCGCTATGAGGAGCAAAGTTCTCATCGGGCGACGGTGGAAAGCGAAGACCTGGCGCAGCGAGTGGGCTACCTACTCGGAAATACCGCTTATGCATCCTACCTTGCCGGTGGCTTGAATAAGACGGTCCTCCGGCAGTTGTTCCTGCGCCACCTGGAACAGCCCGGGGATGCGCTCGAAATCTGCCTCACCCTTGCCGGCAATGCTCCAGTTGAGCGCAAGAAATTCCGCGCCGCCGGGGCTGGCGAGTAAGTTCCTCAGACATTACTTCGAGATCAAGACCGGCCCGGGAATCAAGCGACGGCTGCGCTGGCGAACGCGGCGGAGAGATGAACGGCTTTGCCGGGTCCCTGTCCTAGGGCGGACCCCAAGGCTTGCTCGGCGCGATTGATGACTTCGGTGACAATATCCACGGCATCGAAAGGTTGCCTCACCACCGCCTCGGCAATGCCTCCGTTAAAGGGAATCGGCTCTTCCTTTCCGGGCATTTTCACATCGGCAAGAAGTTTCCGTAATTTCTCCAGGGCGAGCACTGCCTCGGCCTCGCCCGTTTCGCCCAAAACCAGCGCAATCGTGGTGGTTTCATAACGAAAGGCCAAGTCGTTCTGGCGGATGTTGGCGGACAGAATCTGCCCCACTTGCTGCATGGTGGCGTTGACCGCCGGTTCTCCGAACTCGCGGAGCATGGCGCCGCCTTTGCCGAACTGCAACAGCATGACCGTAAGCGCCACGCCTTGTTGCAACGAGCGCTGGGTTTCACCCATCAGCAAATCCAGGTAGGAAGCCCGTTTGAGCAACCCGGAGTGTTCATCGGTAACCGAGAGGTTCTTCACCAGCCGCCGCAGCCCGGCGTTGTTCAGGGCAATGACGACCTGGTCACTGATGGTTTTCAAGACCACTACGTCATTGGCCGGCCAGGTCTGCGATGCTTTGTGAGCAAAGATGATCACGCCCATCTGTTGGCTGCCATCGGTCAAAGGCAGCGCCAGCAAACTTCCAATATTGAGTGCCTGGATGCCTTCCCTTACGGCCTGCAATTCCGGAGCATTGGCCGCGTCCGGCACCGTCAACGGGCCACGCTTAATGACTAGGTCCTGCAAAGCGGGAACCAGCTTGGCGACGATCGAGGGTTCGCCGGGACGTATGCCTTCTCCGCAATGTTCCTTAATACTGCTGGGAGCGAGACCGGGCTTGCGCATGGCGGCGATACAACGCGACAGTTTCCATTGTCCTCCGATTTCTTTGACCGTGGTCGCCAATACCGCGTCTGCGGTCGCCTGGCGATTGAGCTTTTGCGTGATCTCCGCAACCTTGGTGAAACTGCTCACGTCCGCGGTGTCGGTGGTTGGGGCCGCGATTTTTGGGGCCGAGGCGGGAGTGGCAAGCGGCGCTGAATCCGCATACTGCGGGGTCATCCCTGCGGACAAATACAACCGCTGCAACTCCTGATTGGTCTCCTCTTCGTGGGGAAACAATTCCTGAATGCGCTGCAAACGTTCGATCGCCTTGCCGCGCATGCCGTACTGCACCAGGATTTCTGCCTGGAGCATCAGGTCCTGCAACGCCGAGGCGCCCAGGCCGGCTTCGTTGGTGCGTGCCGGGCCCGCGGTGTTCTGGTTCATCCCGGAGAAGCGCGAAGCGATCACCTGGAAACGGCTGTCGTCGATTTTGCCGCGCAACGATTCCAAGCGCTTGTGATGGCCGGGTTCGTAAATATCCACTTCCACCGCGCGGTCCAGGCACTCCGCAGCTTTGGGATAGTTGGCCATGCCGAAGTGCAAATCAAAGAGCTTGAGCAGGGTCTGGCAATAATCGGTTTCCCGGTTGGAGGCGTTGAACAACTCGCTCATGAATTCGAGGAGGTCCGAGGACGGCCGGTGCTTGGCGGCGAGGTCCTGCATCATGCTGGCGAAGGATTTGCGTTCGCCCTTGCGGCGTTGTTGCTGCTCCAGCTTGCGGGCCAGGGCAACCGCTTCCTTGTCCTGTTCCGCATCCAGGAACGCTCCGATCAGCTCGGTTACTTCAGGCAGGCGGGATTGGTTTTCTTCAAACTGCTGCCAGATCAGTGGCTCCGCTTCGGTGAGCTGATTGGTGGCCAGCAGGGCCTTGGCGTAAATGTCACGGATCTCCGCCGAGTAAGGCCCGGCGCTCACGATCGGCTGGAGGATGAAGATCACCGCCCCACCCTGGTTCTGGGCGAGCAGAATCCGGCTGTAGGCCAGAGCAATCTCAGAGTTGGCCGGGTCTTCCCCGTAAGCCTTCTCGTACCATTGGGCGGAATTGCCTCCGCTGGCGTCAGCAAGCTGTCCCAACTTGAAGAAGGCCCCGGCAGCTTCCTGGTTTTCCCCGACTTCCGCGCTCAATTCACCCAGGCGGACCAAATTTCTTTCGCTCGAGTCGAAGGCAACAATCTTTTTAAGTACCTGCAGGGAATCTGGTTTGGAGCCGACCCGGGTCAGGTCCGCCAGCGCATTTTCATAGGTTTCCATCGCCAGCTTGCGATTCGAGCCTTCCAGCATTTGTCCAAAGCGCACTTTCTGCTGCCAGGTGGGATTGGCAAAGCGGGCCAGCTTTTTGTAGGTCAGGCTGGCGCGTGTGGCGTCTTCGGACTGAAGCTGACGGTCAAATAGTTCCCCCAACAGCCGGGAAGCGTCGGCGGTCCTTTGGAGTGAAAGACATAGGTCCGCTGCCATCGAACGGACTGTGTCATTCATCGGGTCCATTTCGAGGACTTGGAGATAGACGTCGAGCGCGTCCGCGCTCTTGCCTTTTTGCAAGAGCTTCTCCGCCCGTTCCACTTGCCGGGAGACTTCCGCTCGATCCACTCGGATTGTTTCTGCCATGAGACCTTGGGCCGTGCAGAGACTAGTTCATTGAAAATTTTAGGGGGAGGGGTTACCGAGCGGCAATGAAGTAACGGCATAGGCTGGTTACGAAGGTCACGGCGATTTCTCCCGTGGTCACCAACCTTCGCACTGCCGGAGAGCGGCGCAAGAAAAAGTTCTCCATTACAATGACAACGTGAGCGACGCCGTCCGCATAGGAATTCTGGGCGATTTTAACCCTGAATTTCCTTCGCACCATGCCACCAACGACGCCCTCCAGCACGCCGCTGGCAAGCTAGGGATCATCGTGGAGTCGCAGTGGATTCCTACGCCTTCCGTCTTAGAACCAACCGGAGTGAAAGCCTTAGAGGGCTTTGACGGAATATGGGCCTCGCCGGGAAGTCCTTACAAGAGCATGGACGGAATGCTGCGCGGGATCCAATTTGCCCGCGAGCGGGACTGGCCCTTTCTCGGGACCTGCGGCGGTTTTCAGTATGCGTTCATCGAGTGCGCCCGCAATGTGCTGGGAATTAAGGACGCCGATACCGCTGAAAATAATTCCGCCTCGAAGAACATCATTATCCATCCGGTCGGTTGCGCTATGCCGGATCGTAAAGAAGGGGCGCCGAAGCTTTCTGGCCTGGCCAAGGGAATTCGCCTGCGTCCCGGATCTTATCTGCAAACATTTTATGGACAGGAGACGGTGGCGGAGGAACTTTTCTGTAACTTTGAAATGAATCCGGAATTCGAATGGGCGGCGATGGAGGCCGGCTTCCCCGTCGTGGCCCGGGGCCCCGGAGGCGAAGCGCGGGCCATTGAATCGCCTACACACCGGTTTTTTATCGCAACCTTGTTTCAACCGCAGCTTTTGTCCAAGCCCAAGCAATCGCATCCCTTAATTCTGGCGTTTGTTCAGGCGGCTGCCGACTGGGGCAAGAAGAAACTGGACGACAGCGTTTTGGAGTGACCTTGCACGCGGACAAGCCCGGACCGTGGCCCGAAGGATGGAGGGAAATAGCGCAAACTTACAAGCAGGCTCAATGGAAGAAAAATGCGCCGTCCGTTAACATCTGTTAGATCGATGCGCTCCTGTCTCGGTGGCTGGCCCCGGAACCCAGTATTTCTTCTCTGCGTAGTGGCTGCTCTTTCCGCGTTTGCCGTTCAATCCGGTGAGTTGGGCACCTCCGATACCGCGCACCGCCTGCAGACCACCCATTCTTTCTGGACTTCCGAACCGGAAGTCTTTCCTTACGAGTACCCGGAATTTGGCATCCATGGGCGTGGGGGCAAGCTGCACAGTTGGTATGGCATCGGGCAGTCGTTGCTTATGCTGCCCGCGGACATGGTCGGAACTTACATTGAGCGCCTGCCGATCTTCGACCAGTACGACGACACCGATCCCACCGTGCGAGCGATACTGGTCAGCTACAGCACCAATATTCTGATTAGTGTCTTGACCGCGCTTGTTTGTTTCCGCTTGCTGCGTCAATTTGACTTCACCGTCAAAGAGTCTGTGGCCGGAGTGCTGGCCCTGCTGTTCTGCACCACTCATCTGCATTACACCCAGAACATGATGGAGAACAATTACATCATGCTTCTGACACTCACTGGGTTTTCTTATCAATATGAGTGGTTACGAACGGGCAGTTGGCGTGCATTGGTTCTTGGATCGGCAGCGCTTGGGTTGAATTTGCTTACCCGGCTCACTACTGGGCTGGATTTAATTGCCAGCGGGGTTTTTATTTTGCTCTTGATGTGGTTTGAGAGATTAGCGGAAGAGTGGCGGCCACTTCTGTGGACTTATATTAAGGTGGCAACACCGGTCTATGCAGTTTTCTTTTTGATTGACCGTTTTTACCAGTATCTCCGCTTTGGCTCGTTCTTCAATACGTATGTGACCGTTTTTGCCCGCGAATATCGTCAAATGGACCCAGCGCTGCCGCCCAACTTCCCCTGGACGACCCCATTTCACGTAGGGATGCTTGGGCCGTTTCTCATGCCAGAGAAATCAATTTTTCTTTTTGATCCGCTCCTTGTGCTGACCTTGTCGATGGTCATTTTCGGCTGGAAGCGTTTTCGACCTGAGGTCAAAGCCTATATGGCGGCTGCACTATTCCTGGTTCTGGCTTATCTGGTTTTCTATGCGAGATATTTTGTATGGTCCGGAGACATGGCCTGGGGAGACCGCTACGTATCCACAGCGGTCGAAATGGCCGCATTCATTTCCGTGCCCCTGTTATTGCGCCATCGCGTGGAACTCGGAAAGTGGACATGGACTGTGGGTGGAGTTTTAATCGCGGCCAGCCTGGTGGTCCAGATTGCCTCGCTGGCGTTCTGGCTGCCGTTGGAAATCTACCAGATGGAAACGCTGGGGCATCCTACCTGTGTCGTGGCCCTCCGCCTGAAAAATATCGCCGCCTTCGCTCTGGGGAAGATGGACGCCTGGGGGCTTAACACACACGCCATGACCGAAGACCCGTGGGACTACGTGCACATCACGACTTGGAACCTCCTGCCGTTTCTGTTGCGGCGAGTGGGCGAGGCTCCGAGGTGGGTGGTCAATCTTGTTTTTGTCGTTTGGGCTAGCTCGCTTGCAACTTTGGGGTGGTCATTGAAACGACTGTACGGGGTTCTAAAGAAGACCGGCGGTGCCGAAGTACGAGCTTGAGAACGGAGTGAGATTCAGGAGCATGAATCGGTGTGATCGCCGGTTGGACAGTCCAACTAGAGGGCCATCTCATAAATCGGTTTTGGGTAGGCGCGGCTGATTTGGCCAAGTCCGGCCCACTTTTTTCTGTGGCTCTGAGTTGCGACACAGACTCTTCAGCCGCCGAGGGCCGAGCAGTTTACCCTCCCGGTTCATTATGAAATGGCTACTAGACGTAACTCAGCCAGTTCCAATTCCGATGTTCTCTCTTGAAATTCATAAACCACCGGCAGGGAAGATAGAGAAGCGCGACTACAGTAATCCAAATTAAGTAGATGAAGGGCAAGCCGTGGCCATAGCCGTAAGGTGTGGGAACCCCAATTCCACCGTGCCATAGCCAGGACACAGGCTGGTGCGAGAACTCCCCGACCACGATGGCCAGGATGTGAATTAGATAAAGATGCAGAACGTAATAGAACATCGGCACCCGGCCGTATACCAGGAGAACGCGGGAAACTAGCCCGTCCGGTTTCCATCGGTCAAACCATGACAGCACGACGAGCGCGAGGCCAAGGGTAATCAACAAATAGTCCAGTGAAGGTGGATACTTCTCCACATTGAAGAATGAGATAGCGGTATGCGCGAGATCGGGCTGCGATTTCCAGGGTCCCACGGAAAAGAAATAACCGGCGGTCCCATTGCCGTAGAGATTGAAAGCACGCAAGACAAAGAAAGCCAGGGTAAGGGCGGTGCCAAGGCGGAAGGCTAATTTGCTTCGATCCGGCCGCTGCAACAGTGGCCCGAGCGCGTACCCGCAAGCCATGACCCCAATCCACGGAACTAACGGATAAAAGATAAGCACGCCAAACGTAGGCGGCTTGATCCAAAGCATGCCGGGTGAATGCAGGACCATCCATAGGCCGGCGAAACTTCCCAGGGATTCCGGCTTGATCCCGTCGAGCAAGTTGTGCCCGGCAATCATGATGATTCCGAACGCCGCAATCCATCGCATGGGCAAGCGGACGAGTGCTGACATCACAATCATGGAACATCCGAGGGCCCAAATCACCGCGGCAAAGTGCCAGGGAACGGAAAAAGTCCAGGAAAAGCCAACAACCGTAAACTCCAGAAACACCAGCCACAAACCGCGCGTCCAGAAAAAGCGTGAGATTTGCTGCACCGTTTTTCCGCGCGAGACTGCGAGATAAGCCCCGGTTCCGGCCAACAGGGAAAATACCGGCGCGCAGAAGTGGGTAATAAAGCGCGTGACGAACAAGGCGCCGAAGGTTTGGGACAAATCCTCCGGTTGGAAGTGTATGTTCGAAAAAAAGTCGCGCGTGTGGTCGAGCGCCATGAGGACCATGAC
>CAZETZ010000073.1:0-15124 GCA_964514735.1 uncultured Acidobacteriaceae bacterium | reverse complement strand
ACGACGCTGGCAGCGTCCAGTTTGGCTACTTGTGCGGGAGTCAAATTCCATCCTACTGCGCCTAAATTCTGGCGCAATTGTTCTTCATTGCGCGCTCCGATGATCACGTTGTCCACCGTGGGTCGGTGCAACAACCAGTTCAGCGCGATCTGCGACACTGTTTTTCCGGTTTCTTTTGCAACTTCATCAATCGCATCCACGACCTTATAGAGATATTCAGCATCTACCGGCGGCCCCTTGTCGGATGTCACGGGCAGGCGGCTCACGGCTGGCTTGGGCTGTCCGCGGCGGAGTTTGCCAGTTAGGCGTCCCCAACCCAGGGGGCTCCAGACCATCGTCCCGATTTTTTCCGCTATCCCGAGAGGCATCAGCTCCCATTCAAAGTCGCGCCCGATGAGCGAATAATAGGACTGTTGCGCAATGTAGCGGGGCCAGCCATATTTGTCGGAGATGGCAAGAGATTTCATCAAGTGCCAGCCGGAATAATTTGAGCACGCAATGTAACGGATTTTTCCTGTCTGCACCAGGTTGTTCAGCGTATTCAGCGTTTCCTCCATGGGGGTGACCGCGTCGAAGGCGTGCATGTGGTAGAGGTCAATGTGGTCGGTGCCTAGGCGGCGCAAGCTGTCTTCGCAAGCTTTGATCAGATGATAGCGGGACGAGCCGGAATCGTTCGGGTCGTCGCTGGTGGGGAAGACGGCTTTGGTCGAGATGAGGACTCTGTCGCGTCTCCCAGCTATGGCTTTGCCCAGAATTTCTTCGGATGCGCCGTCGGAGTAGCCGTTGGCGGTGTCGAAGAAATGGACGCCGGCATCCAGGCAAATATCTATTAGACGGGTCGCTTCTTTTACGTCGGTGTTGCCCCAGGCCGCGAAGAAGTCGCCGCGGCCGCCGAAGGTGCCGCAGCCGAAACTCAGCACGGGGACTTTAAGTCCGGAGTTGCCTAGTTGCCGGAATTCCATGGGATTAAGATGTCTGTCGTAGAACGTGGTCGCAATAATATAGCCGACCTGAACGATCTACGGTTAGACATTCAATGCAGGGCTTTGTGATTCTCTTCCTCCACCGCGCACACTTCAAACCGGCCCCTTTTGGAGGCCGGTCTCTCCTCTGCATTGGTCACTGGTGGAAGATAATCGAGCCGAACAGTCCATGCTTTTGGTTATCCAATCCTGCCGTGAAGTAGAGAGTGTTGGGATCGCCCACACCATCGTTGCGGAACACGATCGCCCACAGGCCCGGATTGGCGATGACTTTGCCCGTAGAGTCCTTCAGTTGGCCAAGGAAGTGTCCGGTGGCCGGGTCGAACGCATTGATGGTCCCATCGCCGAAGTTGCCAATCAGAATGTCATTGCTGAAAGGGCCGAAGTTGGAACTGGCCTGGACCACGCCCCAGGGCGCATTCAGCGGGCCGTTTGAGGCAAAGCGGCCGATGAAGACGCCGGTTTGATCGAAGAGGTCGACAATGCCATTTCCGGGGCCGGGAACCGGATCATGCTTTGCCGCATCCTGCAATGCGTAGGTTACAAATACCTGGGTGCCGATTTGTTGGATGTTGAAGGGGGCATATCCCGGAGGCAGATTCGGATCGGTGAACGGCCCCCCGGTGGCCAGCAAATCAAATTGGATGCCGAGTGTGTCGACGGACCCGCGGCTAAAATCTGTGAGGGCGAGGAATTCGCGGCAGCAGTCGGGGGTGAGAATGGCGAGTCCCTTATAGACCGCGCCCCCGGTTGAGTTATCCACCGTCATAAAAGCGCTGGTTGGAATGGCGCCATTGGTGGAGCCCCAGGTGGAAATGGTCCCGTCCTCGGTGGCGAAAACAAACTGTGCTGGATTGCCAAACACGCGAAAGTCTTCTGGGATTGGATTGAAGACGATGCCGGTGGGCCGGGAAGGGGCGGTATCGCCGGGGGGAATGGGGACTCCCACCACCAGGGGTGGTGCTGCCGCGCCGGATGCGTCGAACACTTTGGCCGTGCCATGATTGTTGTCCGCGATCCAGAAAGGTTGTCCGGGGATGAAGGCGATGCCCCGAGGATTGTCGAGTGGAGTAGTATGGCTGGCGTTGCCAAGTATGTCGGAAACCAGATTGGTTTGCTGAAAGCCAGCGGTGGGTTGCATGGGTGTCATGGCGCTGTTGCAGGCCAGGAAAGTTGTGGCCAGCAATAAACAAAGAAGTATTGCCGAGATCTTGCCTTTCAAAGCGGTAAAGCCTCCTCATAAAGGTGTGGTCCGTTTTTAAGAATAGGTGGGAGCGGGCAGTTGGTTGTCAGGCCCTTGTAAAAACGGGATAAACAATTGTAAAGCCATTCTTAATAAATTAAAGACCACGCTGCGGGCACAGCGTGGTCTTCAGGTTTTAATGGTGTTTTTTACGGATTGTTCGGGGTAGCTGGCGCGGTAGTTGCCGCCGAAGTGGTTGCGGCCGGAGTCACCGTAGTTGGGGAGCTAGCGGAGACTTGGGGAGCGACATCCACCGCCTTGATCTTTACCGTGGCGAGCATCCACTGTAGTTTGTCGAAGACTTTGTCGCGGTTTACCGGCTTGAGGTCTTTGTTGGTTTCATCGCCGGCGGTCTGCAATCCTAGCGCGAACTCATAGCAGACGTTGTTCTGATAGAGGTGATAGTAGTGCGCGTTGGCTTGCAGGCTGCCGTCGCTGACTACGTCATCCATTTCGGTGTAGTCGGTCCCGGCTACGTTCACTTTCGATGGGCCATCGGAGTTGTTGTCCAGTTCGGTCTTCTCGGGGAAGGCGAATTGGGTGCACTCGTCAGCGGTCATCTTTGGGTTCACATTCACGGTGAAGAAGGCGGAGGCGAAGTCAGTTCCGCTGTAGAGGCTCTCGGGGAGCTCGATGGTGGACAGGGTCTTGCCACCCGGCTGCGCGAAGTTCATGGCAGCGGATTCTACGTTGGCCTGCTTGGGATCGGTCGCTTCACCTTCTTTCATGGTGTAGTGAACGGGATAACGGAACGAGAGCGCGTATTCAGAGCTCTTGAATGTGGCCAGCTTGTGTTGACGCGGGCTCTTCTTGGCTACCTTGGGCGCGGGTGTGGGAGACAGGGTTGGCGCCGGGGTCATGGCGACGGGCTGCGCGACGGCCGGGGTCGGGGCCGAGACAGCGGCGGTCGTATTCTAGCTTTTTGAGCAACCGTTGGTGCCGATGGTGAACGTTGCGATCAGGGTGGCGGCCATAAAGGAGCCTACGATGGCTGCGGCTTTGGCCCCGCCGTGCTGCGGTTTGTTGCTGGGTTTTCCGGGCATCGGTTTGTTGCCGGTGCTGGGAGTCGGTTTCTGCGGATTTGGAGTGGTCTTGCTGTTTGTATTACTGCCTTGCAAATCGAGTTGGGTGAAGTTCGACATATAGCCTCCGATGCTGGGTCCTGCCAGTCGCTGGAGGTAAATGCAGGAGTGGGGCCAGAAGGAATGCGTTGATTTTATTGGAGTTAAAGATTGGCGGTCGTGGACCGGGAAACACTATGTCCTGCGCAAGACACAGTGGCACCTCTGTGAATCTCCGTGCCCTCGGTGGTTCAAGCTTTTGATTTTTTTCCTTACAACTTCCGAATTGGCGTCGGCAAGAAAGGCTTAACCACAGAGGACACAGAGATCACGGAGGCAACACGGGGGAATCAAAATCGGTAGCCAAAGCCGATTGAGATTAGCGGATAAAACTTGAACGATGACATGTCTTTGTTCAGTTTGTCTTGCTCCGCTTGCACGTTGCTTAAAACCGTGGGATCGGAGCTGATATCGCGGCAGTTGAGGCCGTTGGAGTCGCAGGCCCCGCCGGTCAGGCTTAGCGTCGCGCGTGGCGCGTTTTGGTAGGCCGCCCCGATTTCGAAGGGAATGCTCCAATGGCGGCCGCTGCGTGGAAACAGGCTTCCCCAGCCAAGCGTGAAAGTTGGCGCTACTTTCTTGAAATCAATCTTGCCTTTGCCGGTGACCGGGTTGTTGGGATCGCTGGCATAGGTGGTGTTGTCAAGATCGAAGGTTTGTCCGCCTGCGACTGAGGCATTGGCGGTGATTTTGTTTCCGTTATAGACCAGCATGCCGGGGCTGAGGTGAAAGCCGCCGCCAAAGGGGAACCAGTCATAGTGGGCTTCCACACTGCGGAAACTTAGCTGGCCCGTGTAAGCGACCCCGTCTTTATTGAAATTGCGGCTGTAGCCGAGGGCGTTGAAGCCTGCGCGAATGTCCATCTTGTTGGTGATGGGGATGGCGGCTTCGCCGCCGATTCCTAGCAGGGACAGCTTGATTCCCGCGGCGAAGCGCGGGGCGCTGGCGGTTTCCTGCTGGGCTGAGGTTGGCAATGCATACAGCAGGAGGCTGAGCAGTGTTGCGTAGAGGATTCGCTTGAGCATGGGTTCTCCCGGTTGCTTATGGCATTGTGGAGAAACAAAATTTCGTGCTCAAGTTACGTTTGCCTAACCGAGATATGTCCGCATGACATGCGTTCGGAAATGGAATGGGTCCGAATTAGAACTGGATGAATCGATTGCTTATTCGAATTGCTTGCGGAAGCCGGCGAATTGATGATGGAGTTCCGCGATGGCGGATTTTAGTTCCTTTATTTCCGTTTCAAGACTCGCGATTCGCTGGCTGTCTTGTGATTGGGTTGTGCGGCTGGAGAGCGCGCCGCCCGCCTCCACCGGGTCTGCCGCTCGGCTTGCCGTCTGAACCTCTGCTTCGGCGATATCTCCGGCGAACAGGTGAGCGTAGCGGTTTTCCTTCGTGCCTGGCTGCCGACTGAGCATTTTAGCGAGGGGTGGGTCTCGCTGGATCAGGCGCTGCAAGGTGGATTGGACGTCGTCCAAGGTTTCGAAGTGGTACATGCGCTCGGTGCGGCCCCGGAGTTCACCGGGAGTTTGTGGACCGCGCAACAGCATGACGCAGAAGACGGCAATTTCACCACGCGTGAAATTGAAAACTTCCTGTAGGTGGTGTTCGAATTTGGCGACCCGGCTGTCGGCCCCGCTGCTTGGACCCGCCAGGCGCTTTTCTTGCAGAGTGCTCAGGGCCTGGCGGACTGTGTCCTCATTCAGATTGGTCACCGGCTCGCGGTTGTTTTTTTGATTGCAGGCGTTGACCAGCGCGTTCAATGAGAGTGGATAGTAATCGGTCGTGGTGATGTCTTTCTCTACCAGCGAACCCAGGACGCGGACTTCGATGTCAGTCAGGACAAAGTTCAAGGGGAATCCCTGTGGACACATTCTACCGTGGGGATGGGAGTCAAGGGTGCGGACACAAAGCGAAAGGCCGCCATGGGGGCGGCCTTTGTTCTCCTGCGCCGCTATTTAGCGGTGATCATGATCGTGGTCGGAATCGGGGTGATTGTGCCGCCAGCCCCAGTAGGCTTTTTGATCATCCTTATCCAGCTTGCGGAAATCGCGCTGAGGCTCGCGATGGGTTTCAATCACCCATTGGTTGTAATAGACGCGTTCATGGTCGTCCCATCGGTGGTAGTCGCTGTGGTCAGCGTCGTAGACTCGGTAATAGTGGTGATCTCCACATCCTACGGTGGCCAGCGGTAACACCAGAACACCGGCAAGCAGGAGTGTCCCGAGATATTTTTGTTTACGTTGCATAGTTCTCTCTCCGTTAAGTTCTCTTCGGTCGCTATATTTGGTTGCGGCGCGGGGATTCTAAGTTGCTTATGAGCGCCAAATTCCAGACTGCCGAAGCCCAAGATTCATTTTGCCTGCGGCCCTGCCGCCGTGATATCGTTCCCGGCCATGTTCGATTCCGCGAATCGCGATGCGCCACCTCAATTTGGAACGGCTGAGTATGTGGGGGTGGCCGGAGAAGTCCGCTGCCACTTTTGCAAGCAGCCCGCGCCGCAGCAGTATTATCGCGTTGGCGGAGTGATTGCCTGCGGCACTTGCGCGGAAATTGCGCGGCAACAAGCGCCGCAGAACGCGCGCTCGGCTTACGTGCGGGCGCTTTTGTTTGGCGCCGGGGCGGCGGTGGTGGGCTTGGTAGGGTATGCCACGCTGGTCATCATTTTGCATGGGTGGACGATTGGGTACATCTCGGTGGGCGTGGGTTACATCGTAGGCAAGGCCATGCTATTTGGGTCGAAGGGGATCGGCGGACGGAAGTTTCAGATTACCGCTGCGCTGCTCACTTACGCGGCGGTGTCCATGGCGGAAGTGCCGATTGAGATGGTCCTTTATGCAAAACACAAGCCGACCCAACAGGAGCAGGCACAAGAGGAACAGGAGCAGTTCGAAAAGGAATTTGGAAAACAGCCGCCATCTCCCGCGAGCGAAGCGCCGAAAGCGCCCCCGCGCCTGCAGCTGGGCCAGTGGATTGGGTCCTTGGCGCTGCTGGGCTTGGCTTCGCCCTTCCTGGCTTTGCAAGGGAACCCGGTTTGGGGATTGATCGGATTGGTGATTCTTTTCGTGGGCATGCAGATTGCCTGGAAGATGACTGCGGGCCGGCCAGTGTTGGAAGTGTTTGGGCCGTTCGATTCGGCTACGAAACCTGCCTGATTTATCATCGATGCGGGCGGCAGGCCGTGTCTTCGATCACTTCTGATTTTTCTCGACATTGCAAAAAGTGCGGGCGGGAGCTGGCGCTGGCGTCGCTGGCGTGTGGATACTGCCATGCTCTGGTCCATGCGGAGGAGCTGGACCGGCTGGCGTCTCAGGCGAAGGAGATGGAGGCCAAAGACGAAATCCATGCGGCGCGGGAACAGTGGATGGCGTGTCTACCGCTTCTGCCCCGGACATCTAAACAGGCGGAGTGGGTCCGGGACCATATCCGCGGCTTGAGTTTGAAGGCGGACAGCGCGGGCGGGCTGCGGGTCGAGGCGGTTGAGACGAACAGTACCTGGAGCAAGAAGCTGACTCCCCTGGTGACGCTGGTTCTGTTTATTGCGGTGTATTCGGCGATTGACGGATTGCGCTTTGGCGGCGGGTTTGCGCTGCTCATTCTTGTCCACGAGATGGGGCACTTCATTGACATCAAGCGGCGCGGACTCCCCGCTGACATGCCCGTCTTTTTGCCGGGCCTGGGGGCATACGTGCGCTGGCGCGCCATGGGAGTTTCCCTGCAAACGCGCGCGGCGGTCAGTTTGGCCGGGCCGCTGGCGGGATGGGTGGGATCGGCGGCTTGCGCGTTTCTTTGGTGGAAGACTGGGGATGGATTGTGGGCGGCGCTGGCCCGCACCAACGCCTGGTTGAATGTTTTGAACTTGGTTCCGGTGTGGGTATTGGACGGTGGCCAGGCCGTATATGCGCTCAGCAAGGCGGAACGCGTCGGCTTGCTGATTGCCGCCTTGGCCTTGTTGGCAGCGGCGCGGGAGCCAGTGTTTATTCTAGTGGCGGTCGTGGCTGGGGCGCGCATCTTTACTAAAGATTCCGCGGTGAAACCTAGTCCTGCGATCACCGCTTATTTTGTCGCAGTGTTGGCCTTGCTGGCTCTGGTCCTGAAGGTTGTGCCTTCGCAGGGGGCCGGGATGTGAGGCCTTTGACCGCGAATGCCGCAAAGGCTGCGCAAAAGATTGCCAGGAAAGTCCTGATCGTGGCTTCATATCGGTTTTCTTTGCGACCTTTGCGGAAGGTCTCCGCGTTCTTTGCGGTTGGCTTTTGGGTTTAGGAGGGGCAAATACTTGACGCAAATTGAGCCAAGAACTAATTGGCCGCCTACAAAATCCTGGTAGTGGTGCAATTTGATTGAGGATAGGGGCGTATCAGGGCATGGCCTCGGCCGTGCCGCAATGACGAGAGAAGTTTGTTCCGCGCCGCGATGGCGCAACTAAGAGAATCACGTCCATTGGCGGGTTGCGCCTTATCGGCGCGTTGGTTAAAACACGAAAAAACGGCAGGGCTGAAAGCCGCTGCCCTGACACGAACCATTTATCGGACCGCGCCGCTACAAAAACCCTTCGGTTTTACACGTGGCCTTCCCGCCGCCTTATAATGGCGGCTCTTACTTTTCCAAATTCTTTTTGGACTCTCTCATGAAACGAGTTCTTCTTCTGCTGCTGTTGGCAGCTTGCGGCTGGGCGCAGGCTCCTCCATCCACCCTAATTGCGAATATTCCGGGGCGGACCACGCTCAGCCTGGATGGGACCTGGAGCGCAATCGTCGATCCTTATGAGAACGGGCTGGGGGCGAAGTTCTACCTGAACGCCAAGCCAAAGACCAACAGCGACCTGGTCGAGTATGGTTTCGATTCCTCCGCCAAGTTGAGGGTGCCGGGGGACTGGAACACACAGCGGGAATCGCTGTTCTTTTATGAGGGAACGATTTGGTATCAGCGATACTTTTCCTACGAGAAACAAGCGCATACCCGCTTGTTTCTCCACTTCGGCGGGGCCAACTATAAGACACGGGTTTGGCTTAATGGCAAGAAACTGGGAGAGCACGTCGGCGGGTTTACGGCGTTTGATTTTGAGATCAAGGACGAGATGGTGGCCGGGGAGAACAGTCTGGTCGTGGAGGTGAATAACAACCGGCTGCCGGATGGGGTGCCCACACTTTCCACGGACTGGTGGAATTATGGCGGGATCACCCGGAACGTGGATTTGGTCGAGACGCCGGACACATTTGTTCAGGATTACTTTGTGCAGTTGGCGAAGGGGGCCAGCGACCAGGTCGCGGGCTGGGTGCGGTTAAATGGCGCCGGCTCCGCGCAGGCCATCACCGTAGAAATTCCCGAGATCGGTTTGAAGAAAACCGTTACCACGGATGCTTCCGGATATGCGGAAATCCATTTTCCAGCAAAGTTGAAGTTGTGGTCTCCCGAGGACCCGAAGCTTTACCAGGTGGTGATTTCTTCGGCCAGGTACAAAGTGGAGGACCAGATTGGGTTCCGCTCCATCGAAACCCGCGGGACGCAGATTTTGCTGAATGGGAAGCCGGTTTATCTGCGGGGAATCTGCATTCATGAGGAGGCGCCTTTCCGTGGTGGCCGGGCTTTCTCGCTGGAGGATGATAGAACCCTCTTGCTGTGGGCCAAGGAGCTGGGCGCCAATTATGTTCGGCTTGCGCATTATCCGCATAACGAATCCATGACCCGGCTGGCGGACCAGCTTGGGTTGCTGGTGTGGTCGGAGATTCCGGCGTATTGGGGGATCGCGTGGACCGATCCTGGGACCCTGGAGAATGCGCAGGCCCAGTTGCGGGATGAGATTGGCCGGGACCACAATCGGGCTTCGGTGATTTTGTGGTCCTTATCGAATGAAACCGCCCCGAATGAAGTTGGACGCACGGACTTTCTGAAGACGCTGGCGGAATCTGCCCGCAAGTTGGATCAAACGCGCTTGATTACTTCTGCATTGAACCACACGGCCAACACCGGGAATACCCGCTTGCTGAATGATCCCTTAGGTGAGTACCTGGATGTGCTGGGGGTCAATGAGTATATCGGGTGGTATGAGAAGACTCCTGAGGACGCCGACAGCATCGAATGGAAAACGGAATACGATAAGCCGGTGGTGGTCAGCGAATTTGGCGCGGAAGCGGTCTATGGGAAGCATGGCGATGCGGAGGCGCGCTTTACCGAGGAGTACCAGGCGCGGATGTTTGAACACCAGATTGCCATGTGGAAGAAGGTCCCGTTTGTGCAGGGAATGTCGCCTTGGTTACTGATGGATTTTCACTCTCCGCGGCGGTGGCTCACCGGGGTCCAGGATTACTACAACCGCAAGGGGTTGGTTTCGGACCAGGGGCAGCGCAAGGCGGCGTTTTATGTGTTGCAGAAGTTTTATAAGGAGATGGCGGGGCACTGAGGCGGGCAAAACCATTGCTCCACCTTTAGTCTGAGTTCGGCACACAGGTTCGCTTTTATATTTGATTCAGGAGAAGAAATGAAATACCGCAAGTTTGGGCGTACGGGTTTTGAAGTCGGCGACGTTGCGCATGGATTGTGGGGAATGAGCGGTTGGACCGACTCGGATGATCGGGAGTCCATGGATGCGCTTCAATTGGCTGCTGATCTCGGGTGCAACTTTTTTGATACCGCCTGGGCTTACGGCGAGGGCAAGAGCGATGGACTGCTGGGGAAGACCCTGCATGCGAATTCCGGCAAGCGGCTTATCGCCGCGTCCAAGGTCCCTCCCATGAACCGGAAGTGGCCGGCGCGGTCGGTCTACAAATATAGTGACGTATTCCCCGCTGAGCACGTTTTCAAATTTGCCGACATGATTCGCCGGCAGTTGGGGACCGATTCGATTGATGTGCTTCAGTTTCACGTTTGGGACGACACTTGGACGGATTTGCCGGAGTTCCGCGATACCGTCGAGAAATTGAAAAAGGACGGCATGATCAAATTCTTTGGGCTCAGTCTGAATCGGTGGGAACCGGAGAATGGGATCAAGGCCATGCACACCGGGCTCGTCGATTGCGTGCAGGTGATCTACAACATTTTTGACCAGGCGCCGGAGGACGAGTTGTTTCCGGCTTGCAAGGAATTGAATGTTGGGGTGATCGCGCGCGTGCCTTTGGATGAGGGCAGTCTGGGTGGAAAGCTTACCAAGGATACGGTGTTTCCCGCCAACGATTGGCGGTCGATTTATTTCTGCAAGGAAAACCTGATTCCGACCGTGGACCGGGTGGAAAAGTTGAAAAAGGACGTGCCCGAGGAGATGACGTTGCCGGAGATGGCTTTGCGGTTTGTACTGTCACATCCTGTTGTCAGTACAAGCATTGTGGGGATGCGGCGGCTGGCGCATGTGAAGCAGAATGTCGCCATGAGTAACGCTGGGCCGCTGGAGGCAGGCTTGTTGGAGAAATTGAAGGCGCATCGCTGGGACCGCCGGCCTACTAAGTGGTCACAGTAGATGGGGACCAGGTCAGGCGGCGGATGACTGGACCGCCGAGGACTGCCCTTCTTCGATTTTGATGCGGCTGACTTTCCCGAACTCTTGGGCGAATTGCGCCAACGCTTTTTGGTCGCCCGCCGGTCCGTCGGCCGCCAGGACCGAGCTGGCGGCAACCGTGAAGCGGATGGCATCTTCCGGTTTATCAAAGTAGAGAACTACCTGATGACATGACATGAAGGCGGCTCCTGAATTGATTCTTTGATAATAGGACGAAGGGTGGATGTAGAAAGGATACTCTCTTGGTGCCAGGTGGTGAAAAGGAAAATCAGAGGGACATTGAGGAGCGAACCGGAGGAGTAGAACACGGAAGTGCACAACAATCGCAAAACATCTGAGGTTTGCCTGGTGGGACCGTTTCTTTTCGGAACGGATGCTGTGTCGCTCTCCATTTTTGTACGAAGTGTTACAGTTGAAAACTTATGTCTGCTCCTGAATCGCGTTTTGTGCGTGCCTGTAAGGCCCTGCCTGTGGACCGGACTCCGATCTGGCTCATGCGCCAGGCGGGGCGGTATATGGCGGAGTATCGGGCCGTCCGCAAGCAATATTCCCTGATTGAAATTTGCAAAAAGCCGGAAGTCGCGGCTGAGGTGACCATTACCGCCGCGGAAATCTTGGGCGTGGATGCCGCCATCATTTTTGCCGACCTGCTTTTACCGCTGGAGGTAATGGGGCTGCCCTTTCATTTTTCCGCGGGAGAGGGGCCGGTGGTGGAAAAGCCGGTACGCGATGCAGCGGCGGTTGCGGCTTTGCGAACGGAAAGCGCGGCGGATTTGGGGTACGTTTCTGAAGCGGTCCGGTTGGTGTGCAAGCATTTTGGCCCCAAGCTGCCGGTGATTGGATTTTGCGGGGCCCCGTTTACTTTGGCGAGTTACATGATCGAGGGCGGCGGCTCGCGGAATTATGTTCACGCCAAGAAGATGATGTACTCGTCGTCCGCGGCTTGGGATGAGTTGCTGGCCAAGCTGGTCCGCGTAGTTTCTGAATATGCGGTCGAGCAGGTGCGGGCCGGGGCTGACGTCCTACAGATCTTTGATAGCTGGGTTGGGTGTTTGAGTGTGGAGGATTATCGGGAGTATGTGCTGCCCCGGACGACCGAGTTGGTGACGGTGGTACAGAAATCGGGTGTCCCGGTAATTTACTTTGGCACCGATACGGCTTCCCTGCTGCCAGCGATGAAAGAAACCGGGGCTGAGGTAATTGGGATCGATTGGCGCACGCCTCTAGATGACGGCTGGCGAAGGTTGGAGATGAAGGGCGCGGTGCAGGGGAACCTTGATCCGGTGCTGCTGTTTGCGGAGTGGGAGAAAGTGCAGGCCGGGGCTCTGAATGTGCTGACTCGGGCTGGCGGGAGGCCGGGGCACATCTTTAATTTGGGGCATGGGATTTTGCCGGAAACTCCGGTGGAGAATGTGAAATCGCTGGTGAAGTTAGTGCAGGAGCGCTGAAGCGGCTGGCTTTTTTGGGTGTTTAGCGCAGCCAGTTCTGTCTGGGGAGACCTTCGACCCGCGTGCAAACCCATTTTCGTTATCGGTGACGATGATATAGCATGGGAGCAACGCAATTGATTACGTAAACTATATTAGTTACAATAGTTACAAAATGAAAATATCGCGGCCCATTGTCGTCAGCATGCGCCTTCCCCAGGAAAGCGGGAGACGGCTTAAGCGTATCGCCAACCGGCATGGCTGGACTACAAGCGATGCCGGCGCGCGTCTGGTCGAAGAAGGCTTGAGGCGGTCGGAATTCGCGTTTATCGACTTTCGGGATTCCCCAGCGGGACGGCAAGCCTGCGTTCAGGGGAGTACGCTCGCCGTTTGGGAGGTGATGTTGCTCATCCGTAGTTATCGGAAAGATTTATCCGCCGTCGCCAAACATCTCCGCTGGCCGGAAGCCAAAGTGCGTTCGGCCGCCCACTATGCGGAGGCGTTTCGAGAAGAGATCGAGGAGGTCATGGCCGAAAACGACACCGCCGGCTTCGAGCAACTAAAACGCATGCTGCCGCAGGCTTCCAAATTTCCCGCCCGGAAATCGCTGCGCAGCTGAAAATGCTCAAGCTTCTGCTGGATGAGCACATTTCGCCGGATGTAGCGGAGGGCCTCAGGCGTCGCATCCGCTCCCTAGTGGTTCATTGCATGAACGAATGGGAGAATGGGGACTTTCTGGGGCAGGACGATTCCACCTGCTTGCGGGAAGCCGCCGCGCAAGGTCTAACGCTGGTCACCTACGATCGCAGGACTATTCCCCTGCTGCTCAAAGCCTGGGCAGAGGAAGGACGTCGGCACGGCGGAATGATTTTTGTGGATGAGAAGACCATCGCTCCCTCGGATATTGGCGGTCTGGTATGGGCCCTGACTGATCTGTATAAGGCCATGGGGAAATGGGATTGGGCGGATCGAGTCTGCTTTCTGAGAAGATAAGGTTGGACTTCCTACGAAATTAAACAGGAGCGCCCCGAGAAACTCTCGGGGCTTCTGTTCTTAACAATTGACGAAAAGCGAGTTTACGAGGCCACTCCAATCGTCTCAGGAATGCGAGTGTCCATTTCTTCGTCGTCGGTAGCCACATGCAAGTGCCGCTTCGCCACCAGCATGTAAATGGAAGGCACTACAAAAAGAGTGAACACGGTGCCGATGATCATGCCGCTGACCAGCATGATACCGATGCTGTTGCGGGCGCCGGCCCCTGGGCCGGTGGCCAGCACCAGCGGGAAGTGGCCAAACACCGTGGCGGCCGTGGTCATCAAGATGGGCCGCAAACGCGTGGTCGCAGCTTCAATGACGGCCGCCATTTTGTCCCGGCCCTGTTCTTGCAGTTGATTGGCGAACTCCACAATCAGAATCCCGTTCTTGGCAATCAAACCGACCAGCGTAATCAGTCCGACTTGACTGTAGATGTTCAGGGTCGTCAAACCGAGGAACGAGAACATCAGCGCGCCGGAAAGCGCCAGCGGCACCGAGCCCGCCAGCACGATGAACGGGTCGCGGAAGCTCTCAAACTGCGCCGCCAGGACCAGGTAAATCAGGATTGCCGAAAGCAGGAACGTTCCCAGGAATTTGCTGCCTTCGACCCGCAGTTGTCGAGACTCCCCCGCGTAATCGACCGTAAACCCCTGGGGCAGGATTTCCTTGGCCTGGTCTTCCAGGAAAGTGAGCGCTTTATCCAGCGGCACCGGTGGCGGAATCACGCCCTGTATGCGCACCGCATTCAGTTGCTGGAATTTGTTCAGCGTTCGCGGTTCGGTGGTGGTTTTCAACGTCGCGAACGTGGACAAGGGCACAAGCTTGTTGTCCGATCCCTTGACGTAGATTTCCTTCAACTGGTCGGACGTCAAGCGGTCGACCCGTTTCACCTGCGGGATCACCTTATAACTCCGTCCCTGAATGCTGAAGCGGTTGACGTAATTTCCACCGAGCAGCGTGGAGAGGTCCTGCCCTGCCTGGCTCAGATCGACTCCCTGCGAGCGAAGCTTGTCGCGGTCGAAGACGACCTCGGTCTGCGGCTGGTCGAACTTCATATCGACATCGGCAAAAATGAACATGCCGCTGGCCATGGCTTTCTGCACCAGTTGGTTGGCAAACGCAGTGAGCTGTTCCGGTTCCGCCGACGAGGCAATGACGAAATCCACCGGGAAATTGCCGCCGCCGGGCAGTGGCGGCGGAGTGAGAGGGATCACGCGAATCCCCGGAATCTTCGAAAGCGGGCCGGTGGATTCCACCAAGAGCTGCTGTGCCGTCTTCTTCCGTTGGCTCCAGGGTTTGGTGACCATGCCGCCAAAACCGCCGCTCGGTGAAGTGATCTGAAAGATACTGTCGCTCTCCGGGAGCGAGTGGTACACGTCATAAGCCTGTTGCGTGAACAGGTTGGTCTGGTCGATGGTGGCGTTCGCCGACGATTGAATGACTCCGAATACCACCCCCTGGTCTTCTGCCGGCGCAAGTTCGTGCTGCGAGAACATATAGAAGGGGACCATCAGTACGGCGACAATGGCCCACAAAGTGAGCACGACCGGCCGGTACTTCAAGGTGCCAGTCAAGGTATTTCTGTAAGCGCTACGGACACGGTCAAACCGGCGATTGATCCAGCCCTGCAAGCCGCGTTCCGCATCGCCGGCACGCAGCAGCTTCGAACCCATCATCGGCGAAAGGGTCAAAGCCACCACGCCGGAGATGGTCACTGCGCCGGCCAAAGTGAAGGCGAATTCCTTGAACAGAGCGCCCGTCAGTCCTCCCTGAATTCCGATGGGCGCATAGACCGCGGCCAGGGTGATCGTCACCTGTTTGTCGGCGTC
>CAZETZ010000072.1:0-15148 GCA_964514735.1 uncultured Acidobacteriaceae bacterium | reverse complement strand
CAACTCCAGACAGCTCCATCAAAGGCCTGACCCAGTTCGTCGACGTATTCATCGGCACCGGCGGCCACGGCCATACGTTTCCCGGCGCGACGGTGCCCTTCGGCATGGTGCAGCTCAGCCCTGACACCGGAGTCGGCGATTGGGACCACTGTTCCGGCTACCACATCAGCGACACCTCCATTATGGGCTTCAGCCACACACACCTGAGCGGGACCGGCGCGGCCGATCTTCTCGATGTGCTGCTGATGCCCTGCGCTGGCCCGGTGCATACCGATCCCGGAACACCAGATAAACCGGGTTACCGCTCCAGTTTTTCGCACGAAGATGAACATGGAGAACCCGGTTATTACTCGGTGTTGCTGAAAGATCACGGCATCAAGGCGGAGCTCACCGCCACTGCCCGGGCGGGAATGCATCGCTACACTTTCCCCGCCGATTCCACCAGCCACTTTATTGTCGACCTCGTACACGGAACGTTCGACGCCCCTAATGCGAAATCCACTCGCGTGTACTCGTCTGAGTTGCGCATTACCGGCACCGACACCGTAACCGGTGGCCGCCGGGTTGGGGAGTGGGCTGATGGACGGCATGTTTATTTCGCCATGCGCTTCTCCAAGCCGTTTACCAAAGCGCAGATCGTATCGGACGGTGAATTGTTGGATGCATCCATTCACGAGGCCAAGAGTACTCTGCTGAAATGCATCCTGTCTTTCCCCACGACCCAAAGCGAAGTGGTTCAGGTGAAGGTTGGACTTTCCGCTGTCAGCGCCGAAGGGGCACTGAAGAACCTCGAAGCCGAAATTCCTGCTTGGGATTTCGATGGAGTGCGTCGCGCCGCAAACCAAGCCTGGGAACGCGAACTAAAAAAAATCATCATCGAAACCCGGCGGGCCGACCACAAAAAGATTTTCTACACCGCTCTTTATCACTCGTTCGTGGCGCCTAGCTTGTTCAGCGACGTGGATGGCCGGTATCGCGGCATGGACCTCGAAGTCCACCAACTTCCGCCCGGCGTGAACAACTACACGACCTACTCGCTCTGGGACACCTACCGCGCCCTGCATCCTCTTTATACGTTGGTCCAGACCGAACGTCTTCCTGACCTGCTTAACACTCTGGTCCGCATGGCCGAGCAAAGTCCGGCAGGAGTGCCGGTATGGCCGCTCTATGCGTGCGAGACCGGCTGCATGATTGGCTATCACTCAGCTCCGGTCCTGGCCGAAGCGTATGTAAAGAAGATTCCAGGCGTCGGTTACAAGAAAGCCTATCCACTGTGGAGAAAGCGGGCATTCGTCGAGAACTACCGCGGCCTCATTCAATACCGCGATCTCGGCTACATTCCCTGCGACCAGGAAGCGGAGGCGGTCAGCAAGACACTCGAATACGCGTACGATGATTGGGCAGTCGCGCATTTGGCGCGTGCTGCCGGAGCGATGGAAGACTACAACCAGCTCTTGCAGCGCTCCCGCAACTACAAGAACGTTTTCGATTCCGGGACCGGATTCATGCGTGGCCGCTTTGCCGATGGCAAATGGGCCGATCCCTTCGACCCTCGCGGCATGGGACATTCCCAGAAGTGGCGTGACTTCACCGAGAGCAACTCCTGGCAGGCCACATTCCTGAACCAGCACGACCTCAAGGAGTACATGAAACTCTTTGGCGGCGAGGAAGGATTCATCCGCAAGCTGGATCTGCTCTTCAACCAGAGTTCAGACCTTCCGGCCGACGCGCCTCCCGATATCGCCGGCATGGTCGGCCAATACGCGCATGGCAACGAGCCCGGCCATCACGTGGCATATCTCTATCCCTACGCTGGAGTGCCTTACAAGACGCAAGCGCGCGTGCGATCGTTGCTTGAGACCATGCACCACAACGCTCCCGATGGCCTAGCCGGAAACGAAGACTGCGGGCAGATGTCGGCTTGGTACATCCTCAGCGCGCTCGGCTTTTATGCCGTCGATCCAGTAAGCGGAAACTACGTCTTCGGCAGCCCGCTATTTGATCGCGCCAGCATTGAGCTAGGTAACGGGAAGAAATTGGTCATTGAAACCATCGGCAATGGAAAAGATAAGTCCTACATCCAGTCTGTGACTTGGAACGGAAAACCCTACACCAAGAGCTGGTTCAGCCACGGTGACATCATGCAAGGCGGAACGTTCGTCTTCGAGATGAGCGATAAACCCAACGAACAGTTTGGGGCAAAGCCAGAAGATAGGCCGCCGTCGTTCGCATAATTTTTATTTTTAAATTTGCAGGAACTACGACTTCAGTCGTCAAAAAGGTTCGTATCAGGGCAGCGGCTTCAGCCCTGCCGTATTCGCTCCAATTTGACTCACGCGCCCATGGGGCGCAACTGTTGCGAAGGCGTCTAAGTTACTGGTAGTTGCGCCATATACCGGCGCGTGCCCATGTTTTTGCATGGTCGCAACGGTACGGCTGAAGCCATACCCTGATACGAAGCATGTGATTGAAAGCGTATTGAGTGACCGTTTCTGAAGCGATTTTCATATTCCCGAGGTGATATGGATCGACGAAATTTTCTCAAAACAACTGGCACCTTCATCGCAGGCACAACTTTAGCTACAAACGCGTTCTCCGCGGACCTGGTCGAGTCAAAAGATGTAACTGTGCCGGGCCGCCTCGTCCTCCCCATCAACCGCAACTGGCGCTACAGCCGCACTGTAGCCGAAGGAGCGCACGCCAAAGATTTCGACGATTCCAGCTTCGACCGCGTTGTCATTCCTCACACTAATCTCCGCCTCCCGTGGCACAGCTTCGACGAAAAAGACTACCAATTCGTCTCGATCTACCGCCGCCGCTTCAAGCTTCCGCCCGAAGCACGCGGCAAGCGCGTGTTCGTGGACTTCGAGGGCGTGATGACCGCGTCCACCGTGTGGCTCAACGGCACGTGCCTGGGCGAATACAAAGGCGGATACACGCCGTTTTCCTTCGACCTCACGCCGCACGTGGATTTCAACGGCGAAAATGTGCTCGCGGTCGAAGTGGACTCCACCGAGCGCGCCGACATTCCTCCCTTCGGTCATCAGATCGACTATCTGACTTTTGGCGGCATCTATCGCGAAGTCTGGTTGAGGATCGTCCCGACCACGTTTATCGAGAATATTTTTGCCAGGCCAAAAGATGTGCTGTCGGCGCATCCGGGCCTGGATGTTGACTGCTTCGTTCAGCAACCGGAGCCATCACGCGATCCTCTCACTCTGGAAGTCGAGCTCCGCGACGGCGATCAAGCGCTGGCCAAAGCCACGCAACGCATTCCTCCGGCCAAGCCATCAACAGAACCCGTCGCCTACACCGTCCATCTCGACAATTTGAGTGCGATCAAACTCTGGGACCTTGAGCATTGCAATCTCTATACCGTCCATGTTCGTCTCCTGCGCAAAACAGAACTCATCGATCAAGACTCCCGCCGTTTCGGCTTTCGCCAGGCCCAATTTACTGATCATGGCTTCGAATTGAATGGCAAGGTGATCAAGCTGCGCGGGCTCGACCGTCATCAGACGTTCCCTTATGTCGGCCAAGCGATGCCCAGCCGTGCCCAGCGCCGAGATGCAGAGATTCTCCGCAAGCAGCTCAAGTGCAACATCGTCCGCACCTCGCACTATCCGCAGTCCCGTCATTTTCTCGACGCCTGCGATGAACTTGGACTTTTAGTCCTCGAAGAAATCCCCGGCTGGCAGCACATCGGCGACGAGTCCTGGAAGCAGCTCGCCATCGACAATGTCGGTCGCATGGTCCGCCGTGACTGGAACCATCCCGCGGTCATTTTGTGGGGCGTGCGCATCAACGAGTCGAGCGACGACCATGATTTCTATACTCGCACCAACGCCCTGGCGCATCAGCTTGACCCAACCCGTCAGACCGGTGGTATCCGCGCATTTCAGGAATCCGAATTTCTCGAAGATGTTTTCACCATGAACGATTTCGGCTGGCCGTTGAAACCACCGAACCATCCGCGCTATTTGAATACCGAATTTGCCGGCCACACGTACCAAACCAAGAGCATTGATAACGCTGATCGCCTGGTCGAGCACACCATACGCCACGCCCGCGTCCACGACCAGCTTGCCTCCAATCCGCAATACGCCGGCGGGATCGCCTGGTGCGCCTTCGACTACAACACCCACAACGATTTTGGCTCCGGCGACCGCATCTGCTACCACGGCGTAAGCGATATGTTCCGCGAACCCAAGCCCGCCGCCAATTTCTACAAGTCACAGTGCGATCCCGCGGAAGAAATTGTTTTGGAGCTTGCCTTTCACTGGGCGCCGAGCGACCAGGCCGGAGGGCTTTGGAAGGGAATGGTCTGCTCCAACTGCGACCACATCAAGTTGTATGTCAAGAACAAGCTGGTCAAGGAACTGGATCCTGACCGCGCCCAATTTCCTCACCTGCGCTATCCGCCTTATGTCTTCGAGTTCGGCGACGCACTGGATGATGGTTGGGGAGACGGGCGTCTCGAAGGTTACATTCAAGGCCAGCGAGTAATAGTGAAGAATTATTCCGGCAAGGGTATCGATCAGAAATTTGTGCTCGTGCCTGACGACACCCGCCTGATCGCCGATGGGGCAGATACGACTCGTGTCGTCCTCCGCGCCACCGATGAATTTGGCAATGTGCGCCCCTTTGCCAACGATGCCATCAAGCTGGAGCTCGACGGCCCGGCGGAAATCATCGGCGACAATCCGTTTGTGCTCGTGGGTGGTACCGGGGCTGTCTGGATTCGCGCGAAAGAGGGATCTGGAACGGCGCGGCTCACCGCCACCCATCCGCGGCTCGGGTCGCAGCAACTAGAGTTTGCCATTGTCCCAGTTCCGCCGGAGCTGGTTTAGGTTTCTAATGGGAATTTACTGCTGGGCCTGGTCTTTTGCCGGTGCTGTCTCATCGGTCACGATCCGCAAGCGGCGCTCCCACCGCGGCACGGTTCGTTCTTCTTCGTTCAATTGCTTCAGCGTTTTCAGGATGGCAAGCGCCTGGTCGCGTTTTCCCTGGTGGCGATAGGCCACCGCCAACTGCGCGCAGGCTGCTTTGTCTTTGGGGTCTAGGGCGTGTGCCACTTCCAGGTGCTGTATAGCGTCATCCAGTCGATCTTCCCGGAGGTAGATCATACCCAGTTCGACCCGCGCCGGAACCAGCTTGGGATCGAGTTTGACTGATTTCTCCAGTGCCTCACGCGCCTCGGCGAACTCTGGGCTATGATCGGCCGCGCCGGAGCGTATCAGGTCCGCGCCCAGCAGGTATTGAAACATTGCATCGTTTGGTTTTTCTTTGCTCCGTTGCCGCAGCATTTCAATCGCTTTTGCCAAATCGCCCTTGGCTTGGTAATTCACGCCCAAAGCCATGTCACTCAAGTTTTGCTGCGGCGCAAGCCGGCTGGTAAGCAGGAAGTCCTGTTCCGCAAGATCGTATTTCTCCTGCATGGCATAGATCACGCCCCGCTGCATGATCAAACGATACGATTGCGGGTGATCGCGCAAGCCGGTCTGTATGATCTCCAGCGCCAGATCATATGCCTTATACTTGGCGCAAAGCGCGGTAAGCGCGACGTAACTGTTCTCGTCCTGCGGGGCCAGCTCGATGGCCGCGCGAAGCGCGTCAATCGCCTGTTGCGTCTGCTGGTTGCCTTCGTACGCCTCCGACAGAAGGTTGTACAGTTCCGCTGTCTTGTGCCCTTGTCCTGCCAGGTTGTTGAGCGTTGCAATCGCCTGCGGAAATTGCTTGGTCTCGATATAACAGATGGCAAGGTCAAAGGCAGTATCGTAGGAATCGGGGTCCTTGACGGATGCGCTCTGGAAAAACGGAATCGCTTCCGGGAACATTTCATGTTGCGCGAGCATCAAGCCAAGACGAAATTGCCAGGCAGGAGTCATTTTGCCGATCTCGAGTTGGTGTAAGACCTGCTTTGCTTGCTCTGGCTGGCCAAGTCGTAGCTCACTATCGGCCAGTGGAGAAGCAATGCTCGGGTCGTGGATCAGGTCGCCAGCCTTTGCCAGATGGTTGACGGCCACACGATACTCCTGGCGCGAGTAGGCGATTTTCCCAAGGTAGGCGTGCACCACCGGGTCTTGCGGCGCCAGCTTCAAAGCTGCGCCAAAATGGTGGACCGCCAACTCGGTCTGGTTCTGCGCCAACTCGTTGATGGCCAGGTTTTTCAACGCAGGCACGAAGTTAGGCTGGACTTGAAGGGCTTTTCTGTATTCCTTGTCGGCAGCAACTAAATCGCTTTTGCCGGTCAAGGCAATGCCGAGCAGATTATGCGCCTGAACATTCAGAGGGTCTTTGGTCAAAATTTGTGAGAGAAGGGACATGCCCCGGTCCAACTGGCCTTGCCGGACCAACGCCTCCGCCGTCGTGTAATTTTCCCTTTGCGCGGAAGCAACATCAAACAGCAATACGCAAAGCAGGGCCAGCAATCTTGGAAGAAGAGGGAGGCGCCTAAGGCCGGGACGGCTTCCTGATTTCCGCAACGGATCGTCGCTCCTGAAAATCGAAAGTAGCACGCCTATCCCCGTGTGGAATACCCGAATCTGTTTTCGCGCGACAACCGCCATCCGCTCTAGAATGCCGTACCTGGGCCGACTTGCGGTGGAACTTTATTATGGTGGGATGGCACCAATTATCCGACAAAGTTGAATCCATGGGGGAAAAATTGGACCTTTCACGGACCATTATGTACGGCAAACCCGAGGTTGAGCGGTTTTCGGGTTTCCGGCTGCCGCCTTTAGTACCCTACAAAGGGCTTTCATCATTCGGACCCCCGCGCGATAATAGGTTATAGTGGGTTCTCAATTTCTCAATTTTGGCCTAGATGAGCGCTGGCTCCCGAAGTCGGTGAGCTGTCTCCGCGACTACGATCTCGACAAATTTCTGCACGATCTGATTGCTGGCATCACTGTGGGGTTGGTCGCTTTACCCCTGGCGATGGCGTTTTCCATAGCATCTGGGTTAACTCCACAAGCCGGAATTTATTGCGCGGTGGTGACCGGATTCCTGATCTCCCTTCTCGGCGGTTCTAAAACTCAGATTGGAGGTCCTACCGGCGCTTTTGTCGTGGTGGTTGCCGGCATCGTGGCCGCGCACGGCATCGATGGACTGTTCATGTGCACGGTTATAGCCGGTGTACTGCTGGTCATTCTCGGTCTCACGGGAATGGGTACGGCGGTGAAATTTATCCCCCGTCCCATCGTGATCGGTTTCACTAACGGCATTGCGGTCCTGATCGCCAGCACGCAAATCAAAGACTTCTTTGGGTTGGGTCTGCAAAAGGTCCCCGGCGAATTCTGGCCGCGCATTAAAGCGCTGGCCGCGGATTTTTCCACCTGGTCACCCAAGGCAACAATTCTCGCGCTGGGAACGGTGGCCATCATTGTGGTCTGCCGCGCGATTTCACATCGCATCCCTGGGGCCATTGCCGGGTTGCTGGGGGCGACTGTCGCCGCATTCTTGTTCAAGTTTCCGGTCGAAACCATCGGGACAAGATTCGGAGGCATCCCCAGCGGCCTGCCGCACCTGGCGATCCCGCACTTCCGCGCCGACCTGATTCACGGCTTGCTGGGCCCGGCATTCACCGTCGCCATGCTGGGAGCAATCGAGTCGTTGATGTCAGCCGTGGTCTCCGACCGCATGAGCAACGACCATCACAATCCAAACGTCGAGCTAATCGGGCAAGGCGTGGCAAACATCGTCTCTCCCATGTTCGGAGGTCTTCCCGCGACCGGCGCCATCGCCCGCACCGCCACCAACATCCGCTCGGGGGCTAAATCCCCGGTCGCCGGCATGGTCCACTCCTTGACTCTACTGTGCATCCTCCTGTTCGCCGCGCCATTGGCCAGTTACATTCCCATGGCCACACTGGCGGGAATCCTCATGGTGGTCTCGTACAACATGGGGGAGTGGCGGGAAATTCCGCAGTTGCTGAAATTGACCAAGACCGATATCAGCGTGTGGCTGGTCACTTTCGCGCTTACCGTTTTCGCCGACCTGACGGTCGCAGTGGAAGCCGGAATGATCCTTGCCGCTCTTTTGTTTATCGCCCGAGTCGCCGACACGACCACGGTTTCTCGCGTCACCGACCATTACGTCGAAGACGGCCGCGTTCACATTTTGCAGGACAAAGACATCCCTTACTACGCAACCATCTTCCGTATCCACGGCCCGTTCCTGTTCGGGGCGACCGACAAGCTGGCGGTGATAACAGAAAAAATCCAGGAATTGCCTCCCGTGGTAATCATTCGCTTGCGCAACATGACGGCCATTGACGCTACCGGCTTGTTCGCGGTGGAAGAAGTCGCCCGCGCTTTACAAAAGGCCGGACGCACCCTCATCCTTTGCGGGGCACGCGAGCAGCCGGCAGAACTGATGAAGCAAGCGGAATTCGAAGAAGTAGTTGGGCGTGAAAACATTTGTCCCAATGTCCAGGCGGCGCTGTGCCGCGCCGAAGAAGTGTTTGAACGGATAGAAACGAAATCGGCGGCCAGCGGGAAATAGCGGCGCGCCATCCAACCCGCCCAGAGATCCGGTCTCAAACGGAGTACTATAGAATTTACTGGAGGCCAAGCGTGCGACTGCTTCTCAATTGGGTCCTCAGTGCGTTGGCTGTCCTCCTAGTTTCCAGGATCGTTCCCGGGTTTATCGTGACCGGGCTGTTCGCGGCCCTGATTGCCGCCCTGGTCATCGGGCTAATCAATGCGACATTGGGCCTTGTGGTGAAAGTCATCACCTTCCCGTTGACCGTGCTGACCCTCGGAATATTCTGGCTGGTGATTAATGCGGTAATGCTTGAGCTGGCTTCAGTCTTCGTCCCCGGTTTTCGTATCCGGAGTTTTGGCGCCGCCTTCTGGGGCGCGATTGTCCTCAGCCTGGTGAATATGCTGTTGAGGCGGATTGCCGGAACCGATGGCGAGCGAAACTAGAAGTTACAATTCGCAAGCCACGCGAAATCCATAGTCCGCATAGCGAAACTCCGGTGGAATGCTGGACCGCGCCGAACACCGGCTCACCTTAATATGGTGTCTCCAGGACCCACCGCGTGAAGCTCGCCGCTGTCCCGTCTCCGGCCCGCGCGGATTCCGCTCCGGGGACACCGCATAGTAATCGGCCGCAAACCAGTCTCCGCACCACTCGTGCACATTCTCGCAAATATCAAACAGCCCAAACCCATTCGCTGCGTATTGCCCGACCGGTTCCGGCCCGGTCTTCCATCGCGCGGCATAGTCCGGGAGCGACTGCGGAGGGCCATCGCCCCAGGGAAATAATTTGCCCTCCACCCCGCCGCGCGCCGCCCACTCCCATTCCGCCTCAAACGGCAACCGGTACCGCCGGCCGGACTGGGCGGTCAGCCACTCGCAGTATTGCGCCGCCTCAAACCATGACACTGCGACTACCGGCTGCTCCGGACGATTAAAATTGGGGTCCGTCCAGGAGGATGGCGACGGCGCTGAAGTCGCCGCAAGAAAACCTGCATACTCGGCATTGGTCACCTGACATGCTCCCAACCGAAATGAATCGACCCAGACCCGATGCACCGGCCGTTCGTTGTCCTGCCCAATCCCGGAACCCATAAGAAATGATCCCGCCGGAATCTTAATCATCGCAGCTTCCTGTACAACTCTGTGTAACACCGCGCGCTCTGCGGTTTGCTTTTTCACTGCCGAAGCCTCGCTACTGTCTTGGCAAGATCGCCGTTCTGAAACAAGCGGATCCCAGCCACTCCAGCCGCTCCAGCTTGCAAACATGCAGGAGCATTCTTGAGAGTGACGCCACCAAGGGCGAGCACGGGAAGCTTTTCTAGACAAGCGCGAGCAAGCATTCCCAACCCCATCGGATTACCTCCCGGTTTTTCGAAAACCGGCGCAAACACCGCAAATGCGGCCGCATTCGCGGCGGCGCGCTTCACTTCTTCATGACTATGACAGGAAACCCCAAGTACTGGATTCGAGACCGATGGGGAAGCGTTTACCGGCCGATACATCGAGCGGACGTCTTGTGGAGAAACATCGCCCGATGGCAAATGCACTCCATCCGCCTGCGAAGCAATCGCAACATCGGCGCGGGAATTAATCAGCAGCCGGGACTGCGTCCCCGCTTGCCTGACCACTTGCACCGCTTGATTTGCCAGAACTTCCAAATCACGCGCCGGCAGGTCTTTCTCTCGAAGCTGAATGAAATCCACGCCGTAATGCGCGGCCTCGGCGATCTTCTGGAAAAGAGCGCATCGCTTCGCAGCTTCGTTCCCGGGAAATTGCCGCCGGTCGGTAATGTAGTAGAGAAGCAGTCGCGGTTCCTCAGGAAAATACTACCAACGGCTGAAGACTAACGACCAATGGCGGTTTTAAGGATTTGTTTTGGCGATCTCCGGGGCCCCCGCCTTGGTCGGCTGGGGCGTCAGGTGATATTTCGTAAGCCCGTCCCGCAGCACGCGGAACCCATCCTCCGGCGTATCGACTAATTGAAACAGATCGAGGTCCTCGGGAGAGATGGTTCCGGCATCGGCCATGACTTGCAGGTCCAAGACTTTGTTCCAGTATTCACTGCCGTAAATCACCACCAGGATTTTCTTGGCCAGCTTCTGGGTCTGCGCCAGCGTCAAAATCTCGAAAAGCTCATCCAGGGTCCCGAATCCGCCGGGAAAAATGACCAGCGCCTTGGCCAGATAAGCAAACCAGAACTTCCGCATAAAAAAATAATGAAACTCAAAGTTTAACGAAGGCGTGATGTACGGATTCGGATACTGTTCAAACGGCAAATTGATATTCAAGCCAATCGTCTTCCCGCCGGCTTCATGGGCGCCGAGATTGGCGGCTTCCATGATCCCCGGCCCGCCGCCCGTGGTCACGACAAACCGCCGCCGCCGCGGCGGAATCTCCATCGCCCAAGTGGTAAGCATGTTCGCCAGCTTGCGCGCATCTTCGTAGTAGCGCGCCATATCGACCGCGGCCAGGGCCTTCTTGTTCTGCGGGTCCCGCTTGCTTTTCGACACTTTGGCTTCCCCCTGGACCTTCCTGAGGTCTTTTTGCGCGGCCGCCTGGCTGCTGAAGCGCGCGGACCCAAAAAAGACGACCGTGTCCTGGATCTGCTCCCGGCGAAAACGTGTGAGTGGCTCCGCATATTCCGCGAGGATCCGGAGGAACCGCCCATCCGGGCTATTCAAGAAACTTTCGTTCTCATACGCCAGTGGGGCGCTTTGCAATTTCTCTGTCATGATAAGCAGCGTCTTTCTATGGCCGGAGTTCCGGTGGGTCCATTACAAAATTGCGGTCACTTCTGAAGCGGTCTTTCTTCATGGTAATGCACCGCCTCGGCAAAACCAATCCACAGATCGAGCAGGCCCAATCCCGTGCACACTCCGCGCAAGAACCCGTTGGTGACAATCGGCTGCAAGTCGGGAAAGCGCAGCAATAAGTAATTGTCCGACCATTGCAGGCTCCAGGGCAGAATCGCCAGGGTCACGCCGCTGCCCGCGCAAAGCAGGACAAAAATGAGCACAGCGATCCGGTGCAGCCAAAGGTCCATCCCTGTCCGCAATGCTTGTTGAGAATTTTCGGAGCTTTCCGGGCTTGAGACTTCGGGAGAAACCGTTGGGTCGCTAGTCAAAGCCATCTCCCGGTTCCGGGCACAATTATCCGGACAGTTTTTGGGTTCAAACACATCCGGACATTTTACGACTTGAGGGCCTGAATGCGCTCGGCAACATCGCGGTAGTCAATATTGCTGCCGTAAACCTGGAGAAAATGGTTCAGTGCCTCAGTCTTGTTCTGCGCCAACTCGAAGGCAGAACCCAATTCATAGTGCAGCGCGGTCGCGGACTCGCCTTCCAGGTTGGGAATCCTCAACGCCTGCTGATACCAGCGGATCGCCGCTTCCGGCACTCCCTTGTCCAGGAAGCACTGCGCCAGCCAGGTATAAGTCTGCATCAACTGCGGGAAAGGATGCCCCCGCTCCACCGACTGGCAAACCTTCTGCAACTCGCCGATGGCTTCATCCAGCAGGCCCATCTCACGGAACGCAACTCCCAGGTTGTAATGGGTTTCAGGATCTTCTTCGGCTTTGGCAACGTCTTCTTCCAGCTCGCTGCGCAAATCGTTGAACATGCCGCTCAAATCCACAGCGGCAGGGTCGAACGGCGCGGCGCTGGCGGCGGACGCTTGCGCAACCGGCGCCGGAGGAATTTTTGGCGCGGCCACCGGCATGGTAGGCGCGGCGCCAACACTGGCGGCAATGCCAATCTCCCGCGGTAAAGAGCTTTCCAAATCCGCCACCATGGCGCCCAATTCAGGGGCTTTCGTAGGTGGAACAATGGGCGCGGGGGCCACGGCCACGGGCTGAGCGCTGCGCACCGGCGCGGCAGGGGCCGAAGGCACGGGTTCCGCATCATTCAGGAAATCATCGCCCAACGAAGACTCGAGGTCGGACACCAGATCGCCTAACACACCCGAAGAAGCCGCCGCTGCCACCGCCGGTTTGGCGGGTGGGACGGGAGCTTGCGGCCGCGGTGCAGGCGGCGCCACCGCGACCTTCGGCGCGGCAGGCGGAACCTGTAAGGGTGGCGCAACTGGCGCAGGCGGGGCAACCGCCGCCACTTTAGGCGGCGCGGGAGGCGCTACAACCTTGGGTGGAGCAGCCGGTTTGGGCGGAGGCGGAGGCGGCGTCACTTCCGCGGCAGGAAGCTCTTCCTCCACCACAAACTGGTCCACTACTTCCACTTCCGGAGCAGAAGCAACCATCGTGGCCGCTTCGATCTCCTGACGAATCGCGGTGATCGTGCCCTCATCGGCGCCTAATTGCTCTAGCTTCACCACCGAAGCGTTGGCCTGATCAGCCATTCCGCTCGAGAGATAGAAGCGAATCTCCTCAACAGCCTCAGCAATCGCCTGGCTATTGTCCTCGATCGGGGCAGGCTCGACCGCCGGTTCCGGCTCTTCCGCTTGGGCCATTGCGACTGCCTCTTGCGGAGCAGCCGGCTCGTCCACAACTTCAACTTCCCACTCGTCGGAAAGGTCGATTTCCTTCGCCGGCTCGGGTTCATGGGCCTGCACATCAAACTCAACCGATTGCCCAGCCGGAGGAGCGGGCGGCGCGGACACCGGCGCGTGCCAAACCAGGTTGGGTTTCACCGACGGGGCAGGAGCGACTTCCATCTCCGCCACGGGCTCCGGCGCGACCTCCACTTTGGCAGCAACCTTGGGGGCGAGCTTAGCGACAGGCGCTTTGACGTCAATCTCAGGAATCGAGGCTTGCGGCTGCTCCTCAATAAACACAGCCTGGTGCGGCCTGGTCACGGTCCCGGCACGTTCTTCATATCGTGCCGCCAACTCTCCGTACCGCGAGGCCTCTTCAGGATAATTTGCCTCGTGGTAAACACTTTCCAGGTTATGGCAGCAAACCGCGGCTTCCGTGAAACGCCCAGCGCGCGTATGCAAACCTACCAGCCGCTGATTTAAGCGCAAATCTTTCGGCGCTTTTGCCAGGGCCGCCATCAAAGGCTCCAGGGCCTTTTCCGCCATGTTGTAGGAGGAGAACAGCTCGGCATCGGTAATAGCGGCGCGCACCGCCAGCGCAACTTCGTCGGGGTAGCGTTGTTCGACGAAGGGCGCGGTAGCTTCCAGCTCGTCCACGATCACCGCCCCCTCTTCCGCGGTGATCAGGGTCTTGGTGGTGGTCTCGCCTCCCAGCTTGGCCACCACTTGCTGATAGTTATCGGCATGCAGCTGGTTGTGCGGCTCCAACTGCGTCAACTTCAGGTAGTAATCGCGCGCCTTCTCGTACTGTTCCGATTGGGTGTAAGCGTGCGCCAGCAGTTCATAAATTTCCGTGAGATGAGTTTGCTCACCGGCCTTTTGCAGCAGATCGAGCAACGTCTCCAATGACTCGGTGTTCTCTTGCACGTGCCCAATCAGGCTGTGCAGGGTTTCCAGAATCTTGGTCGAATCCCCAGCCAATATACGGTCGGAGTTCGCGGCAAATACCTGTAAGGCAGGTTCATAATGCCCGGCCGCCATCAGCGCTTCCGCGTAGGCGGTGATCCCGCCAACGTCATTGTGGACCGCCGCCAGTTTGTTGGCGATGCCGCCGGCTTCATTCAGCTGTCCGGTCTGCAAGTAAGCCTGCAACAGAACGGTCAGCCCCTCGGCATGATTGTCGAGGTCCGCCACATGCTCCAGACTCTTGATCGCAGCGGGAAAGTCACCCGCATCGAAGGCCAACCGTCCACGCAGCAGCAATGCATGGCTGTTGCTGGGATCCAGCTTCAGCATGCGCTGCAAAATTTCTTCCGCCGCGGTCAGCGCTCCGCGTCCGCGCAAACTCTCCACCGCGGTGGCGAAAATGTCCCAGGCTTCCGCCTTCTTTCCCAGCCGGATATAAACCTCGGCCAGCCGCGTCCGCATGTTGACGTTGTCCGGATCCATCTCCAGGGTCTTCTGGAAGATCCGCACTGCCTGCTCCAGCTCTCCGCCACGCAGGAATTCTTCCGCCACCTGCAAGTACTGGGCGCGGGCGTCGTTAAACAATCCCTGCTGGGTATAGAGTTCAGCCAGGCGCAACGAGCCTTCCAGCGTGGGACGCAGCTTGGAAAGCTTCTTGTACATCGCGATGGCTTTTACCGTAAATCCCTGCTGAGCGTAAGCATCCCCAACGCTCTTGAAGCATTCGATGGCCCGGTCGCTCTCCCCCAGGCGGGAATAAAGATCGCCCACCGTGTTCAGCACGGTGAGGTCTTTGGGATCGGCCTTGATGATCTTTTCGTATTCCGAGATGGCGTTCTGCAGCTTGCCCTGTTGGACAAACTTCTCAGCTGAGCTGAGTACCTTCTGTTTGTTGAAGCCGAAGCCAAACGCCATAGAGGTGCGAACTCCGCTCGTATTGTCGACTCGCCCGAGTAGACCCTGGAAATCTGCAAGCGAGTCCACCACTCCCTGGGCACTGCTGGGGGGCCATACCCGAGAGATGGTCGTACGGACAAGGCCAATTGTACGACCGGACACCCAGAATCGTATGGTTACTAAGGGTTACCAGAAGGGAGTGTACGACCGAGTTACTGAAGGAACCGGGGCAAGCAGTCAAGGCAATCGATAGTTGCTCAGTTTGGTTTTCTTTGCGATCTCTGCGGGCCGTTCTCTGCGTTCTTTGCGGT
>CAZETZ010000071.1:1914-15518 GCA_964514735.1 uncultured Acidobacteriaceae bacterium | reverse complement strand
ACGCGAATTGTCCACCGGATCAATGCCGCATTCGTAGGGCATCAGCTTCTCTTTACCGGGGTTGTCGGGGCGGACCAGCTTGGCCAGGATCAGCGGCAGCGGGATCATTACGCCTACCACGGCGATGAACAAAAAGATGGGGACGTAGTTTGAGGGCATGGGGCCTTAGCTTCGCGGAGTAATACTAGCGCTGAGTCGGGCCAGGTTCAAGGACTGGTTTTCCATGGTTGCAGGGAAAGCAGGTCCCTCCGCGCCCCCCCAATTCGCGGCATCACGCCCGCTGGTCCAAGACGCGATGACCAATGTCGGCTGGCTTTTAGGAACACCCAGTTCTTACGGTTGTCCTGGGCTTCTTCCTCTCGGGTACAATGTGCGCCACTTTTCCTTTGGCCGGGAGCAAGCACTCTGCCACTGGTGTAATTCCAGGAACGTAATCTTGTGGAGGGCCCATGAAGCGGCTGCTTTGGATTGTGATTTGCTCGACCTTATGTAGCTTGGCGAATGCTCAGGAACCGGCCAAGCCCATCGCGCAGGAGCGGATGTTTTTTCCCCGCGACACGCTTTGGGGCTATGCTCAGTTTGATTTTGCCGGGACCCATAATGAGATTGATCCCAACCTGTGCCGCGCCGACGCCGCCAACTTCGGCGGCAAGAATGCTCCCTGCTCGGAGTTTGCCCGGTACATGCTCTCCGGAGTGGTGGAAGTGCGCCCCTTCGGCCAAGGAATCTTCCGCCGCTTCATGCTCTTCGGGGAACCCCGCTTGTTGTTCGGCAAGAACGTACCGCAGGCGCTTTACACCTATTCCTTCGATGCCATCGGCATTGAGCGCTCGTGGGGAATCGGAATCAACCTGGGCAAAGGCTTCGAATTTCGGGCCACGCAGCACTTTCTGTTTAAACGCCTGGGTGCGCGCGACACGAACTTGGGCGCCGCCGATCTGGGTCCGAACGGGCCATGGGGACGCTACAACGTAGTGGGAATCAGAAAATATTTTGGCACTCGGCGGTGGTAGAAAGACCTTGCTTTTCTCGGCGTCCTCTGTGGCAGTTCTCCGCAAACTCTGCGGTATAAGACGTTGTTCTTGGCGGTGAATAAAATCTTAAAACGCAGAGGCCGCGGAGAACTGCACACCCAGTGGACCGGTGGCGTGGACCTGGGATCACAGGCTTTCCCGCGTGCTATGCTCACTTTTTGAGCCGAGACCCTTTGTCCCAAAACAAACCTCCAAGTGGATCCGGGGACCGTTCCCCGGCTGGGCTTAACAGCAGCCGCGCGCCGCTGAATTGGGATGATGTCTCTTTTTTGGACCCGAGAGCGGCGCGCGCCTATATCGACCGTATCTCGTCCACGCTCTCTTCCGCGCTGGTATCGGCATTGCCTGCGCTGTTCCATGAATCTCCAGACCCGGATTCTGCTCTCATCCTCTTTGACGAGCTGGTGTGCGGTTCGCCGGAAATCGCCGGCCTGCTCGACCGCTATCATTCGCTCGCCCATTACGCGCTGCTGGTTTTTGGCCATAGCCGGTATCTGGGCGATACCCTGATTCAAAACCCCGACCTGCTTTATTCCTTTCTCCGCGACCGGAACCTTGACCGCAGTTTTTCGCGCGAGGAATTTCAAGAGGCCCTGGCAAGGTTCCGCGCCCGCTCTTTCCAGAGCGATGTTTCGGTGCTGCTCTCGCGATTCAAGCGGCGCGAATACGTGCGCATCATGCTGCGCGACATTTTGAAGATCGCGCCTCTGGCGGAAACCACCGCGGAGATTTCCGCGCTGGCCGATGTCCTGATCGAAGATGCGCTGCGCGAGGCCGAGAGCCGCCTCCTCCGCCGCTACGACGCGCCAAAGACCCTGGACGCGGCCAATCGTTTGATGGACGTGCCCTTCACCGTCCTTTCCCTGGGCAAGTTGGGGGGAAATGAGCTGAACTACAACTCGGATGTGGACCTGCTTTACCTGTTTGGCGATGGCAAGGAGCCGCCGGACGCTTCCGTGAGCAATCGTGAATACTTTGTCCGCTTGGCCCAGTTGGTGACAGAAATTTTGGCGCGCGTCACCAGCGAAGGCGCGGTGTTCCGTATCGATTTGCGGTTACGTCCCCAGGGGAATGAGGGGGAGTTGGCCATCAGCTTGTCCCATGCGCTTGCTTACTACTCGTCGCTTGCGCACGACTGGGAGCGCCAAGCTCTGATCAAATTACGCCACGCCGCCGGCAGCCAGACCCTGGGACGGGAGTTTGTGCGCCGCATCCAGCCGCACGTGTATACCGAACAAGTAAACTTCGCCGCCATCAAAACCGCGCTGGTGGCGCGGGAGAGAATGCACACCAGCCGCCGCTACAAAAAACCGGTGGAACTTTCCGGCGATGACATCGACGTCAAGATCGACCCCGGCGGCATCCGCGACATTGAATTTCTGGTGCAATGCCTGCAACGCGTGTATGGAGGAGAAGAGCCATGGCTCCGCTCCGGGGGAACTTTGTTCTCCTTGCACAAGCTGCATGACAAGGGCCACATCAGCGGCAAGGAGTTTCATGACCTGACCAGCGCCTACGAATTCCTTCGTCATCTCGAGCACCGCTTGCAATTGCGTCAAGGACAACAAACACATCGCCTTCCGCTTTCCGGATTGGAGTTGCGCATTCTGCGGCGCTGCATGGAAGGTTACGAGGCGGGTGAATACCGTTTAGGGGACCTGGTCGCGACGGTACAGCGGCGCATGGCCGCGGTGGCTGACATTTATCAGCGGATCATCTACCAGCAACAAACGCAGCGTCATCGGGAAATCCAGGAAAACGAGTTTCGCCTGCGCAGCCTGCTGGAGCCCAGCGTCGCCGACCAGTCCAATCAACAAATTCTGGAACGCCTGGCCGCCGATGCGCCTGCGCTGCATGACATTGCGGCACGACGCGACCTTAGCCCTCAGGCGGGTAAGAATCTGTTTCGTTTTTTGAGCGCGGCATTTACCACCTCGGAACGCTACTCGGCCGTGGTGCGGCATCCTGCCGCGGTCAACCGGGCCCTGGCGTTGTTCGAGTCCAGCGACTACCTCACCGACCTTCTGGTCCGCCATCCCGAGGAAATCACTTCCCTCGAGCAGTGGGACGAAACCCCCTCACGCCTGGGAATGGGGCAATTGTTTGAGAGCGTATTGGGCGCCCGCACCGTAAACGATCCCATCGTGGAATATCTCACCGCGTCCGAACTGTCTCATGCAGAAAAACTGGCCCTGCTTCGGCAGCACTATCGCCATCGTGTGTTTACCTCGGGCGCGCACGACATTGCCGAATCCAGAAACGTATACCGGTCGCTCAGCGCCAACACCGCGTCTGCCGAGGATGCGATCGCAGCCGCGCATGGAATCGCGGGCAGCCCGCAAGGACTGGCAATTCTAGGGGTCGGAAGGCTCGGCGCCGGTGAGTTCGACATTCTTTCCGACGCCGACCTGTTGTTTGTGTGTGAGCACGATCGCAATCGCGAAGAGATGACCAAAGCCGCGGCCCATCTCATGCAGGCCCTGGCCGCCTACACCCAGGAGGGGATGGTGTTCCCGGTGGATGCGCGGCTCCGCCCGCTCGGCGGAGATGGCGAGTTGCTGTTCACTCCCGCGCACCTGGCTGCCTATTGTGAAAACGATGCCCAGCCCTGGGAAGCGTTGACTTATACGAAACTGCGTTTTATCGCGGGTCCACGGGCCCTGGGAGAGCTCGCCGTGGCGCAAACCAAACCTCTTTTTGAAAAGTTCTCCGCCGACCCCGGTTTCCTGGACGCCGTGCGCGAGATGCGCTCACGTCTGGAGCCGGAAGCGCAGGAGTACAGTTTCAAGACTTCGCCAGGGGGAATCTACGACATCGATTTCATCTCCGGCTTCTTGCTGGTCAGATATGCCATTCGCGAAAAGGGCGGTACGCTTCGCGACCGGCTGTGGCGTTGTGCCGGGGCGGGAGTGTTGGACCGGACGGATGCCGCAACCCTCGACCATGCCGCGGAATTGCTGCGGACTGTGGATCACGTTGCCCGGCTGGTCGTCGGACGGGCCCATAAATGGTTGCCGGCGACCGAACACGCGCGCCAGTTCACGGAAACTCTGACGGCAGCGATCCTGAAGCGCCGGTTCGAGGATGGATTAGAAAGCGAGCTGCATCGAACTCTCCGCGAGGTCCGAGGTATCTACGCCCGCCTTTTAGCCAATTAGCTGATGTGAAGACACTACGGATGCTTCGACTCCAAGGCGTAGTTATGCGCGGCCCCGAATGTTGTCACACCGATGTGCACGATGGAAACCCAGCGTTCCAGCTTGTGGTGTCCGTAGTGATGCATGATGTAGGAAATTCCCACCGACGTCGCCGCCCCGGCCGCTTCTAATGCCGGGAAACCTGCCTGGCTGTTGACCACATCATCGGGGATTAATACTTCCGTTCTTCCTCTCGCCAGAAAGTTGCGGGTCGAGGTGTAATCCAAGGCGCGGGACACGGCCACGCCGGTAAAAAGCCAGGCATTTTCCCGGTCCCAAAATCTATGGGCTGGTGGTTTTATATTCGGGGTTGCATCAGCGGTCGCGGACGGAGAACTTGGCGTTTCGGAATTTACTACCTGGGCCTTGCTGATCGGGGAGGACCATCCCCAACCAACCAGCAGCATTACGGCAAAAAAGAATTTACGCGGTACCATCGGCCGGGCCATCTCAGCATTGTAACCAGATCGCATACAACTGCCGCATTACGTCGGTAGTGGTGCAGTTTGAGAGAAATGCTACGTATCAGGGCAGTGGCTTTAAGCCCTGCCGTTTTCGGGTTGGTTTCGACCAACGCGCCGGTGGGGCGCAACCGCCAATGGCCTTGGCTTTCTTGATGGTTGCGCCATATCGGCGCGGACCTCAATTCTTCTCTCTGGAGGCGGCACGGCCAAAGAGCCTGCCCTGAGCGAAGTCGAACGGGCCATGCCTGGATACGAACCGTTTCTCAAACTGCACCACTGCCATTACGTCTGAGTATGGCCGGACACGGCGTCCATCTATTCCAGGGAAGTTCCGTTGTCTAAACAGGCCTGTCCAGAACCGGATTCTGAGTAGCGAATGGCGACGCTTTGATCGGAGCAGAAGGCCCTTCGCCCAGTGTTCTGTTTGTTGATGGGGTAGGCGATAACCTGATACTGGGTGTTGGCGCCCTCGCCGGTCTCCGCCTTGCATTCGACTAATTCAAAAATGTAGCCCGACCTGGTGCCGCTGGCCAGTTGCGCATCGATCAGTCCGGCTTCTTTCAGATCATCGAGAGCGCAGGTAAAGCCTTTTTCGGGATGGGTCGTAGCATAGGTTATTTCGGCAGTATTCAAGGTGCGGACGGAAGCCACGGCCGAACTCTCATTGGCCGCGATTTTTGCGCGCAGTAAATTGGGGATGGCAATGGCCGCGATGATCAGAATAATGGGCAAAAGCGCGACCGTGGCGTAGCCCAGGACCAGGCCGGCGATCGCCAGTCCCTTGCCCTTCAATCGCCCCGCGCTCTGCTTGATCTGCGAAAGAGAGATGTGTCCTAGAACAATGGCCACGATAGGCGTAAGCAGAAAAAATGGGAGCACGCCGCACACCAGGCTGCCAATGGCCAAGCCGCTGGTTTGCGGAGGGTCAGCGACAACAGCGCTTGCAGGCGCGCCCGCCGGTGCTACTGCTCCTGCGCTATTGTCTGCGCCACACTTGGGGCAAAAATAAGCGCCTTCCGCGAGCGTGGTACCGCATCGAGAGCAGAACACGATGGTCCCTCCTGACAAATCTCACGGCCTCCACGGCCGTTGAGAGATTTGCCCCAAACGGTACCTTGAGTACGGAGGCGCGTCAATGCTATTGCGGATTCCGCTGGCTACGCTTGGTCCGGTCTCGTTCAAGGCCCAGCCGGATTTGCCTTGACAAGGTAATTCTGATAACGTGCAGCCCCGGTGCTTTGCTTTGGCATTTGGTGCGGGTTGAACCGTGGAATGGTAGGAGGGCCCCATGGCATTTTGCAGCGGATGTGGAACGGCGGTTCCGGACGGAACCACAATGTGCGCGGCATGTAGCGCGAAGGCGCCTGCGGCTCCGGCCGGCGGCGGAATGACCGACAACATTGCCGGTATGCTCTGTTACATCCTGATCGTCGCGATCGTCTTCCTGTTGATTGAGCCTTACAACAAAAGCAAGTTTGTGCGCTTCCACGCCTTTCAGTGCATCTTTCTTTGTGTGGGTTGGGTCGTGCTGGCGATTGGACTCGGCATCTTCGGAATGATTCCAGTGATCGGCTGGGCGACCCTGTTACTCTGGCCTCTCATCGGACTCGCGGGGTTGGTGCTTTGGGTCATGCTTTTCATCAAAGCCTATCAGGGTCAAATGTTTAAGCTGCCCATCATTGGCGATCTGGCGGAAAAGCAAGCCGGCGCATAACCAGGACCTGTCCCAAATAGAAAGCGGAGGTTATCCTCCGCTTTGTCTTTTGCCGCAACACCCCTTGACAGAACGTACCTCCAAATGGCCTCCTAATTTCTTTCCCCCTTTTGTGTTCCGGCCCCCGCCTGGCTGGAGAGCAAAAGTGGAGGCAAGGGGTAAATTTGAAAGTTCGCGTCTTCTATCACGACAAATGTTTCGACGGGGCTTCCTCGGCCGCGCTGTTTTCCCGTTTTTACCGCGAGCGCATTCGCGGCGATGTAGACTTCGTCTTCTCCGGCCTGCTGCACCGGGCCGGCGCTTTGTTCAACGAGAATGATTTCGACGGCGATGAAAACGCCATCGTGGATTTCAAATATTCCAGCTCGCCCAAAATTACCTGGTGGTTCGACCACCATGAGAGCGCATTCCTAAGCCCGCAGGATGCCGAGCATTTCGAGCAGGACCAGAGCAACCGCAAATTTTATGACCCGGACTTCAAGTCCTGCACCAGCTTTCTGGCCATGATTGCCCAGACACGTTTTGGTTTCGATCCCGGGTCCGTGGCCGAGCTGGTGTATTGGACCGACATTATTGACGGCGCCCTCTACCAGGATGCCCGCACCGCGGTGGAGATGAAGGCCCCGGCCATGAAGCTCACCATGGTGATCGAATCGGCGACCGACTCCAGTTTTGGTCAGAAGCTGATTCCCATGCTGGCGACCCGGTCGTTGCAGGCCATCATTGATGATCCGCTGGTGGCGCCGTTATTGCCGCCGCTGCTGGACCGCCATCAGCGTTCCATTGCCATCTTGCAGGAGCGTACCGAATCCAAAGACGGCACGCTGTTCTTCGACGTGACCGACAAGGACCTCGATGGCTACAACAAGTTTGTGCCTTATTATCTGCATCCCGAGTCCACTTATAGCGTCGGTCTAAGCAAGAGCCACTTCCGGGTGAAAGTTTCGGTGGGATCAAATCCCTGGGCGCCCTCCGAGCCTACGGTGAATCTGGCGCGGATCTGCGAGCGCTACGGCGGCGGCGGCCACGCGCGCGTGGGGGCCATTTCGTTCGATGTGAACCAGCATGATGCCGCGCGCAAGGCTGCCGCGGAGATTGTCGCGGAACTGCGCGCCAGTCTGCGCGTCTAGTAGATACGACCCATCCCCACACTATTCCCGCGTCCCTCCGCTTCCAGTTCACTGATGGGCCTCCCACTGCTGAGGCAGGTTGGCCCCTTGCTGTCGTCGGCAAAGCGGGCCGCTCCGTTTTCGTCGATACATAGGGCCCTGCGCGCGGGACCGTTTTTTGCCGGTTCGGCAATGATGTTGACGCTCGAGTTGGTACAACTCGTAATCGTGAAGACATAGGCCGCTTGGCCGCCCGGCTCCGCTGCGGAAACGTCCCACCCTTTTCCCAGGTTCTCCAGCTTGCAGGTGTAATTGCCAGACTTCTTTTGATAGGAAACCTCAGCCGCTTTCAGGGCTTGCAGGGAAGATAGCGTCTGGTACTCGGCCACCCGTTGCCTGGCCTTTCGCATATCTTCCGCGATACCTTGGACATACTCCGGATCGGAGAGCGGCACATGCACCTCCAGAGTAATCTGACTGAGCCGCCAACTGAGCCGCCAAATGTCCTTCTCCTCTTTCATGTCGAGGACCAGGCCGGGGACCACGGGAATTCTCTCCGCTGTCCCATCTTTATAGACATGCAGGGAAAGTTCGATCTGGTCTTGGTCTCCCGATAGATCGTCGCGCTCGACCGATATTTCCACCCGTTCCTGATGGCCGTCTTGAGATCGTTCGGATACCAATAACAGTGGACCGGCGTCAAATGTTTCCAGATGGCTGCCCGGCGAGTTAAGCTGGCCCCGGATGCCGGAGACTTGCCCGGTGACCATGGTCAGCAGTCCCGCGTCGATCTTGGCGAAGGTCTCGCGCGCCGTCTCAGGCACATGCTTCTCAAACGCTTTGGAATCCTTGCTGAAGAACATCTCCAGCAGGGCCTGTCTGGCGGTTTGCGGTGGGGCCTGCGTCTGTTGCGCGCCAGCCGCCACCACGATGACCGCCAGTAATGCTATGATCTTGGCCCAGTTCATGTCCTACCTCCGTGCTGCCAATCATTGCCGATTTTACTTAGACTACCCACATAAGGACGCTAGCCAATAGGAAAAGGTTCCTTTGGAACCTTTGCACTAAACTGAAGCCAGTTGATGTCATCGAAAGCCCAACCCAGAATGAACGGCCAGCTCGGCGAGAATCCACGCCCAGTCCGGCGCAAGCGCGATACCGAGACCGAATTGCTGCGGGCCATTGCCACCTTTGAATTGATTAAGGGGCTGGTCGTACTCTTGGCAGGTTTTGGCGCTTTGTCGCTTTGGCATCGCGATGTGTGGGACGTGGCGGTGAGCCTGCTGCGTCTGTTGCATATCAAGCATCGCTATCACTATGCGGACGTGTTTCTCCGCGTGGCCCAGGACGTTACCGACCGGGAGCTGATTCTGGTGGCGGTTGTCGCCGCCCTCTACTCGACGCTGCGCTTCGTGGAAGCCTACGGGTTATGGAAAAAGCGCGCCTGGGCGGAGTGGTTTGCCGCCGCCTCCGGTGCTTTATATCTTCCCTTCGAGATCAATGAACTGTTCCGCCGCCTTACCGTTTTCGGAATCGGGCTGTTTGTGGCCAATCTGGGGATCGTGATCTACATGCTATATCTGCGGTTGCTCAAGGGAGATAAGGCCCCGGCAATTTAAAGTTCAGCTTGCCTCCCACGTCGTCTTACTTAGAAAGCCCTAATATTCCGGGGCAAATCGCCGCCCCAACCAAGCCCATCGCTCCTCCATCCCTTGTCACTTTCACACCAAAGCTGTAAGCCCTTCGGCGGCACGTGCGCCGGTAAAGTCGTAGCCCAGTTTGCCGAAATGTTGAAACAGTAACTTGCTTTAGGTTCTCCGCCGGCCAAGGTGTGGGTAAAAATCGAGGGTTATAAACATGTCAAAAGTCCGCGTGACAGCAGGAAGCATTTTTTTCGCCATCAGCTTGACCTTCTGGTTGACTCTTACTGGCGTGGTCTCCGCGCAGGAAACGCCTCGCTCGGCCACCAGTCAGGAGGACCTCAACAAACAACTCCTGCAGCGTATCCAGGACCTGGAAAGCGAAGTCAAACAGCTCAAGCAGAAACCGGATGCTCCCGCCCCCGAGCCGCCCCCCGTGGTCGAGGCTCCGCATCTAAATGAGGTTGCCGAAAGAATGAAGTTCCGCGTATTTGGAGACATGGGCTATCGCGCCAGCGACGAGAAGGGCGACACCAATACCTTCCAGATCGGTTCTCTTGATTTGTTCATGACCTCGCGTCTTTCCAGTCATGTATCTCTGCTCGGTGAATTGCTTTTCATTTCGACCAGCACCAACGACATCGGTCTGGACGTCGAAAGACTGGTGTTACAGTACCGGCCGAGTGATCGCTTCAATATCGCCATGGGGCGATATCACACCGCCATCGGTTACTACAACACCGCATTTCATCAAGGCGAGTGGTTTCAGACCGCCATCGGCCGGCCCTTTATGTACGAGTTCGATGACAAGGGAGGCCCGCTGCCCTTGCAGGAAGTTGGACTCAGCGCCACCGGCCTGCTCCCTTCTGGAAAGCTCGGCTTGCACTACATCGCCGAAATCGGCAATGGCCGTTCCCATTTGTTGGGCAGCAATCCTGCCCAGAACCAGCAGGACACCAATAATGGCAAGTCGTTCAACTTAGGCGCGTACGTAAAACCCGCTTGGGTGTCGGGTTTGCAAGTCGGGTTCTCCGCCTACCATGACTACCTGACTTTTTCCGACAACATCAACCACAGCGAATGGATCTCGACGGCCCATGTCGTGTACCTCAATTCGAACTATGAATTCCTTAGCGAAGGAATGCTGGTCCGCCACCAGGGCACCAGCACCGGGGCCCCGGGGGTCTTTCACACGCCCGCTTTCTACACCCAGATTTCCCGCAGGTTTGGCAGTTATCGTCCCTATTTCCGGTACGAGTACATCAATGCCAGCGACGATGAACCGATCTATGGCGATCCCACCGATGGTCCGGTGGTCGGCCGCCGCAATGGTCCTACCGTGGGTGTGCGCTGGGACTTCAATGAACACGCCGCCGCCAAACTGCAATATGAACGGGAGGCGACCCGGGGCGAAAAGAGCGGCAACGCCGTGGCCACACAGTTCGCCTTCACCTTCTGAGAGGACGACAAATGATGAGAATTCGTAAAACCTTTTTGCTGATACCGGTGGTCGCTGTGCTTGCCCTGACCGTGGCCATGCCCCCAGCAGTTCATGCCGCGGGCGATTCCATTGTGGTCATTGTCAACAGCTCCAACCCCGTCGACAACTTGAACGTGGGGGAGTTGAAAAAACTGTTTCTGTCCGACCGCAGCAAATGGGACACCGGCAAGTCCGTGGCCCCGGTCATGCCCGGAACCGGGGCTGCGGAGCGCGCGGCATTTCTGAAGATCGTTTGCGACATGAGTGACGCCGACTTCAAGAAATACTTCGTACAGGCCGCCTTCGAAGGCAAAGACGCTACTCCCCCCAAGGAAGTGAGCAGCGCCCGGGACGTGAAGAGCGTAGTCGCTGGTTCTCCCGGCGCCATAGGGTTTGTGCGCGCCAGCGACTTTTCCGAGGGGGAAAGCGGGATCAAAGCGGTCAAAGTGGAAGGCTCGGCGTCCAGTGATGCCGGCTACAAACTCAAGATGTAGCTCTCTTGGATCGCCGCATCCTGGAGGGTGCGCGGAATGCAATGGACCATCAAACGAAAATTGTTCGCCCTCACGCTCGCCGGGCTGACATTCGTCATCAGCGTCAGCGTGACTGGCTACTGGGGAATCTCCACCGTGAAAGCCACCGGCTCCGAAGTGGCCGCCACTGGATCGGCCATCCGCAACCACATCGAAGCCGGGGTCTATAACGACCTCACTCGCACCGATCTGGGCGCCATATTCAAGGCCAGCGGGGACGAGCAGCAAAGCAAAGTCGAGGAACTTGCCCAACACTCAAAGTTGCTCGCCGAGCGTATTGCCAAGGCAAGCGCTTCGGTCAGCGATCCTGCGGCGCATAACGCCCTCACCGAGGAAGCTCAGTTGGCGGACCAATACATTACCTCGGCAAAGTCCCTCGCCTCCGCCATTGTCAAGGACCCGGCTTCCGCCACCGACCTGCTGGGTCCATGTTTACAGTTGTACAAGGGGCTACAGGGAAAAATTGAGAGCAATAGCGATCTGCTGCAAAAAGTGGCCGCGCAGGCCGAGCTGGATGCCGACCGCAAGGCGGCCAATGCAACTCGCGCCATGTTCGTCATTTGCGGCGTCTCGCTGGTGTTATTGTTGGTCGTCGCCACCAGGATTACACGCAGCATCACAACTCCCCTGGATTATCTTTCCGCGCGTTTTAAGGAAATGGCGGAACAAAACGATCTGACCGCGCACGCCGATGAAGCGCGTGAAGATGAAATTGGAGTGCTGAGTAAGTGCCTGAACCTGTTTGTCCAGAAATTGCACGACATCATGGTCCAGATCGCCCGCACCGCCGACCAGGTGGCCAGCGCCAGTGAAAGGATGTCTTCGTCGGCCAGCAAACAGTCGCAGGGCGCGCAAGTTCAGAAAGACCAGACCGCGCAAGTAGCCACCGCCATGCAGCAAATGTCTTCTACCGTCTTACAGGTTTCGGAAAATTCCAATAAAGCCTCCGAAGCCGCGCGTCAGGCCGCGGAAACCGCGCGGCAAGGAGGAGCGGTCGTAGATGAGGCCCTCGCCCAAATGCGCCAGATTGCCGACTCCGTGGGTTCCACGGCGGGAAAAGTGGAGGAGTTGGGCAAGAATTCCGATCAAATCGGTCGCATCGCCGGCGTGATTGATGACATCGCCGACCAGACCAATCTGCTGGCCTTGAATGCCGCCATCGAAGCTGCCCGGGCTGGAGAACAAGGGCGCGGTTTTGCGGTGGTGGCCGACGAAGTCCGTAAGCTGGCCGAACGCACCACCACTGCCACCAAAGAGATTGCCCAGATGATCAAGAACATCCAGAACGGGACTAAGACCGCCGTTACCGCCATGGAGCAAGGCACCAAGCAGGTGAATGACGGGGTCAATTCGACCGCCCGCGCGGGAGATTCTTTAAGAGGAATTATCCTGGTGGCCGATCAAGTGGGGGAGATGATCACGCAGATTGCCACTGCCGCCACCGAGCAATCCAGCGCATCCGAGGAGATCAACCACAACCTGGAGCAGATCAGCAGTTTGGTGAAAGAGTCGGCAACCGGCGCGGAGGAGACCGCCAAGGCCTGCCAGGACCTGTCGGGAATGGCGCTGGACCTGCAAAGAATGGTGGCCGAGTTCAAGTTACAGTCAAGGGAAACCACCTCCCACACCGGTCATTCCGGAAACACAACCTCGCCTGCCGCGGCGGGCGTAAGTATTCTCACCAGCTATTCTGCGGCTGGGCGCTGACCGGGCCGCTGCTTTTCAAATCCCACCCAAGCTGAATTTTCGGGAACCGCAAGCCACTCCGAAACGTACCAACTTTCATATATGCTAGACACGGTTACGCCCCGGAACGGGCCGCGTGCCGCCAAGGAGATCTGTCATGCGCAACCTCGCCCAAGTCGTCCTCATTTTTGGAGTACTGACGTTGGTGGCCGGAGCGGCCGATGACCGGGGTTCCGTGGTCATTATTTTCAAGGATGGTCATCAGCAGAGCTTTCCACTCTCCGAGGTCGCCCACATTCAGTTCAAAACCAACGCTAGAACGACTGCCGTAGCCTTGCCTCCCGAGGCGTTCTCCGTAAGTGCGGGTCACTTTTTGGGAAGGTGGAGAGTTGGCGATGGCGCGGGCAGCAGTTTCATTATCACCCTGGACCGAAAAGGCTATGCCACCAAAACTGTTGGCGGACGCCACGGCACCTGGACGGTGGAGAATGGCGAGGCCCACATCAGCTGGGACGACGGCTGGCACGATGCCATCCGCAGGGCGGGCAATAATTATGAAAAAGCCGCCTACGGCCCCGGCAAAAATTTTTCCGACCCGCCGGACAACGTGGCAGACGCCAAGAGTTTGGATCCCATCTAGACCCGGAAATAAGCCCACGCCTTTCTCTTTCGGTCAGGTCGCGGAGGCCGCCCGATGCTAAAAAGCGGTAGCGCCTCAATTTGTTTTTGCGTTGTACGCGTTTGCGG
>CAZETZ010000071.1:0-1814 GCA_964514735.1 uncultured Acidobacteriaceae bacterium | reverse complement strand
GCTTGACTTCCCTTCCACTCGGCCAACATAATAAAAAGTTCTCTTTTCATCCCTGAAGTCTTAAGGAGCGACGTTGGCTTCAACTGTTAGTGCTCCGGCTCCGCTTGGCCGGTCTGGGGTTGCACCCCTTCGGGCCGGACAGGGCATTTCATTCTGGTTGCGCCGTTTGCATTCTTTGTCAGGGATTATTCCAGTCGGCGCGTTTCTTCTTGAACATATTTTGCTCTCGAACGCTACTGCGATTGGTGGGCCTACGGCCTATGCGCATCAGGTGCGTCTTTTGGCCAGCCTTCCCTTGGTCCCGGTGCTGGAACTGTTCGGCGTCTGGCTGCCGATAGCATTTCACGCGTTGTATGGCTTCTATATCTGGTGGCGCGGAGAGATGAATATCGGCGATTACCCCTGGACCGGCAACTGGATGTATACATTGCAGCGCTGGACCGGCGGGATCGCGTTCCTCTACATCATCTGGCACACCTCCACCATGCGCTTCACCGGGGTTGATCTGCATGAATATCCGGGCGCATCGTTTGGCAAGGTGCAGGGCGAGGTTCTCCAGACTGCTTTCTTTCTCTTCTATGTAGTCGGATTGATCGCTGCCTCGTGGCACTTTGCTTATGGCATTTGGTTATTCTGCGCCAAGTGGGGGATTGTGTCTGGAGAAAAAGCACGCAAGCGCTTTCTGGCTGTGTGTTTGGCATTTTTCTTCGTGCTGAGCGGAGTAGGGTTGGGAAGTTTGACAAAATTCAGGTCTACTCCGCAGCAGGCTACTGATCCTGCGGGCGCTCAGGTGATTGAAAAGGGTTCGGAGTAGTGCTGGTTAGTGTTGATATGATGCGGGCAAAAAGCTTGAACCACAGAGAACACGGAGTTGCACAGAGGAAATGCCCCAGAGGCTCCGGTTTCCTCTGTGGATTTACCTCTGTGTAACTCTGTGCCTCTGTGGTTAGATTTTGATTTTGGTTCTTAAAACACAAGATGGCAAATAATCCAAGAGTCATCGTAGTGGGCGGCGGGCTGGCGGGACTGGCCGCTGTCATCAAGATCGCGGAAAAGGGCGGCAACGTGGATCTGTTTTCCATCGTTCCGGTGAAGCGGTCGCACTCGGTTTGCGCGCAAGGTGGAATTAACGCCGCCAAGAACCTCAAAGGCGAGGGAGATTCCACCGCCAAGCATCTTGACGATACCATCTATGGCGGAGATTTCCTGGCCAATCAGCCCCCGGTCCGCGATATGTGCGAGGCCGCGCCCGCGATCATTGATCTGCTCGACCGCATGGGTGTGCCATTCAACCGCACTCCGGAAGGCTTGCTCGATTTTCGTCGCTTCGGTGGGACTTTGTATCACCGCACGGCGTTTGCTGGAGCAACCACCGGACAGCAGCTTCTCTATGCGTTAGACGAACAGGTCCGACGTTACGAGGCTGAAGGAAAAGTTAAAAAATACGAGCACTGGGAGTTTTTGTCGGCGGTGCTCGACTCCAACAAAGTTTGCCGGGGCATCTGCGCCATGGATCTGCGCACGATGGAAGTCCGCACCTTCCCTGCCGATGCTTTGATCATCTGCACCGGCGGAATCGGCGCGATCTTTGGCCGGTCTACCAATTCTGTGGTGTGCACCGGATCGGCGCAGTCCTCGCTTTATCAGCAAGGCTGCTACTACGCGAACGGCGAATTCATTCAGGTCCACCCGACTTCGATCCCTGGCGAAGACAAGCTGCGCTTGATGTCTGAGTCGGCTCGCGGTGAAGGTGGACGCGTCTGGGTTCCAAAGACTGCGGGCGACAAGCGCGATCCAATGTCCATCCCAACTTC
>CAZETZ010000070.1:0-15607 GCA_964514735.1 uncultured Acidobacteriaceae bacterium | reverse complement strand
CGGGAATTTTTGCCAGGTTGGCTTGAGCGTTGGGCACGAGCAAATATTCAGCCTGCGCTCCGTTGATGGTGTTGCCGAATTTCCATCCGCCCAGCGCGCCGCCGCATTGCGACAGATTTCCGCCCAGGCAGTAGTTGCATTGACCGCATGGCGTGATGGCTCCGACCAATACACGGTCGCCTACTGCATAGCCGGTAACACCATCACCGATCTCGTGAATGACGCCGACCGGTTCATGTCCGATGATCAGGCCGGGCTTTACTGGATATTCTCCCTTCACGATGTGAAGGTCCGTGCCGCAAATGGTAGTGAGAGTTACGCGGATAACAACTTCGCCTGTGCGCGGTTTCGGAATCGGGACTGTTTCGAGTCCGATCCGCCCCGGCCCATAAAACATGAGCGCCCGCATGGTGGACGCTTGTTTTTCTTTCTCGATAGAAAACGCCTGAAGAAGTTGAGACATACCTGCCTCCTTAATAAGTGTTCCTTTTGTAACGCTGTGGGGAACTGTGCTCTATGACAGGGGTTACTTCAGCGTGTGACTTGGATCACACTTAAAGTTCAAGCACAGCTGAGACCGAACCTGAATCGTATTGTTTGTGCAGCTGAAAGCCAGCTCGCTTCGATATGACCTGCATGGCGACGTTGTCATATAACATCTCTGATCGAAGCTTGTTTAGTTTCTCGTCACGGGCCACATGGATCAACCGTTCTAGCAACTCTTGGCCGAGGCCACGGCCTTGCAGTTGATCGGAGATCAACACTGCAACTTCTGCCTCATTGTTGCCGCGCAATTTGTTGAGGCGCGCGACGGCAACGATTTTGGGCTTGCCAGTGTTCGGGTCATGCTGTTCCACAACCAATACCATTTCTCTTTCGTAATCGCCGAAACAGATGCGCAGCAGGCGCTCGTGAGCAATGCGTGCCGACAGGCTCAGGGAGGCGAAATATCTCAGATACACCGTACGGTCGGAAAGCGTTCGGTGAAATTCAACCATCAAGGGTTCGTCTTCCGGACGGATGGGACGAATGCTGACCGTTGTGCCATCCTTCATAGTCCAGTCGGAAACATATTGCGTCGGATAAGGACGGATCGCGGGTTTGGGCAACTCATCTTTAGTTGTGGATGGATCTTGCAGTACTACGCGTGCATCCAGCGCAACTAAACGGTCAGACGATGCCAGCAATGGATTGATGTCGACTTCCTTGATCCAGGGCTGCTCGACAACCAGACGGCTAAAGCGCACCAGCAGGGTTTCAAGTGCCTTCAGGTCCACTGGCTTGCGTCCACGCACTCCTTGGAGAGCTTTGAAGATTTGCGTCTGCTCCATCATGCGTCGCGCCAGCGTCGTATTAAGAGGAGGCAACGCTAACGCGCGGTCTTTGTAAACTTCGACCAGTTGCCCGCCCGAGCCGAAGAGCAGTACCGGGCCGAATTGCGGATCGACACTGCTGCCCAGGATCAACTCGTAGCCGTCGAGTTTGATCATCGGCTGCACTGTCACACCAGAGAATTTGTCGGCCCCTACTTTTTCGGCGACGGAAGTTTGGATCGCCTGATAGGCGGTGCGGACAGCATTTTCATCCGCCAGGTTTAACTTCACGCCACCCACATCTGTTTTGTGGGTGATAGTTTCGGAAAAAAGCTTAAGGACAACTGGATACCCAATCGCGCGCGCCTGGTCGACCGCTTCATCTTCGCTGCGAGCGATGCGAGTCTCCACGGTGGGAATTCCGTATTGCGACAGCAATTGTTTCGACTCAAACTCATTCAGAAGCGTGCGGCCTGTGGAGCGCGCGCTGTCGATAATCTGGCGCACATTTTCGCGGGCTTTTCCCGTCAGCTCCGGCCCTTCGGTCAGGCTTGGAGTTTCATACAAGGTGCGCAGATTATCGCTGTAGCGCCACATGTAGGTGAAGGCGCGAGCAGCTGTGTCGGGATATGGGAACGTGGGAATCCCGGCGCTGTTGAGGATGGACTCTGCGACCGCGATGCTGGTTCCGCCCATCCAGCTTGCGAGTAGTGGCTTGCCGGAGCCGGTTGCGTATGGCTTTAGCTTCTCGGCGATCTCTGCTGGATCAGTCATACCTTGGGGAGTCAAAACGGCGAGCAAGCCATCGCTGTTCGGGTCCTGGGCCGCGATTTCGATTGCTTTGGCGTAACGTGCGGAGTCGGCGTCACCGAGGACATCGATAGGGTTTCCGTGGCTCCAATGCGGAGGAAGAAATTTATTCAGTGCGTTTAAAGTTTGCTCGGAGAGCTTGGCCGGTTCGCCGCCATTGGCAACCAAAGAATCGATCGCTAATACTCCTGGTCCGCCGGCGTTGGTGAGAATGGTGAGTCTTGGCCCTTTCGGACGTGGTTGTTTGCCCAAGACCTCCGCCATGTAGAACAAATCAGAGATGTTCTGCACGCGCAAAACACCGCAGCGGTGGAATGCGGCATCCAGAACTTCATCGCTTCCGGTCAACGCTCCGGTGTGCGAGGCGGCAGCTTTCGAGGCAGCGTCGGATCGGCCTGCTTTGATCACGATGATCGGTTTCGTCAGAGCTACTTCACGCGCGGCTGAAATAAAAGACCGTGCGTCGCCAACCGACTCCATGTACAGCAAAATGCTTTTGGTTTGCGGATCATCACCAAAGTGATAGATCAGGTCTCCCCAGTTCACATCGAGCATCGAGCCGGTGGAAACAATGGCGCTGAAACCGACATCTTCTTTTTCGCTCCAATCGAGAATGGCGGTGAGCAGAGCGCCACTCTGGCTGAGAAAAGCAACATTGCCTGGTTTCGGAGAGTCCTTGCCAAAAGTTGCGTTCAGCCCGATCCGCGGGTTCATGATGCCGAGGCAGTTCGGGCCGATCAACCGCATGGAACTGCGGCGGAGTTGTTCCTGCACCTCTTTCTCGAGTGCGGCACCGACCGCTCCGTGTTCGCGGAAGCCGGCGGAAATTACCACGGCCGAGCTGACATCCATGTCGATGCACTCGCCGATCAATGCCGGGATGGTAACGGCGGGCGTGGCCAGGATCGCCAGATCGACTGGCCCCGGCACTTCACGAATGCTCTTGTACGCTTTGACCCCAAGGATTTCCGCGCGCTGCGGATTAACGGGATAGACCTTCCCGTGGAACGCAGGGTTCAGCAGGTTGTGCAGCACCGTGCGTCCTACTGTCCCCGCGCGTTCGGTTGCGCCGATCACCGCAACCGAGTCGGGATTGAACAATGCATCCAGTCCTCGTTTTTTTGAGGGGCGCTGTGACATTCGCGTCCTTTCTTTAAACACGACCTCTGCCGAAATCATAAAGGACTCCATTGGGGGGTACACATTAATAATGTTCGGCGCAGGACTTTAACTGCCCGTTTTCATCCTCTGATGGTGAGTACCGGACAATTCGCATGCGCGACGATTTGTTGCGCAGTCGTGTTCGTGAAATGTGTGAGGCCGCCCACGCTTCTCAGTGGCGGCCGCACCCCTAAAATGATCAGGTCCGCACCGTTTTCCGATGCGAATTTCACGATCTGCTCCGGCACGCCCCCAAATTCGACGGCATAGTGCGGCGCCAGATACAGTGACGATTCGGGTGGGACCAGTTCTTTCATGCGCCGCAGGGCAAAGCAAGTATCGGGATCGAAATCCACCGTGGTCCCCGCATTCGGTTTGGCCAGCACATGCAAAATGGACAGATGTGCCTGGTGCTCCTGCGCCAATGAGAGCGAGTGGGGAAACGCGGCCAGCGATTCATCCCTGAAGTCGGTGGCGAATACCAGCCTATTTAGTTCCGCGACGCTGCTACGTACCGGCACATTTGGCCCAACGATCATTACCGGTATGGACGCCTGCCGGAAAATTTTTTCGGCGACCGATCCCATCAACAATTTCTTTACGCCTTCACGGCCATGAGTCCCCAAGATCAGCATGTCGATGGCATGTTCACGGACCAAGCGGAAAATGACATCGGAAATATCGCCGGCCGGGCTCAATACCTGGTGCGGCACACCGCGTAATTTTTCCTCCAGGCGGGCGGTGTTGAGTTGATGTTTCTGTTCTTCGGATTCCAGCACCGTAGGCCAACTTTCTGGCGACGCGAACAAGAGATAGGAACTCGGTGTAAGAATGTGTGCGGCATACAGCTTGGCGTTGTATTGATGAGCAATTGCCAGAGCGTAGGGCAATGCCGCATTCGAGCAGGAAGAAAAATCCGTGGCAAACAGCAGATTTTTTAAGGCGATAGGAGTGATCGGTTCCAGGGTTTTCATGACACGCCTCCTTGATGGTTTACAAACCGGCTGAGCACAGAGTTGCCTGGGCTTAGCCCGCGGGTACGGTGTTGCGTACTTCCACGTGAGCATCGAATTCCTGTGGAATTGCCAGCGCTCTTGTAACCAGGCACAGGGTTTTTACTTTCTTCAACAATTCCATTCCGCGTGGTTGTGAGCTTTCGTCGGCAACACTCAGCCGGGGACGGATGGTAATCCCGGTAAAGCAATATCCACTGTTGGTTTTGCCGACTGTTCCTTCCACACTGACTTCAAAGTCTATGAATTCAAACTTTGAGTAACCGGCGACCGCCTGAAATGTTGTTGTGAAACAACTGGCGACGGCGCCAAGCAACATATCTTCCGGCGTCCACCTGCCTTCCAGGCCGCCGAACTGGATAGGGGCAGCAAAATGAATGGCATTAGGCGCGGAACTGGATTTGGTGATGCCGGTCTGTCCGGATGTCCACCAGGCGGTTACGTGATATGTATGTTCTTTTTCCATGGGACACTCCAATTTCACTTTCTCAACTCGCAAACCTGAAGGTTGCAGTGATTGTTGTTTCCACTTCCACTGGCTCTCCGCTCAACATGAATGGGCGGTAACGCCATTGCTTGACGGCGTCGATGGCGGCCTGCACCAACAGAGGGTGTCCGCTTAAAACTTGCAGGTTCTCAATTGTTCCGTCTTTGGAAATGACGGCGCTCATCACGACTTCACCCTGAATGTGCGCCTGCCGCGCAAGGCGTGGATACTCCGGTTCGACCCTGTGGATCACCATGCCGGCGACTACGCCCTGCGACACCCGAATTCTTTTGGGCATGACCGGCGCCAGTTTTGGCACTGCCGCAATATTCGAAGTCGAACTAATGATTCCACCGATCACTCCATTCATCTGTCCACCGGGAATTCCGCCGGGAACGCCACCGATCACTCCTCCCGTGATTTGTGGCGGGGCCTCGTCTTCCTTGATCATCTGGACCCTTTGAGGAATACGACTCGGGCTCCGCAACCGCCCGTTAAGAAGGTCACTTTCAACTCGGCGCACCTGAACTGGTGGCGCCGCCGCGGGTGGGGGAGGAGGGGGAGGGGGCGGCGGCACCACCAGGTACGTCAATAACTGCGCCTTCGGTAAAGCTTCGGTAAACATGAGAGGAAGAATCAGTGCTGTGGCCAGCATCACGCATTGCAAAACAACCGAGGAAAGCGCGGACCAGCGGCGGCGTTTCCTCTCCGCGCTATCGACTTCCAGAAGCACATCCGCGAAAAGAGTTGGCGCAACAAATGGCGGCTGTGGCGGCTTGGGTAAGTTTTCTGCTACTTTGGGTTTTTCTTGGATTTCGGGTTCATGTGCTTCCAACAAGGTAGTCATGGTAACCCTCCCGGCTGTGCTGCATGGCTACTACTAACGTCTTCATTCTCTGCGGAAATGGGAGGCATTGACCGTGCTGTAACGCACGCCTTTTTGTGATCCTGATCACATGCGGGCAGTGTTACAATTTTTACAGGAAGGGCGTTAAAAATGCGCGCTCCGTACGGTCTCAACATCATCGACAACTGCGCCATCTGTCCGGTGAGGGAAGAGCACCTTTTCTGCAATTTGCCCGCGACCGCGTTACAAAGACTCAATGAGATCAAGTCCACGGCGGTGTATCCCAAGGCCGCCATGCTGTTCATCGAAGGGCAACAGCCACGTGGAGTTTTCGTGCTTTGCACCGGCAAGGTAAAGCTTTCCACTTCTTCCAAAGAGGGCAAAACCATCATTACGAAAGTTTCAGATCCGGGCGATGTGCTGGGCCTGAACGCGACAATTTCCAATCGTCCGTACGAAGTCACTGCCGAGATGGTGGAGCCGGGGCAGGCAAACTTTATCCCGCGTGATACCTTCCTGCAGTTTTTACGGGAGCACGGAGAAGTTGCGGTGCGCGTGGCGGAACAACTCAGCCGGAATTACTATACCGCCTATGAGGAAATCAGAACTCTGGGTTTGACCAGCTCTCCGTCGGAGAAGTTTGCCAAATTGTTATTGTCCTGGGCGGATTCGAAAGATACCAGCAATGGCTCGCAGATAAGGCTGACCCTCACTCATGAAGAAATCGCGGAGATGATGGGCACTACGCGCGAAACCGTCAGCCGGCTTTTCTCCGATTTCAAGAAAAAACAACTGCTGCAGGTAAAAGGCGCGACCCTTACCATCCGCAACAAAGAAGCACTGCAAGAAATGTTGCAATCCTGAGCTTCACCCTTTGTGATTTGAATCACGCAAGCTCGTGTCACGCGTCATCGCTTCCCGCAATCTTGTCGAGACATAATCTGGAAAATCTCAGAGCAGGAGGATGCCCATGCTGACTTACCGCCTTGTCCGCGTGATTGAGTATCATTCCGATTCACTGGCCTCCAGTTTGGTACGCAAAGTGCAGACCAGCGAGCGCACCGAGTCTTACCGCAATGTTCCACCCGAGGATTTGAAGAAGCATGTGCAGGAAATCTACCGCCACCTGGGGACATGGCTCATCGACAAAACCACGCCTGAGATCGAACAGCATTACATGGCGATCGGTTCACGGCGGGCGGAACAGAAAGTCCCGCTCAGCGAACTTCTCTGGGCCATTATCCTGACCAAGCACAATCTGTGGGAATACATCGACGACGTTACGTTCCCTGATAGGATTTCCGATATCACCGACAAGCAGGAAGTCCTCAATATGCTCGATGATTTCTTCGATGAAGCGATGTACGCGGCCGCAGTTGGCTACGAGTTAACGACACAAGCCGGTGTTCGTTTGACGCAAAAAATCGGATAGCGCCTACGGCCCAACCCCGCCAGTGTGGCAATCACTACAGCTGACTTGCGTGAGGTCGCCGATTTCGACGGGATGCTGAAAGTTTAGTTTTGGCGCGGCTGCCAAATTGACCGTTCCTTCTTCCTGCTCGAGGACGGTGTGGCAGAGGTTACAGTCTTTGCTGATTACTTTGCCATCGGGGCTAACGTGCTGCCCATCATGGCAGCGGAAGCATCCACTGAAATAGAAGTGTCCCAGATTGTTGGGATGCGTCTGCCAGTTCAGCTTCATCTCAGGGAATGTCGTGCGCCGGAAAATTTGCTGGAGTTCGTCCACCGCGTTGCGGATTTCCAGTTGTTTGCTCTTGGCGAGATCGGGATACTTACTTTCATAAAAAGACTGCATGGTCTGCGCGATCCCCTGCATCGCGGCATCGGTGGTCTCGTATTTTGCGGTCAGTGCCTCGAGCGCTTGTTGCTTCACGAAGGGTAAGGAAACATCCATCCTCCGCGCCAACAGCGACTGGTCTACCGCCTGCTCCGGTGGCAGATACACATGTGCCGGACGATTGTGGCAGTCCACGCAATCCATGCGATGCCTGGCTGCTTGGGCGATCTGTTCTTTGGTTAGCTTGGAATCCTGAGCGAAATATTCGGTAATGCGTCCCTGCATATCTTTGACATGAATGTAGGGGATGACTTGCCGTTTTTCGTCCGTGGCGACAAATTCAATTTCATTGGCAATGTTCATGTGCCAGTGGATCCCTTCCGGCGCGCCCGTCGCAGGGTCACCGCCGCCGGTTTTGATCAACAAGCGGACTTGGCGGAAGGTGTTTTTCTCATCGCTGCCATAGTGGGTAAAGACTTTGAGCTGCGCGCCATAAAACTTTTTGGGCCAGTGGCACTGCTCGCACGTGTCCTGCGCGGGTCGAAGATTGTGGACAGGGGTAGGTATAGGGCGGGGAAAAGTGTTGAACGCCGCAGCGAACACTTGTCGTGTGCCGGAAATTTTGGATTTTACGTACCACGATGCGCCCGATCCTACGTGGCACTCCACGCAAGTGACCCGCGCATGGGCCGACAGTTGGTGCGCGGTGTACTGCGGATGCATTACGTTGTGGCAGGTCTGGCCGCAGAATTGTACCGAGTCGGTGAATTCGTACGCCTTGTAGCTGCCCACGCTGCTTATCAATACAAATGCGACTAAGAATACGGCGAATGAAAGGATGGCGCTTCTCTGCGCGGCTACGTTCAAGTCAAGACGCGGATACTCGGCGACTGCTCCCGGCGCCTCTTGTGATTTTTTACGCCGCTCGCGCCAGGCGCCCACCGCAATCAGAAGAAAACTGAAAAGCAGGAAACCTGGCGCGACCATGTAAGCAAGAATTCCGATATATGGGCTGGAGCGTTCGGCAATCAAGTCAATTACGAAAAAAAGAACAATGTTGGCCGCGCTGACGATGGCCAGCGCTACGCCGGCCATGCTGATCGGGTTCCGCAACCAGCGGCGAACACGAAGACCAAAATCCTCTTTTTGCGGTGCGCGCTCTTCATTTGCCATGGTTATTTCTCCGGAGGCACATCTTCAGCCGTGCCGGGATTTTGTTTTACGTCAGAGCTTTCAGGCTTCTCTTCTGACGTTGTGGTTGATTCCCCTAAAGCCAGAGGGTGCTCTGCCCGAAAATGTTCGAGCGGGACTTTGCCATCCCACCACGCCCAATTCATTGGGTAGGTGTCGGGATCAAACAATACCTGGTAGAAGTGCCAGACAAGAATTGCAAGAGTTGCCAGTACGGCCTCATAAAAATGAATGGCCGTCGCGACATCAATCCACCAGCGTGGCAGGTGATTGCCGACGGTGATCTTGGCCCACAGCATGATTCCTGTGACCGCCATCACGACTGTGCCCCAGACCAGGGCCCAGTACTCGGCTTTCTCCGCGTAGGAGAACCGCCCGAAGCGTGGCTTGGCGGAAGCAGATCCGAGGTAGTAGCTTAAATTGTCCCAGCTATCTCGTACGTCTCGCCAAAGCGGCCAGATATCACGCAGCATCTGCCGTCCTTCGCTTTGGAACATTGTGTAGAACAGATGGTAGGAACCAACGCCGATCAATACCAGACCGGCCAAGCGATGAATAAGGCCGCGCAGGTTTTCATTCATGCCGAATACCAGATAGCGAAAAGCTGAGTCCGGATACTTCAAGGCGAATCCGGTAAACACCAGCACAAAGAAACTTGTAAACAGCAACGCGTGTTGAATCCGCTGGCCTCGGCTCATGCGCGTTATCGTTTCTTTCCCGCGCTGGCGGTGTAGAACGATCGCTTTGAATCTCCAGATGATGAAATTGTGTAGCAGCATGGCGCCAATCACGGCGACGATCAACAGGACATAAAACCTGCGTACCCAACGTACGGCTATGCTTCCGGTATCGTTACCCGTGGGCGCATTCACGTGGACTTTGGCTGCGACGAAATTCGCGGTCACGCCGCGATGGCATTGTCCGCAGGTCTTGATCAAATTCGCGGGGTGGATGTTCGAGTGCGGATCGCTGGATGGCAGAATGTTGTGCACGCCGTGACAACTGGCACAATTCGCAACCATGGTCGATCCGCGCTGCGCAGCCAGGCCGTGATAACTCGCTAGATAGGTTGAGAGTCGCGTACCCTCAAATCCAAACTCCTGCGACAACTGCACACCTTCGTGGCATCGGGCACATGTGTTCACCGCCAAATTTTGGGCGGCCACGGGAGAGCTGGGGTCCTTATGCGACTTGATGGAATGGACGCCATGGCAGTCGGTACAAACCGGCGCCTGCCAGTTCCCGCGCGTGATGGCTTGGCCATGAATGCTTTCCTTGAATTCCTGTGCAACGGCGGCGTGACAACTTGCGCAGGTGTTAGGAATGTTTAATTTGAAAATGGAAGACTTGGGATCAGTTGGGGGAAGAACGTTGTGCGTGCCATGACAATCCACACAAGTCGCTCCAGTTCCGCCACTTTGTTGTGATTTCGCGTGGAAGCTTCGCTCCCATGCAGACTGTTCGTCCGCGTGGCAGTTCGCGCAGGAAATTTTAGCGGGAGTATTTTCATGTGGAGAGCTTGTTACATCGGTATGGCAATCCACACACGAGAACATCCCACCGTGCACGGAGTGCTTGAATTTTTCGGGATCTACCTGAAGGCTTACCGGCTTGCCATTGACATCTTTCGTGAGGCTTGAATCTGCGTGGCAGGTTAGGCAGTCATCATTAGAGGGCTTTTGTTGAGCAGACAAAGAAATGCATGCCAGCAGAGCGATGAGCCATGCTGCGGCAGTGACTGCATTCTTCGCAGGCTGTTTATTTCCCTTTCGCAAGCTGGCGGATGTATCCGATCAAGTCCTTGATGTCCGCATCGCTCAACTTTCCACTGTAGGCTGGCATTTTGTTCTTGCCCTTGGTGGTGATTGCGATCAGATCGGCATCGCTCATCTTCTGTACTTCAGGCGAGGCAAAATCGTGGACACCCATCTTCTTGCCGGCCGGCGTATCGCCCTTACCGTCCGCTCCGTGGCACATGGCGCACTTTGCTTTGTAGTTGGCTGCCGCATCGGCAACTGCTGGAGTACTGTAAAAGGCTAGGCCAAGAGCCAACGCCGCCAACATCAAACCGCGGACCAGAGAAACTTTCATCATCATTTTTCCTTTCTCTTTTAGAAGTGATACTCAAGCGTTGCCGCTAAATAATGCGCATGATACGAAGGCTGGTCGGCACCCAGGAATAAATAGCGCGCCGCGCTGGTGTCGCCGACGACAAAGAACGGATAGAACTGGCTCGGCGTTCCGATCAATGGACTGGTGCATCCGGGCACAGGTGCTCCTGGGGGAAGCGGACTTACACACCCCATATATGAAGTCATCGCGGAAGTCTGGTAATCGTGCGAGTCAAATTGCTGATAGCGATACTCGATTTTCGGCATCAGGTTTGGAGTGAGTTTGTATTTGAGGATGACAACTGCTTCGTGCGTTCGGCTTACCGTTTCGGGATAATCCACAGCCGCGTTGGTTCCGGTCAGCAGAAATTTATCCGGGCCGGTGGTGATGGTCGGATCACCAAACGGCCGGCTGCTGACGTGGCCCTTCGCCGCCGACAACGAGTAGTAAGTGTTAATGATAATCTTTTTCCCCGGATGGAGGTCAAAACCCACGGTGGAGATGTGGACGAAATCGCGCGCCCGGCTGCCCCAATCGTTATTAGCGCTGTCGCAGCCCTGTGTTGCCAGGCTGCAATTCAGCGGCGTCGGTGTCGCGCCATTGCCTGGCACGCGGTAGCGTGACACCATGGACTTGTCGTAACGTTCCCAGGAATATTCGGCATACATGGAGACTGCATTGGTCAAAGTAAAGTCGCCGTCGAAGCCGGCATTGTATGAGAGGTCTTTCAGCACGCCGTATAAGAAATAATTGGGAGCAGTGCCAGAGATGAAGTTCAACGCGGCCGTACTGTTCACTCCACCGCGATGGTTGTAGTTGTCCTGAAGCGTACCGCCGAAACCAGAGAAGCTGAGCCGGTCGGTTGGACTGTAAACGAGCTGTGCATCACCACGGTTGCGATTGCGCGCAGCTTCATCAAAACGGCGACTGAAAATCTGATCGTTGGTGATGCCGCCTGACACCGTGGATGCCTGATCGTCGGCATACTGCTCGGGATTTCGATTGGCGTGCCGGTATGAGACGCGGAATGAGAGGTCCTTGCGCAAAGTCGCATCCACCGCGGCCACCAGTCCATTCTCAGTGGAATGCTCGACGTCACGATTGGAGCGGTCCATGATTTCGCCTTCGTAACCAACTTTCAACGAACTCTTTTTGGCGAAATACCAGTTACCAGTCACCTCAACATTTTTCCGGTTGTAGCCAAAGGGAGTGTTTTCTGTCGGGTTGGCCAGATTCGGCGCGGAGATATCGCCTTGGATGGGTGTGAGGTCAAGCACCGGTGTGTTGTTGTTGTAATCGTATTGACGGTAGGAAGCTTTGATTTCGAACTTCTTGCCCAAGCGCTCAATCAATTTGTAGTTCATCGCCAGGGTCTGCTTTTCCCCGTGCAGACTCGAAGCAGGTAGAGCGGCAGCCTGAGCTTCCAGGATTGAGTTGGTGGTATAGGGGACAAAAGGATCGTCTTGCCGCAGCCATCCGGCGGTAATACTGGCGAGCAAGCGCAGCTTCAGGGGCAAGGCAAACGATCCGGCAAAGTTAAAGTAGTGTGCCTTGTTGTCAGGGTAGAGATCGACTTGCCCGGTTGCTGCTCCCTGCGTCGCGGCCGTGCAATTGGTTGGGGCCACGCAATCGGTAGTGCGAAAGGGATTATCAAAAATCAGCGTGTTGGTGTTGTTCTGAAAAAACGAACCGGTGTACCCTACTTGCACGCCCCACTTTTCCTGAGCATGTTCGGTCATTACTTTGACTACGTTGGTGAAGTAGTTGATGGGCTCAGGAACTTCCACGCCGTAGCCGCCGGTGAGCGCGGCACTGGGGCTGCTATTGAAAATCAAGCCAAACGGCCGCGTGCCGGTTTCATGCTCGCGCGAGAACGAAGCCATCATGTCCCAGACAGGAGTGAAGTCATAGACAAACAACAATGTTCCAGCCCGCCGCTCGATATTAGGAGTAATGAAATTCATACTCGGCACCAATTGCGTCTGAATGGTGCTGGGGAGCGTAGTGGCTGCGTTAGCTGCAATATTTTGTAGTGTAGTGCGGGTCAATAAAGGAATGGTAAGAATGCCGTTGCCGGTTTGCGTGTAAAGAGTGCGAGCGGTATTCGAGTAAGTGTGAGGAATTTCGTCGTAACGCAACTGCACCTTGAACCGGTTCCACTCGCCGAAAGTGGCGAGATAGCTTTGATCGCGATAGATCGCTTTGTCTGATTGCAAGTCAACGTAATATTTCGACCCCAGCAAATCATCCATGTTGAGCCGGAAACGGCGCACAAAAAATCCGTCACGCAGGTCGCGGTATTCCTCGTACTTCGAAGTTTTCAACGAAGGGGTAAACGGCAGATCAGGACGACCATACACGTCGCCCCAGCTCGAGCGGCCGCCCGCTTCGATCATCCCGCGCTCGGGGCGCTGGTCCTGCCCCAGCAAGAAAGATGGTGTGAGCAGCAGTACCAACAGCGCCAACTTGGTACGCGGTCTGACGGATTTCATCACGTCTTCCTCCTAACGCAAGAACGCATTCCCCGAGGGATGGTTCGATCCATGAATCAATGAGTGGCAATTGGTGCAACCACGGTTGAAGTTCTTGATAGAACCAAGAGGTTGCGGCTGTGTGGGATGCCGGCTCGAGTCATGACAGGAGTCGCACACCCGCGGCATGCGCACTTTCAGCAACTGTGGATTGCTGCTACCGTGCGGCTCATGGCAATTGGCGCAATTTTCCATGACTGGAGGATGCTCCCAGAGAAACGGACCGCGCCGCTCGGTATGGCAGCTGTAGCAGTTTTCGTTGATCGAAGCCTGAATGAGCTGACTGGGATTCGGGCTGCCGTGCGGATTGTGGCAACTGGTGCAAGTCACTTTACCTTCGCGATATGGCATGTGCGAGGAGCGTTGCAGTTGCGCCCGCCTCATCTGATGACAAGACAGGCAAAGTTCCGGCTGCGGTTTCTTGGTGCCAACGTGCTCAGTGAGCGGTGCACTATAGCGCGATTCCTCCCCAAGTTTTGCATAGCGTTCCGCGGGGCTTCCGTAGTGAACGTTGTGACAATCCACGCAAGCCATGGCCCGCGACTCATGCGGACTGCCACGCCAGAACATTTGATTGCCTTTAGAGTGACAGGAGAGGCAAGCGGAATTCTTTTCCTCGACGGTATTGTGCGAATCGGCAGTGAAGCGGACAGGGATCGTGTCTTTCCCGCCGCCAGCATCCACGTGCGCTTTGCCCGGACCGTGGCAGGATTCGCAACCCTGGACCCCTTCGCCAGACTTCGCATGCGCCATCGCCTTTCCCATGATGGTGTGTTCGAAGCTTTTCTGTTGCTCGGCGTGGCAGGTGACACAAACTTCAGAGCCGACGTATTCGCCCTCTGGCTTTGCTTGTGCCGGCGCGGACTGCGCCGGTGCTCCAGGTTTCTGATCTGTGGCGCCCTGGCTTTGGCCAGATGCAACTCCTGAAATCCCACCAGCGCCTGCCAGTAGAAGCAGCGTAAACACTAGTTTGCGCGTCATCCTTCTCCTTCATTGCGAAGACATTCAGCCTATTTCGCTTGCAGAGACTCCAGATATTTGGTGAGGTTGCTCACACGCAGCGCAACCTCGCTTTCGTTACCGCCACTCATGCGCCAAAAAATCGGGCCCCAGACCGGCATCTCTTTATTTCCATGCGCGGACAGGTTTGCCTGCCCGCGGAGAACGGTAGCGACGTGGTCTGCGGGAAACTTTCCACCGTTTTTCTGTGCCAGTACCGTGAGGTCCGCTGGCGATACTTTGAGCGCGTCGGCAGCCGGTCCTCCGCCTTTACCGTCTCGACCATGGCAAGAGGCGCAATAGCGCATAAACATTTCTTTGCCAGAAGCCGCTGAAGTGGGATTTGCCGCTACATGCTTGATCTCTTTTTCCTGGGCTGCGGCGGCGGCACACGCAGCTAAGATTGCAACTGCAAAAACTCCGCGGAAAATCGCCATGTGGTTTGCTCCTTGTAAATCTGGCATCAGCCTTGAAAGCGATAGGCAGATTATTCACGCGCTAAAACCAAAAAGTGTGTGACGCTTATCACACAAGGCTCGCGATCAATTGCGTAAAAATCCACTGTTCAAAGTGCCAGTAACTGCTCTAACCCTGCTGGGTCGAGAATGTGTAAGCGTGATCCATTTACCCGCACGAGTTGTTCCCGTTTGAAACGAGTAAATAATCGAGTCACTGTTTCGCGCGAAGCACCAATCATCTCCGCGATTTCTTTGTGGGTGAGAGGAAGCGTTTTGGAGTGTCCATTGTTTGGCGACTCATGCGCCGGCAGTTCCAACAACAGTCGCGCGAACTTAGCAGTGGCAGTCGCGGAAAGCCCCAGAAAACGGATTTGATCGAATGCGTCGTCGTACATGTGGCTTAAAATCTCGGCGACACGCAACGATGCATTCCCGTTTTTCCCCAAGAATTGAAGGAATGTTTCTCGCGGGATAAAGCTGCATTCCACAAGTTGCGCAGCTTCAGCGGTCAGTTCGTTCGCTTTTCCGGAGATAGCAGTCGGCAAACCCAGCACATCCCCCGGGCCGGCCCGGCCTATAATGAGCGATTTGCCATCGGCAGAACTGGCCGAAAGCTTGACCATTCCTTGGCGGACCACAAACACACCTTGGGATTTTTGGCCCTCCACAAACAGGACCGTGCCTTTTCCATAAGCTAAGCGGGTGGAAATAGCACCCAGCCCTTCCCATATCGCAAGAGGGAGACCGCTAATTTTTTTCCCCTCCATCAAAGAACTTTCCAGCCACTCTTCGCCAACTTTCACTTCGGTGACCGCCTTTCGAATCGAAACTCGACGAACTCCACGTCGTTTCCTTTTTGGCACTACCCGAAATCGGAAAGACATTTT
>CAZETZ010000069.1:0-15693 GCA_964514735.1 uncultured Acidobacteriaceae bacterium | reverse complement strand
TTTGACTTAGACCTCCCAAATCATCCCTAATTGAACTGTAGGGACTTACCCATCTCTCATACCCGAGATCCCCCATAACTTACATGACCGCATTCCTAACAACCGAATCTCTTTCACTCTCTAACCCCGAACTCTTCACCCTGCAGGCCTGCGCCGTAGCCAAGCCCTGGGGACGCGAGCGCTACGATTTCATACTCGACTTCGGCCATCACTTCTGGAGAGTGCAGGGCGGGTGGCCCATTCAAAGCCTGCCCTGAGGCTGTCGAAGGGCCCGGTTTTGGCTTGAGTGGACGCCGACGAACCCGGCCCATGGTCTGCTTCGTCCAACGTGCAGAGCGTGGACCGCATCATCTACTCCATCTTCCAGAGATTCAACCTGGATTGGAAAAATCGCACCCTCAAGCTTTTTACACAAGCAGCTTGACATCACCCTAGATCGTTCGCTTATTGACAGGAATTTCTGCCGAAAGTATGATTGCCGACTTCTATCCTGGCAGCTATTTCGCGGCCCTTCACAGTAAGCAGCCAAACCAATAGGTATTTACAGACAAGGAGAAAGTAACCGCCGTAAACCCTACTTAGGAGGACATGATGATCCAAGGCACCGACAAGAATGAGGTTCGACCATTTCAAGCAAATTTTCCCGAAGCAGAACTTACTGAATTACGCAGGCGGATTAACGCCACAAAGTGGCCTGAAAAAGAAACTGTCACGGATGCAACGCAAGGCGTGCAGCTGGCAACAATGCAGGCGCTTGCGCAGTATTGGGGGACAGAGTATGACTGGCGCAAGGTTGAGGCAAAACTAAACGAACTGCCACAATTCATCACCGAGATTGATGGGCTCGACATTCATTTCATTCACGTCCGGTCAAAACACGAAGATGCGCTGCCGCTGATTGTTACGCACGGATGGCCCGGCTCGATCATCGAACAGATGAAGATCGTCGGTCCGCTGACCAATCCCACCGCACACGGTGGAAATGCATCCGATGCGTTCCACGTAGTGATCCCGTCCATACCGGGATACGGGTATTCAGGCAAACCGACCACAACGGGCTGGGATGTTGCCCACATCGCACGTGTCTGGGACGTACTGATGAAGCGCCTGGGATATTTGCAGTATGTGGCGCAAGGCGGCGATTGGGGTGCAGTCATCACCGAAGAAATGGGTGTGCTGGCACCTGCGGGTTTGCTTGGCATTCACGTCAACATGCCTGGCATCATTCCCCCCGAAATTGACGCGGCAGCGTTTTCCGGTGCACCGGCGCCGTCGGGTCTCTCCGCCGAGGAGAAGGTTGCCTATGAGCGTGTGCAGTTTGTTTATCAAAAGGGGATCGCCTACGGGTTCCAGATGGGTCTGCGACCGCAGACATTGTACGGGATCGCGGACTCACCCGTCGGCCTGGCGGCTTATTTCCTCGATCACGATGCGCGCAGCTACGCGCTGATCGCACGCGTTTTTGCGGGAGGATCCGAGGGCCTCACGCGCGACGACATTCTCGACAATATCACGATCACCTGGTTGACGAACACGGCGCTCTCCGGTGCCCGTCTCTATTGGGAGAATTGGGGCAAGCTCGGGTATTTCAATGCCAAAGGTGTTTCTATCCCGGTTGCCGTGAGCGTCTTCCCGGATGAACTCTATCCTGCTCCGCGGAGCTGGACAGAGAAGGCTTATCCCAAGCTTATCCACTACAACCAACTGCCCAAAGGCGGGCATTTTGCGGCCTGGGAACAACCACAATTCTTGTCGGAGGAGCTCCGCACAGGCTTTCGATCACTGCGATCATCTGTGGCGAAGTCGGATGCGAACCTGCGGATTGCCAGCTGACTGTTAGTAAAACAGGAGAGCTTCGAGGTAGAGAGCCCTCCTGTTTTGATTAAGTGATATGGCTGGGGTGCTGGCCCACCTTGTTGATTTTGTCTTTCTCTCCCTAATATTTAAAACCGGCTGCCCATTCTCTGCGATTTTCAGAGGGTGGAGACCACAACTCCCAACCTCTTGAGATTTTGACTTTCTGAATTATTCGGGTGCTGGCCCACTCTTTCTCTGTAGAGTTGGGCGGGTGTCCCATTCAAAGCCTGCCCTGAGCCTGCCGAAGGGCCCGGTTTTGACTTGCGTGGGGATTTGAGAATAAGTCAATTGGCTAATTCCCCACACAACGAAAACCGCGTTGTGTGGGCCACCCGTCCGGACAAACAAGCGCTCGACGTTTCGAACAATTTCGAAACCTGGGAAAGCCTCGGGCCCTACTTTGTCCCATACTTTGTGAAAACGTAATCCCGCTTCTGTACGATCGTGTGGCAGGCGAGCCCACACTTGGCATCGTGACCTTGCGGAGGCCTGTCGTGCAAGTCGCCAGGTCTGAACGCTTGGGATGTTGCGTCATACTCGAACTCGGCCCAACCCCATCCGCCGCTGTCCGCAAATCTTTTGCTGTCCTTCACCATAAAATCTACGTCATGTTGTGCGCCCGGTACCGATGGCTGACCGGGTTCCGCCGCATCCTTTTCGGCGTCCCAGTGAATCTTTGCCATCTTGGCTCCATCCGGGAAGGGCTTGCCGTTATCGGGAATGCCGGCTTTATAGGCCTCGATCATCTCAGGATTCCCGAGAGTCGCAGCAAGCATATTCCCGTTATGGCTGATAGCGATCAACTCCCACTTTTCGTATCCTTTGAACTCCGAAAATCCAAGTCCATTAGGGACACTTACCGTGTACTTGTCTTGCGCGGCGTAAACCGCAACCACAAAGATGACAACTAGCGATACTGCAACACCCCCACTGATCAGAATGTTTCTGCGTTTCATATCGGAAACTCCTTCCTCATTTTGAGTGGACAAAAGAGGCGCGCGTAAAGCACAGGGTACACCCAGCCGCAACACTTTAACCTAAGGACCCACGAAACTCACTGTCGAAATAAGATATTCGCAATGATTTAATCTGTGGGTCTCGCAGAGTCGGAACCATGGTATGCGGTACCGAGTGAGATCGTTTATAGACGGCAAATAGGAGCGTGATGACTGGTGGCCCATTCAAAGCCTGCCCCTGAGCCTGTCGAAGGGCCCGGTTTTGGCTGGAGTGGGGAGCTGAGAATTAAGTCGCCTGGCTAATTCCACACACAACGGAAACCGTGTTGTGTGGACCACCCGGCCTTGCAACGATCAACGGTCAGTTGTAAGGAATGGATCGCGAATGCGAACTCCACCGAACTCCCTGTCGTGCTGAAAATCCTCGCTGTAGAGGACCTCGCAATGCGACTGGATGGCAGCGGAAAGAATTAGCGAGTCATACCAGGGCAATTGATGCGTAGATTGAAGGCGCAACGCGTCCAAGCACAACGATAGCGAAGATTGAACCGCGCAGAGCGGGCGAAATACCGAGGTCAAGTATTGTTCAGCTTCCGTTGGAGAGAGCGGCTGGGGAAAACGGCGGAACGCTACCTGGAAGAATTCCTGAACTACTTGGTAACTCACTATTCCTTCCCTGGTTTTGATTGCGCGACGGACCAACTCGGAGGCGATACGGGCTTTTTCCGGAGCGGTAGAGTCAAAGGTATAAACAAAGACGTTGGTATCGAGGAAAAACTTAGCGCTCATTCATTTCGTCCCGAGTATAAGGACCAGCAGAGCATACGTGTTGAAGCCGCGCCATAAGCGCGTCGTATTCCTGGGCGCGGCCGGCCTGCTGTGTAAACTGTGCTAGCCACTCACGGAAAGCCTCATTCAGAGTGCGATGCTGTGAGCGAGCGACTTGACGGGCTTGCTCAATCAGGTGCTCGTCGGCGCTGAGAGTTACGTTTTTCATACTAATTTAGTGTACACTATTTTCGTGCACAATAAAAGATCTATCGGCGTATTCGATTCCGGCTTTGGCGGCTTGACCGTACTTAAAGCTTTACTTGAGGTTATTCCGGGGGCAAATTTCCACTATTTTGGCGATACGGCCCGTCTTCCCTATGGCTCGAAATCCGTAGAAACCGTCGCTCGCTACGCGGTAGAGGCAACGCACTTCCTGGAGAATCAGGGCATAGACATGCTGGTCGTCGCCTGCAATACGGCGACGGCGCTGGCGCTGGACCAGATCACCAAGGCCTCGCGTGTTCCTGTCGTCGGTGTGGTTGAGCCCGGCGCTGAGCGTGCATCTGCCGTGACCAAAAACAAGAAAGTGGTGGTCGTCGGCACGGAGGCTACCGTCAACAGCCACGCCTACCTAAAGGCCCTCGAAGCACGCGGAATCCAAGCGCGTGAAAAGGCCTGCCCACTGCTTGTGCCTTTAATCGAAGAAGGGTGGATTGAGCATCCTGTCACCGAGCAGGTTACTCGGATTTATTTGGACGAGGCTTTTGCGAATGGGTTTGAATCCGCCGACGTTTTGGTGCTGGCTTGCACCCATTATCCTCTTGTGAAAAATGTGCTGCGAAAGGTAGCGCCGGACCATATCACGATTGTGGATTCTGCGGAGTCTACCGCCCACGTGGTTGCGGAGAAGCTCGGGGCTATCGCAAACGCCGGTTCAACGGCGCGGCTTAGCTTTTTTGTTACTGATTCGGTAGACAAGTTTAAACGACTTGGGAGTACGTTTTTAGGACGCGCGATTACTGAGGTCCGGCATGTGGACCTCAAGGGATGAGTTCTGTTTAGCTTACACAGGGTCCTTCGGCCCGCACAAAACGCAGTCCTCAGGATGACAGGGATTTACAGCAGAAATAGAAAAGCGGCAATTTTGTGGCCGCGTCTTCTTTGATCAGTACAGCCGGAATTCCACTTCCACGCTGATCTGCACCGCCACCGGTTTGCCGTCTTTGAGGGCGGGTTCGAACTTCCAGGTCTTTACGGTTTCGATGGCCTTTTCATCTAATCCCAAGCCCAAGCTTCTGGTCACGCGGACCTCGCGCGGTTTGCCGTCCGGCCCGACTACCAGCCACAGGACGCAGGTGCCTTGATATTTCGCCTTGCGAGCCTCTTCGGAATATTCCGGTTCGGGAGCGAAAATGGCGCGTGGCGCACTCACCCCACCACCCACTCTGAAAACGCCGCCACCGGTACCGCCGCCACGACCCGGGCCTACGCCGGCGCCTTCGCCGGACCCAACTCCTGTGCCCACGCCTGATCCAATCCCGCCGCCGTAGCCCACTCCGTTGGAAGGCGGACCCTGCACGATATGCGAGGTCGGGTCGCCCAGATTGGGCATATTGCTCGCCATCTGGACTTGAGGTGGAACAATCACCGTGGGTTCCACTGCCAGCTTAGGATGCTCATTGCGCACGATGACCGAAGGAGGAGTGATCTGCTCCATGGCAAACTTGGGGGGCTTCCCTTTTAGCGCTTGAAGCTTGTCTCGGTCGCCACCGCCGCCACCGCCGCCGACCTGGGTTTTCGAGGGAGACAGGGCCGGCATATCATCCGGCGCGATCAGCGTCACCACTTGCTTGGGCGCAATGATCGTCCGTACCCAGTTTCGGGCCAAAATCGTGCCCCCGATAATCAGGCTCAGGGCCACGATGTGCAGGACCGTAGAACCGAGGACGCCATTTTTCTTGTTGTCGTAAAAACCCCAGATATCGCGTACCGGAATTGGCTTCGACTGCAACTGCAAGGGAGGCAACTTCTTGGGGAAAAAGAAATCGTCCAGATTCTGAAACAAGGACTTGAGCAGACCCTGCTCGCTGTCCTTGGGCATCAGCAGATTCAGTTCCGGTTCATTATTCACGGGATTCCAATTTGCAGTGGCCATTTTCGCGCGAGGTTCAATCCTTACATATACTTGATGAGATTGATCGAGGCCAAGTTGCCTTTCCGGAGTACCTTCTTCACTCCCCAGCACGATGATTCTAGAGTGAATCTGGCCATCCTTTTCTTGGATGCCGGTTCTCCAGAAAGGTTAATCTTAGGAAAATTGTACACGGATTCTTGCTATTTCCAACAAAGCTTTTCGCCCCCACTACCCATAGTAATCAGCGGGGCATGGGCAACTGGAGTGCCGTTCCCCGGCGGCCAATGGACGGTTCCCGCGCCGCTCCCTATAATGAAAAAAATCAACCATTTGGGAGAAACTAGGCGAGTGCCGGTCGAATTGAAAAATACCCTTAATCTGCCCAAAACCGACTTCCCCATGAAGGCCAACCTGCCCCAGAATGAGCCGAAAATTCTGGAGAAGTGGGAGCAGATGGGCATTTATGAGCAGATTCGCACGGCGCGTAAAGGCGCTCCGCTTTATGTTTTGCACGATGGGCCTCCCTATGCCAACGGGCCGATCCACCTGGGTACCGCGCTCAATAAATGTTTGAAAGACTTTGTTGTCAAGTCGAAAACCATGGCTGGGTTTGACGCGCCCTACGTCCCCGGATGGGACTGCCACGGCCTTCCGATTGAGATCAAAGTAGACAAGGAGCTGGGCGGCAAGAAGCTCCAGATGAAGGCAACCGATGTGCGCATGGTTTGCCGCAAGTATGCGGAAAAGTATCTGGACTTGCAGCGCGGGCAGTTCAAGCGCATCGGAGTTTTCGGACGATGGGACAAGCCTTACTCGACGATGACGCCGGGGTACGAGGCGACGGTACTGGACACCTTCTATGGGTTTTACGAGAAGGGATTCGTCTACAAAGGCCTGCGCGCGGTCTATTGGTGCATGCATGACAAGACCGCTTTGGCCGAGGCGGAGGTCGAGTACGAAAACAAGACCAGCCCCATGATCTGGGTGAAGTATGCCCTGCTCGATGCGCCAGAGAAAATTGATCCGGCGCTCAGGGGTAAAAAAGTCTCGACCATTATTTACACCACTACACCGTGGACCATGCCGGCTTCGATGGCCGTGGCGTTTCATCCCGCGGAAGAGTACGTCGCCGTGCCGGACGGCAAGAACCCAGATGAGGTTTACATCGTCGCCGAACGCCTGGCGCGGACGGTGCAGAACGATGTGAAAGATACCGTGCAGCTTGATCCTTCTGCCGCGGTCGCGCACTTCCCTGGCGGCAAGCTGGAGCGGCTGAACTTTCAGCATCCGTTCTTGGACCGCAAAATTCTCGGTGTGCTGGCGGATTACGTCACCATGGACACCGGGACCGGCGTGGTCCACACGGCGCCTTCGCATGGGGCTGAGGATTTTGCCACCGGCATGAAGTATGGACTCGATGCCACCAGCAACGTAGATGAGCGCGGCATCCTCCGAAACGGGCTACCGGAGTACGACGGGCTGAAAGTTTGGGATGCGAACCCAGTCATCATCGAGTTGTTGAAGAAGCGCGGAGCGTTGCTGGCGTCGGGAAAATTTGAGCACTCTTATCCCTGCTGCTGGCGCTGCCACAATCCCATCATCTTCCGTGCCACGGAACAGTGGTTTATTTCCATGGAAGCCAAGATGGAAGGCGGCGGGACCCTGCGCAGCCGCACACTCGAAGACATTCAAAAAGTGAAGTGGGACCCGTCCTGGGGCGAAGAGCGCATGGCCAACATGATCTCCGGGCGGCCGGATTGGTGCATCTCGCGGCAGCGGGTTTGGGGGGTGCCGATTGCGGTGTTCTTGTGCGAGGGCTGCGGCAAGCCGCTGAACAATCCTGCGATCAATCGCAAAGTTTCTGATTTGTTCAAACGCTCGGGGGCGGATTCCTGGTACACGCCTGAGGCTGATGCGATTCTTACGGACAACCCGCGCGGGGACACTTCGACTTCGCTCAGTGCAGGCGCGCGTCGCTGCATTTCTTGTCCGCATTGCTCTGGGACTTCGTTCAAAAAAGAAATGGACATCTTTGACGTCTGGCTGGAGTCGGGCGCGAGTTATCTGGCGCTGCGCGCTGAGGAGCCGGAGTATCCCTGGCCATCGAGTTCGTATTTGGAAGGCGCCGACCAGTTCCGCGGGTGGTTCCAGTCTTCCCTGCTTTGCGCGATGGGAAATGAAGGCTCACCCCCTTATGCCGGCGTAGTGACGCCGGGGTGGACGCTGGATGAGAAAGGCCAGGCGATGTCGAAGTCGCGGGGGAATGATGTGGACCCTGTAGACATTGCCGGCCAGATTGGTGGCGAGATTGTGCGGCTGTGGGTCGCTTCGGTGGACTTCCGCGAGGACATGGTCGGCTCGGACGCTCTCATGCGGCGCGTAGGGGAAAACTATCGCACCATCCGCAATAATTTATTCCGCAATTCGCTGGGAAATCTTTACGACTTCGATCCAACGCGCAATGCTCTGCCTTTTGAAAAACTGCACGACATCGATCAATACATGCTGCGCGAGACCGCCACGCTCACAGCCGACGTCGTGCGTTGGTATGACGAATTTGCCTTCCACAAAATCTACCAACGCATTAACCATTTCTGCGTGGCCGAACTGAGCGCTTTTTACTTCGACATCGTGAAAGACCGGCTTTACACCTACGCTCCCGGTTCTCCGGGCAGGCGTGCTGCCCAGACTGCCATCTGGAAGATCGTGGAAGCGTTAGTGCGCCTGTTGGCCCCGATCCTAAGTTTTACGAGTGATGAGGTTTGGCAATATTTGCCGGGCAGGCGTTCGAGCAGCGTGCATTTGGAAAAGTTCCCCGCCTCCTCCGAAATTCTTGGGGCCAACGTGGCTGTTATCGATCCCAATCAACAGGAAGATTGGAAAGCCCTGCGCGGCATTCGTGAGCAAGTATTGAAGTCGCTGGAAGAAGCGCGCAACCAGAAACTGATCGGCAAAGCGCTTGAAGCCAAAATAATTTTGAACGCTTCCGGTCCCACTTATTCCGTGCTTGATCGCTATAAAGAACAACTGCGGTATTTATTCATTGTCTCGCAGGTTTCTTTACAAAAGGCCGCGTCAGGCAACGGATCGAGCGCAGTCAGCGTCCAGGTAGATAAGGCCGATGGACAGAAGTGCGAGCGCTGCTGGAATTACTCGATAGAGGTTGGCAAAGACCCGAAGTATCCGACAGTTTGTGAGCGGTGCAGCGCGGTCCTGAAGGAAATTGAGGGGGAATAAGGGACCTTGACCCATTTTGTCATTCCGAGCGCGGTTTTGCGCGAGGAACCTGCTTTATTTTGGGGTGGGACACGGGATGGCGCCAGCAAAAAGCGGATTCTCCGCGTCGCTGCGCTCCTTGTCGGAATGACAAACGCTGTGCGGGTCTGTTTTATGATCTGAGTAGTCTTGTATGAATCTGCATCTCATGCGCCGTTATCATCTGCTGATTGCTTTGGCGGTTTTGTGCCTGGACCGGGTCACAAAATGGGTGGTGGCAAAGAACCTTGCCCTGTATGACAGTATTCAGGTCATTCCCAGCTTCTTCCGCATTACGCATGTGCAGAACACCGGCGCTGCCTTCGGCCTGTTTGCGGATTCGCCCTCGCAGTGGAAGATCGCGGTGCTGGTGCTGTTCTCGATCATTGCGCTGGCCATTGTTTCCACCCTGCTGTGGCGGAACAGCCATTCGATGAACACCACCGGCATCGGCCTGTCGCTGATTCTCGGCGGCGCCATGGGCAATCTGTGGGACCGGCTGCTGAGCGGACGGGTGGTGGATTTTCTCCTTTTCTATATCGGGGACCATCAGTGGCCGGCGTTCAATGTGGCCGACAGCGCGATCGTGGTGGGAGCAGGATTGCTGGTGATTGAAATTCTGTTCAGCAAAGCGCCGGCGACGGAGAAATCTGTTTAAATCACCTCTGCCTACTTGAGACTCCCAGTTGCTTGCGGAGTCGCCGGGCAATGCCATTCGTATTCCTGAAGCAAATGGAGCGCGAGACTTTGTGCGGGGTCCTCCATTTGTGACGAACATCCCGCCAGATATACGGGACGCAGCATTCCATCTCCATAGCGATAGGGGAACTGGGACCCGGAAAAAGTGAGCCAGGTGCTGTACCCCAGAGCGAGGACACCGAGGGAACAGAACGCGACTGCGTAGGCGAGAGGGATGATTCTGGCCATGGACTTAAGATCGAGGTTCATTTTCTGGATGAGGGCAGACAGGCCTAATCCCATGGCGCAGTACACAAACGGCATTACGTGCAGCCAGAAGCGAGGGTCGCTGTATGGCCAGGGAAAGATCAACAGGCATCCCCCAAGTAAATAAAGAGGGAGCCATTGCGATTGCCGCCATATCTTGACGGTCCCCACGAAAAACAACAGCATGGCGCACAGGCCCACGATAATCACGAAGGAGTGAAAGAGCGGGGGCAGCTTGGAAACCGGAGCATTGAGGGCCAGCTCGCCAAAATCCTGAGAATGGTTTACCACAGCCCGCACAATGAAACGCGGGATCCCGAACCGATGCAGCAATTTCAGGTTGTCCGAAAAGTAGTTATGGCCGGCCCAGGACCCGACTCCGAGCGCAAGCACAAGTCCCATCCCCGCAAGAACCAGGGCAGTGCGGTTTTTTCTTATGCGCGGGAAAGCAATGGCCGCCATGGGGAAGATGAGACTCAAGCCAATGAAGCGGACTTCGACTGCGCAAACAAAACAAACCGCCAACGCCAGCCATTTCCACCACCCGCTTCGAGTGATGGTCCAGCACGCGCACGCGGACAACGCGAAAAACAGGAAGTCGCTCATCCCCAGGGTCACATGCTTGACCACAGTGAACGAGAGCAAGGTGAACAGGCACGCGCAGAGGGACTGTGACCGGCTGAAGTTCAAAGCCAGCAAGGTCTGGTAGCTCAAGCGCAGCCCCGCCAACAGGAACAGAAAATTCGCCAAGACCATGGTTGCCGAACAAAAAATTCCCGCCTTGATCAACAGAAAAATGAATACCGGATAGCCGATCGGTTGCTGGTGCCGAACAAACCGGTGTCCCGCCGCAGCGCTGTCCGCCATTGACAAGTAGTAGATCGAGTCGCTGTTCAGCCGCAGAGGGCTGAAGGCTTGCAGCAAATAGAGCGCGATAGCCAGCGCGAACAAGATATAGATTGGGATTCGGAAAGATTCCACACTTCGGTCCACTTGCATCATGCCTGCGCTTTATGAAATACCGCACACTGACATTCCACTGATGGGTTGATTTCAAGATCAGCGTCAAGGAGTGCCGTATAACTGTTTGTACACACTCTCATTTCTTAAGATGGCCTGCACATATTCGCGGGTTTCGGTGAACGGGATCGATTCTACAAACTCCTGCGGATCGCGGTACTTGCCGTAATTCATCCAGGTTTCCACGCGGTCTGCTCCGGCGTTGTAGGCGTCGAGCGCGTATTCAAACGATCCAAATTTGTCGACCATACTGCGGAAATAGCGGGTCCCGAGGCGGAGATTGAATTCCGGCGTAAACAGCGCCTGCGGGGTAAAGTGTTTGATCTTTTCCTGTTTGGCTACGCCCTTGCCCACTTTTGGCAGCAGTTGCATCAGTCCGACGGCGTTGGCATGGGACACCGCATTGGGGTTGAACTCAGACTCCTGGCGGATCAGCGAGGCGACCAGGAACGGATCCAGCGCGTTACTGGAGGAATATTTCTTCAGGTCGTTCCAATAAGGACGCGGAAACAGCGCTTCCCAGTAGGGCCTTGGCAATGCCGGCAAATCCACCGCGAAATATGTGGGCACGGCACGCTTGAGGGTGCGCAGCGCCATATCCGGACGACCGACTTCCTGGTAGAGCCGGGCCGCTTCCGCCGGCAGCCAGTTGCCTTTTTCTTCCGCGGCAGCCGCTTGCAGTTCGTTGATGGCCAAGTCCACCAGCGCGCCATTGGCAAGCAGTTCCGCTTTCTGCACGCGCAGATTGTCGGAGGGAACTTCATCCAGGGCGACTTTGGAGTTCTCCGCCATGGCCGGCACCCGATCGAGGAGGGCGATGCGCGGAGGTGTATCCGGAGACTTGATCGGCTTCAATCTTTGCCGCGCCAGTTCCCCGTAGTAGTAATTTCGGAAGCGCTCGGAAACTTTCTGATAATAGGCCCACGCGGTGACGAAATCGCCCTCTTCTTCTGCCAGGCGGGCGCGCCAGTACAGGGCAGCCGGGACCTGAGGAGAACTTGGGTAGAGTGCGATCTGTTGCTCGAATTCACGTTGGGCATCGGCGTTACGGCCCATGCGCAGACTAAGCCACGCGACTTTCCAGTGCGCGTATGGCCCTTGCGCGCCATTGGGGAAACGGGTGGCAAGCTCGCGATAGGCATCGATGGCGCGGTCATAGTCGGGCTTCACCAGGAACATGTTTCCCGTAAGCAGCAAGGCTTGTTCCAGCGAGGGGCTTTGGGCAGAGGCGGCACGGACCTGGCCGGTATATTTCACAACCGCGGCCTCATCGTTTTGCGCGCGCGCGATGGTGGCCAGATTGTATTGGCGTTCCGCCTCCTGGTCCGGCGTCAGGTTCTGAACCGAATCGAGGACCCGTTTGGCATCGCGCTCACGATCGGCGCGATTCAACGCGACTCCATAAGCCAGTTGAATCGCTGGACGGTCGGGTGGATCCGCGACACTCAGAAGCGCCTGATAGTCAGCCGCCGCTTCGGAATACTGCCGGCCACGGAAGAGCAAGTCGGCGCGGATCCTGAGCTCGCCCGGCGTGGGTGGTATGACCTTGACTCCGGAAGATTCAAGCCGCCTGAGTTCAGCTTGCGCCTGCGCCGCTTCCGGACTCACCGGCATGGTGAGGTAGAGATTGCGCAGAGCGATCACGGCCTTGTCGTGACGACCGTCCGCTGCGTAAGCGCGTCCCAGGGCCAATTCGATGTCGGCGCGGATGGGCAAGCGCTGCTTTTCCAGAATGGCGGCGGCCTCCCCAGGGTTGCCATCCGACATCATGGCGTTGGCGTATTGCAGGTGAACGTCGCGCAGCAAGACCGAGTCGGGATATTTCGTATCGAAGTCCACGAGCAGGGCAATCGTCTCCGCCTTGCGCCCGCCCTGTAAATACGCGGAAGCCAAGTAGTAGTCCACGTAATCGCCAAGGTCTCCTGCCAGGGGCCTGGCACGGTTTAGGGCATCAATCGCCCTGGGACCGTCGTTGTCCTGCAAGCGCGCGTATCCCAGGACCAGCCAGGCGAGGGCGCCGGCGTCTTCCTTGGTGTGCTTGCGGGCGTAGGCTTCCACTCCTGCGTAGGCCGCGGGCATGCGGTCCTGTAACAACTGCCGCGCCATCAGCCTCAGGTCCGATGAGGCTACAAACGCCTGATGCATGCGGCGCAGGCGGGGAGAACTGCGCTTGCGCGCCTGGTGCGCCACTGCGCGACGGGGGTGTGGAGCGGTTTTTGGGGCGGGGGGTTTTGTAGGAGTCTGCGAAAACAAACAAACGCCGGTCAAAGACACGGACAGAAAAATACCGAATGACCGCTGGAGTTTCCCAACCACGATTTATCTATTATCGCCGAAAATTCGCGCCCATGATGGAAACATCGTCTTCAGCCAGGCTGCGAACGACCTCGTTGGTGAAATAATCAGCGCTGGCGGCGGAGGTATTGCCGTAACGCTTTTGGTACGTGCCCCGGCTTTTTTCGATGTCTTCCTTCAGCCGGTCGTAGAGGTCTTTGTTTTTGCGTCCTTCGGAAACTTTGACCTGGTTGTAGAGCTTGATTTCATCCACCAGCAGGCGGGCGAAACGCTGGGCCTTGCGGTGGAGGTCGGCGTCTTCCGGTGACAGACCCGCAAAGGGATCAGTCGCCGGCGCTGCTGCTGCGCTGGCAGAGGATTCAGCCATCGCTACCGGTTGGGCGGCTGCGGTTGGAGCTGCCGTGTGTCTCGGCGCATGCGCGGCAAATGGATCATTGAACGACTGTGTGGTTTGGACTGCTGGGGCGGATTCCTGCGGTTCCGATGCGCCTGCATCGCCAGGATCGCGTTGCGAAACTTTGCGCAGCGAGGCCACTTCCAACCATGCGCTGGTGCTCAATACCAAAACTTCCAAGGATGCGGAATCGAGCAATCCCAGGTCGCCGCCATCGGCATAAACCAAGGCCGCAATCTTGTCCTTTAATAAAAGAGGTAGGACGATCACTTGATCGGGGGATGGTTTGCCCAAAGCCGATACGAATGCACCACCCATATCCTTGGAGCTTCCCGTGATCACCGCCCGCGACTGTAAGGCACGCGCCGCAGCCCCGTTCTGTGTGTCGAGCTGAATGTCTTTGATGGCGTCGTTGTTGGAGAAGCCGCGTCCTTGCCATCCGCTTGCCGCGCCACCTTTTACTACGAAGAGGGCGGAACGGCCGCTGTACTTTCCCATGCTATCGAGCAGGCTGCGCAGAATTTCGCGCTGCGTGGTTCCCAGTTGAATCGCGGTCACAGCGGCCAGCAAATCGGTTGCGCTACCGCCGCCGGAAGCTTCGCCTCCGGAGCCAAGGTGGGGCTGGAGTTCGGCCAGCACACGGTCCACAAGCTCCTGCCGCGCCGCAGCCATATGGCTTTCCATCACCTGCGCGACCACTTTTTCGACGATCTTCTCTATCTTCGCTGCCATTTTGGTTGCTTCACACGCAAGAACGCAGGCTTCACGCTCACTTGATGGGGGCTTAAGTTGTGATTATATGGCACTTGGAGCAGGTTCGAGCCAGGTCACCAGTAACTTTGGTCACGTGTTCCCCAAACAACGGGGGGCAGAGGGGTTTGGGCTGATTTTTGCTCGAAAAATTGAGGTCTCAGTCCAAAACGAAACGCCCCAGACTCGATTTGAGCCTTGGGACGTTGTTGAGCAGCCCTCCCCCGAAGTCCACTCACAGATAATGTAACCTGTTGGTCGGAAGGCGTGAATGGCGCTGATAGGCTATCGGAAAGTCCTTACGAAGTGGTGAGCGTAATCGCTTATTAACAATAACGATCCGACCCTTTGATGGCATAATGCGTTTGGAATAAGCCTGTGCCACCCTATCAAGAACAATTTCCGGTCGGTACTCGCGTTCGCGTGAAGTCCCGTCAGTTCCTAGAGGATTTCCGGCGAGACTGGAAATACCATCATCCAATTTCACCCGAGCAAATCGAAGCTGGTCATCGATGCTGTGAAGAGGCTGGCTTTTACCATGGCGGCGTTGTTCTTTACACCTTGTGTGTGACCTACGGTACATGGCAGGAAACTTGTTTGGCGGCGGGCGAGTGGCCCATATCTGTGGCCGAGAGTGAAATGAAGGAAAAGTGAATCCGTCCAGGTGCCCCATATCTCGCGGCTTTCGAGATGTGTGGCCTATCCACGATCCAGATGCTTAAACCAGAAGAATAAGATTTGTTCTTCGAGCGAGATCCCACTTCTCGCAAAAGGCGCGAGAAATGGGCCACCCCAAGATTGAGAATGAGGAATTTCTCTAGAGTTACACTTTTGTACGAGTTGTGGGGCCACCCGCCGTAATCGTCTATTAACGTCAAGAATGGTGGAACTTCGTTGAGAGTCAGCATAAAATTCGCACATGCTAACCAAGAATGTGCGAGAGATTGCGCTGATTTTGGTTGGTCCCCTACTCCTCGTCAGTCTCGCTTTCGCGGTCGTTATTCACAACACTGTGCGCTATGAGCAGCCAGTGCGAGCGATTCGTGGTAGGGTGGCCGGCCCCATGGGGGACGTCATCTCCCTGGTCTGGGTGGACGTCTATGACAACGCACAACTGAGCCAAGATGATTCAATGCCACCGGACGAGAACAGGAAAAGACAAACGAAGATCGCTTCGGTCGAACCGAATGCCAATGGCGAGTTCAACATCAAGCACTTGCCCAAGGGATTCTATGAAGTTGAGTTCGGAAATCACGCGGGTGGAGGGTACAACATTTTATCCGTGCTTGTAAACGTTGACCCCAAAGGAACAAACG